>JAQBDA010000331.1:0-26476 GCA_032124675.1 Chloroflexota bacterium
TACCTGGAATCTGCCCTGCCCAACCCGGACCTGGCCATCGAGCCTGCTGCGGGCATCTCCTTGCCGGACGACGAGCGTCAATTGCTGCAGGTGCTGTTCCGCCGCTACGCCAGGCTGGTGCTGGAATTGGAGTTCCTGTCCGGCTATTCCGGGGCTCGCACCTTCCTGGCCCAGCCCATCCGCCCCGACGGCCGCGCCGACGCGCATACCATCGTCAAGATCGGCCAGCAGGAAGCCATCCAGCAGGAATATGCCAACTACCAGGACTATGTCAAGAACACGCTGCCGCCGGTCACCGCCCGTATCCAGGCTCCACCGGTG
The DNA here is from genome assembly GCA_032124675.1 of Chloroflexota bacterium. Classification (GTDB taxonomy): domain Bacteria; phylum Chloroflexota; class Anaerolineae; order Anaerolineales; family UBA4823; genus JAQBDA01. The sequence goes on from JAQBDA010000331.1 coordinate 322, forward strand.
GTCGCCGCCCGCCCTACCCGCCGGGTGAAAAGACAGCCCGCATGGTTGGGAGAAATAGCCGCCCTGCAGTACACCTTCATCGCCGAGCCGGGGCGCGTGCCCCAAAGCATGCGCCAGAAGCTGCTGGCTGACCCCGATCCCGCCTTGCTGTATAAATTATTTGCTACCTTTGGTCCCAACTGGTGGATGCAGCGCCGGCCCTACACTTTCCGCCTGGCGCAGGAATACGACCGCCTGCTGCCTACCCACTACGTCATCCAACCGGATGGCGGTCGAGGAATGGTGCTGGACGGGCGTACCTCCCCGGCGGAGGTGAGCCTGGAGGTCGGCGACCGGGTCAGCCTGCGCAATTTCTCCCAGGTTGAGCTGCGCCTGGATGGGGAGAGCCTGTCGCTCAAGGGGCAGCCCTCGCCGGGACAGCCACGCCTGCGCGCCCGCTGGCTGGGTCTGACTGACCCGCATGGCGCGACCGGCAGGGTGGTTGCCACCCGCGACACCTTATTGGGAGATTATGTTGAAGGTTTTGACCTGTACGGCATGCCCGACCCGCTGGAGAGCCTGCCCGCCCTGCTGAACGAGCTGGTCAGCGGCACGCAGTCCACCATCCACGGCGACCTGAACCTGGAGAACATGCTGGTCGGTCCGGGAGAATTCATCTGGCTGATCGACTTCGCCACCACGCGTGACGGGCACCCGCTGTTCGACTTCGCCCACCTGGAAGCCGAGATCATCGCCCACGTCATCGCCCCGCAGGTCGCCTCGCCGCAGGAGTTCCTCGATCTGCTAGACCAGGGAGAGCAGTCTGCTCACCCCGAGCTTTATTCCCTGCTGGCCGCCGTGCGGGAGATCGCCGCCCGCTGCCTGTTCAACCCCTCCCGCCCGGACGAGTACCACCTGGCGGCTCTGATGGCCAGCCTGGGGGCGCTCAAGTTCGCCAACCTGCAGCCGTTCCAGAAGCACCTGCTGTATTTGAACGCGGCGCGTCTTTATGCGGCTTATAACGGTTTGCGCCCATCGGTCAATCTTATAAACAGGCGGAATCATGGCGTGGTCGGTCAAGATGCTTGAGACGAAAATGTCATTCCGAGGAGCGTTCTTCGCGAAGAGGAATCCCTGCGGAGTCCATCTTCCTGTTGAACGGCTAGGAATGACACACCATTCTCAGTGTGCCCGGTGAATAATACACTCAATATGCTGACAGGTTAGCTGTGAAGAACTGATAGCGGATTCGAGTATATAAATTTGCCTTATTCCGGGGAGGAGCGGATTGAGATAAAAAAATCACATTACCTTCTTCGAAAATCGCCGGCTGTTCGTCTGGCAGTGTTATTCATCCTGACCTGCGCGCTCACCCAGGGGGCGACTGGCAGAGCGCCTATCGGCTCAGCAGCGGGATCTCCAGCCGCAGGGACAACTGACCCGTCCAAAAGCATTGCTGCGCCGGATTCGTCTGTGGATGCGGCTGAGAACGTGCGATTTATCAATCACCAGGGTGGCACGACCGGTCCGGTGGTTGTGCAGGGCAATTTTGCATTTACCGCCTTCTACTCTGAGCTGGCGGTGCTGGATATTTCTGACCCACACCAGCCTGTTAGGGTCGGGTACGTAGTATTGCAGGGTGAAATTTCGCAGTTATGTGTCTATGAGAACACTGTGATTGCCGCCACTTACCAGACCCTATACATTATCGACGTATCCGATCCATCCTCACCTGTTCAGGTTGGACATTTTACCTACAACGGTTACGCGTTAGGGCTGGCTGCGAACAGAGCATACCTGTTCCTATCCGAATCCTTGAGCACGCACTATCCTGGCGGTATCCATATATTCGACTATACCGACCCAACTGATCCGGTGCAGGTTGGTTATTATAAAACACCAGGTGAGGCAGCTAGTTTGTTCGTTAAGGGTGAGTTCCTCTATGTTGCTGAGAGGGGCGATTATGAACCTATCCCCAAATATTGGGGCGGGCTGAGGATACTGGATATCTCTGACCCATCTTCTCCCGTCGAAAAGAGTTATTCAGTAACAGCAAGATTTGCCGAAGATGTGGTGGTTATCGACAACCTGGCTTATGTGGTGGATAGATTTTCTGGATTGTGGATCATGGACGTATCTGACCCTTCCAGCCCGCTCGTGCTGGGGCAGATTCCCCTGGGCGGCTATTCGGAGGACCTGGCTGTTGTGGATGGCTATGCTTATGTGACCAACCGTGACCTGGGGCTGCTGGTGACGGATGTACACGACCCAGAGCACCCCCAGCATCTAGGTACTTATATCAGCGAGCACTGGAATGTAGAAGGCAGCGGCGTAGCTGCGGTTGCAGGATATGTCTACCTGGGCGGGAGTTTATCTGCGCTGCATATTATTGATGTTTCTGACCCGTTCGAGCCTGTGCTCGCCAACCGGTTCGGCGGTCCGGGTATGGTCTATGACATGGATGTTTCAGGTGATAACCTCTACGTTGCTGATTGGGGAATGGGTCTGTGGGTGATCGATATTTCCGATCCGAGAATGATATTAGTATCTGGCGTCTACGAAGACTGGTCGGCGAGTGAAGTTGCTGTGCGTGGTAATAACGCCTATTTGTACGATGGCTGGCTACATGTATTAGATATTGCCAACCCAAGGAATATCATTGAAATCAGCAGCTTCGATTCCGGTGTTCCGGTTGGAGATATGGTAATTCTTGACAATACTCTATATTTGGTACCTGACCAGTCGGTCGGAGGATTCTATTTGGTTGATGTATCTGATCCCAGCCATTTAGCTCTTGTCGGCAGTGCGCTGATTACAGGAACGATAGCTGTGGCTGTAAATGATGATTACGCGTTCGTAACGGGTTGGTCGGGGATTCATATCTTGGATACTTCCGATCCGGCAAACATCCTCCAGGTTGGTTATCACCCGCAAGGAGGTAACGATCTCGAGGTGGTTGGGAAACTAATCTACCAGGCTGCATTTTATTGTGACGATATCGATTGCTATTCCGGATTGCAGGTGGTCGATATCTCAGATCCAACCAATCCAAATGAAGTGAGTTTTACAGTGGTAGATTCCATTGCGTATCGAATTGCTGTGTCTGATTCGCTTGTTTATCTATATGGATTAAGTTTCGAGAAGGGTGACGGGACGATAATCCCCGACGAACTGCATGTTTACAATGTGTCAGACGCATACCAGCCAGAAGAGGTTGGCTATCTTCAATTAAGCCGCGCCGAAATTTTCGCCGAAATGACCGTCCATTCAGGCTATACCTACACTGGCGGGAACGGGCTGACTGTACTGCAGTACGGCTCCACGGCAAGCGGCTATATCCGCGACCTGCACGGCGCTCCGGTTGCCGGGGTAGAAGTTTCTGCCGGAGATTCCTTCGACACGGTTACAGGTTTTGACGGCGGCTATTTCCTCCCAGAGCTGCCGCCCGGGGTCTACAATATATTGCCGACCCTCCTGGGCTACGCTTTTTACCCCTCCTCCCGGCTGGTGCAGACTCCCCCGGACGCCTCCGGCGCTAATTTCACCCTGCTGCCCACCCCGGTCAGTGCGACAATATTCCCCCAGGTTGCAGGTTCCCTGGTCTATACCGATACCCAGGGGCTGCCGACCACTTTCGATATCCCCCCTGGCGGCGTGGCGGTCACCTCTACCCTGACAGTCACACCCACCCTGGCGTACGGCGCGGGCGGGAACGCTTTTGCCGGGCATGCCTTCGAGCTGGATTTATCTCCTGTTGGGGTTTTTAACCAGAGTGTAAACTTCAACCTCCCCGTCACGGTGACCATCCAATACAGCCTTGTAGATGTAGACGTAGTCTCGGACGTCGATCTGCTAGGCCTGTATTGGTGGGATGGCGCTGCCTGGATCCATGCTCAGGATACCTGTCAGCCTGACGCCAGCGCGCATCATGACAAGCTGGCGCGCCAGCTTGCGGTGGGAATCTGTTCCACGGGTAAGTACGCCCTATTTGGCCCGACCAACGCGGTGTATTTGCCTTATGCCGGGCGCGAGCCGTAGCAAAACTGCCCCCGCGTTTGAAAAATTAGGATCGTCAGGCAATCGCCGGCAGAAGCTGGAATCCCATCGTTCCAAAGTGGCCGTCGAATGTTAATACATTCATAATTTCTCGTTCGCGCATCACTGCAAAGCTCACCGCGTCGACCAGGCTAAAATCCTGGTCTGTGTATTTCTCGAGGATTTCTTCTGCGGTTGATTCCAGACCGGCATCCGACCATACCTTCTGAACGCGCGCGCTGCCGCTCAGCGAATATAAGAAGCGCATCGCCTGGGCGTGCCCGCCGGTGCGCCGGATGATAATGTGGGTTTCGGCGATCACCAGGTTCGTGGTCATGAATATATAGCGATCTGCGATCAATCGGCTGTATTCTGCTCTGGCTGCCGGGTGATATTTGTCACGCAGGTCGCTGACTGCAACCCAGGCGCTTGTGTCGACGAATACTTCATGACTCACTGCTGCTCTCGTCTTTCACAAATCCAACCAGGTATTCGTCATGTTTCTCTGCCAGGTCGCCCTGATCGGAGTCATATAGACCGATAATCTCCAGCAGGGGGTCTTCATCGACCGGCAGCCCTTCGATGAGCAGATCCACACCCTGCCGTACCAATTCAGCCATTGACTCCCCGCGCCGTTCGGCCACAACCCTGAGCAGCCTCAATTGATCTTCCCGCAGGTAGATCTGAATGGGTTTCTTCTTGCTGTCCTGCATAGTCATCCCTCTCTTGACGATGTATAAAATATATATATCATAATATTAGATGTGTACATTGTCAATATATAGATTTCATAAGATAATGCAATTCTTGGAATAGCCGCTTCCCTGATCCGCGGGCAGTTTTTGTCAGCCGCCTGTCAACCTCTTATCAAGCCCCTGACAGCTAATCAACTTATTCTTTAACAAGCATCTATCATCCCGACCCTGAGCGCAGCGATGGGGAGGCATCCCTGATCGTTGTATCGGGAAGAAGTGATAGCAGGGATTCCTCGTCGCAAAGACCGCTCCTCGGAAAGACATGCCGGGGCAGTTTGTCCACCGGGATTGGAGTCCCACAAGTGAGGCAGGAGTTTACACACATATCAAAATAAAAATTTCTGTTCTCTCTGGCGATGCTACGCATCGACTCTGCGGTGAATTAAGAAGGAGGGTATCATGTCAATCAAATCATTCTTGCCAATAATCTTTCTCGTCTCACTGCTGCTGGCGGGCTGCTCGGTATCCTCTGCGCCGCGCCTGATCGCGGCCTTCCCATTAAGTGATCGGCAGTCTTTTCCGGAGCCACCACCGCCCCCGGTCCCGCCAAACTACCCCCAGCCACCCCAGACCTTCGTCTACCAAGCCCGGCTGGCGCTCGAAGCCTGGAACCCCGAGCGCGCCGCCTCCCGGGCGGAGGCGCTGGCGCACGAGTACGGCGGTTACCTGGTCAGTTCGAATGCCAACTACACCGGCGCTGCGGAGCATCTGACCGTGCTGCTGGCAGTGCCGGTCTATAATTTCCACTCGCTGTACGGCGACTTGCACGACCTCGGGAAAGTGGTCGGCGAGCAGGCCTGGGGGGAATGGCGGACTTATGCCCCCGGCGATGCCCCGAGTTACTCTCAGATCACGCTCGATATCGCCCCCCGGCGATTCGGCTTGCCTGCCGTCCTGCCCGACGGCTGGAGCCCGGGGCGCACCTTCAACAGCGCCCTGCGCATCTCGGGGGCCATCTTCCGTTTCCTGGTGGATGCCGCCATCTGGCTGCTGGTCGTTGTCGCACCGTTCGCCCTGCTCTTCCTGGGGCTGCGATTTGTGATCAAGATGCTGCGCTCGTAGTAGTCACTCAACAAGGTGACGATGGACGTATCACAAGCACTCCAGGGACCAGTATGTCATTCCGACCCGCAGCGCAGCGAAGGGGAGGAATCCCTTAGATCGTAGCATTTCAGGCTTATCGCTAACGTTCTCGGACCCGCATTTTTGGGATTCCTCGCACGTGCAAAGAGAGCATGTGCTCGGAATGACATTTGTCAAATCTAACGAATATTTGTCATCCATCTATCAGCCCGCTGTCAAGCGCCTGACAGCCCGGGGTGATATTCTAAATATAACAGCAACCTTACCTATATCAGGAGGGCAACCCGATGAACACCAACCGAATAATCTTGATCATCTCTATCTTTGTACTTCTCCTTTCAGCCTGTGCCCCGAGCAGATCGGCGACCCAGATCGCGGCTGCCACCCAGGCGCAGTTCAGCGACCTGTCTGAAGGCGAGCCGGTCATCATCACCCAGCAGGTGCAGGTGGAGCGACCGGCACAGTCTGAGGGGCAGGGGCAGCCGCCTGCTGCGCCGCCGGTCGAGCAGCCGGCCCAGCCGGAGTCTTATGTCTATCCCACCCAGGCACCCACCATGCTCCCCCAACCGGGAGGTAAATCGCCGCCGGTCGACAATTTCTTCCGGGATTACGGCGTCAACCCGTACACCGACGCCCTGGAAGACCATCTCTCGACCTTCGCCCTGGATGTGGACACGGCCTCATACAGCGTGGCACGCCGCTACGTGATGGATGGCATCCTGCCGCCCGCCGACGCAGTGCGGGTCGAGGAATTCGTCAATTACTTCGATCCGGGCTACCCGGCTCCGGCGGATGTCGCCTTCGCAGTGTACGCCGATGGTGCTCCCTCGCCGTTCCACCACGACGGCACCTACTTCCTGCGCTTCGGCGTGCAGGGCTACCAGGTGCAGGAATGGCAGCGCAAGCCCGCTACACTGACCTTCGTCATCGACATCTCCGGCTCGATGCAGCGTGAGAACCGCCTGGAGCTGGTCAAGCGCTCACTGGAGCTGCTGGTCGACCGGTTGACCTACCAGGACACGGTCGCCATCGTGGTCTATGGCTCGGACGCCCGCGTTGCCTTGCACCCGACTCCCGGCAGCGAGCGCCAGGTGATCCTCAACGCCATCTACTCGCTGAACACGGAAGGCGCCACCAACGCCGAGGCCGGTCTGGAGCTGGGCTACCAGTTCGCCATGCAGGCATACCGCCCGGGTACCAGCAACCGGGTCGTGCTGTGCTCGGATGGGGTCGCCAATGTGGGCGCAACCAGCCCGGAGGCCATCCTGGCTAAAGTGCGCGGCTACGTCGAAGAGGGCGTCACCCTGACCACGGTCGGCTTCGGCATGGGCAATTTCAACGATGTGCTCATGGAGCAGCTTGCCGACAACGGCGATGGACACTATGCCTATGTGGATGATATGGACGAGGCCCACAAGCTGTTCGTCGAAGACCTGACCTCCACGCTGCAGGTCATCGCCCGGGATGCCAAAGTGCAGGTGGACTTCAACCCGGACGTGGTCTCGTACTACCGGCTGGTAGGCTACGAGAACCGGGCGGTCGCCGACCAGGACTTCCGCAACGACAGCATAGATGCCGGTGAGCTGGGTGCCGGGCACAGTGCCACGGCGATCTACGCCGTGCAGTTCCGCCCCGGCGCTCAGGGGCGTGTGGCAACTGTACAGCTGCGCTGGCAGGACCCGGATAACTTCCGGGTGAACGAGATCAACGGCAACCTGAATACCTGGGATTTGGTGGGGGATTTCTTCAGCGCTTCACCGCACTACCGGCTGGCAGTGCTGGCAGCCCAGTACGCCGAGGTGCTGCGCAGCAGCCCGTGGGCGGGCGATATCTCAATATCGCAGATCTACGATCTGGCCTCCTCGCTGCCGCAGGAGATCTCCTGGGACGAGGAAGTGAGCGAGTTCGTCTACCTGCTCTCCCGCGCCGGGCAGATGCGCTGGTAGCAGGAGGGTATATCAGGGCAGGTACACCCTGCCCTGATATTTTTTAAAGTGAGCTCTCGATCGTTGCTTCCCCCAGGTAGCCCATTTCCGTCAGGATGGTCAGCACTTTTTCCCAGGCGCCTTCGTGCACGATGATGGCTGTCGGTCCCAACGGCTCTCCCAGGAAGCGCCCGGCGCGCGAGCTGCGCAGCATCTGCAGCATTTCCGGGTTTTTCACGCGCAGGATCGTGACCCGCTCGATGCGCACTTCGCTGCCATGCTCCTGCCAGCGCTCCAGCGCGCTGGTCAGGCTGGGGGGCACCGCCAGCGCATAGCGCCGCAGCAGGGCCAGCAGGTGCACCACCCGCAGACCCTGGTCCCTGGCGCGCTCCAGGGAATGCGGGGTCAGGCGGTAGTGATACGCTTGCTCGTCCTGGCTCTCCCACTCGCTGAAACGCGCCAGCTGGTAGCGGGCGCCGCGCGGAACCAGGCGCAGCACTCGGATGCGTGCGTCTGAGCTGATCAGGAAGGTCTCGTCTTCCTCGTCCATCCCCTCCGGCGGCGCCCCTGCCAGCAGCGCCTCTGCCCAACGGGAGAAACGGAACGCTGTCGGTGCGGCATCTGGCGCAGGCGCTGCCAGGTCGAGCACCCCCAGCCAGTGCAGCGGACCGGTGATTAGGAAGCGCACCAGCGCCCCGTCCACCTCGTCCCAGTGTTCGAAGCCGCGCCGGTGCTTTCCGCTCGCCTCGCTGCGGATATACCAGGAGTCATAGTCTCCCGCCGGTCGCTGGAAATCCGGCTGCGACTGCTTGAGGTCGGCGACGAATGCCTGCAGGCTCCACCAGGTATTGGCAGGCACGTTCACCAGCAGGTCCAGGATGGCGTAGCGCGCCCGCAGCGGGTCGTTGTGCCACTCGCCCTCGAACACCAGCCCGGGCTGCAGGCGCAGCTCGTTGAAATCCGGGCTGTGCGTCCATGCCCGCACCAGGTGTGCCAGTGCCCTGGAGCGCGGCAGCTCCAGGAAATGCCGGGTGAGGTCTGGGATGGGGATGTCATTGGCATCCAGCAGGCCGATGGCATCCAGCAGACCCTGCATGGCATCTGGGGTTAATGGATAAGGAACCACTGTGCCGGAGGGCTTCCAGGAGCTGAACAGTTCGTTCAGCTCCTCAGCGGAGAAACCCGAAAAACCTGTGCGCAGACCTGCCAGCATGCTGCACGCATGGTCCAGAATGCGGTCCGTGACCGGGATGGTCACGGCGCGCTCATCCGGTCTGGCGGGTCGTCCAAGGCTTTCGATCTGGGGAGGGACTGGTTCGGGCAGCACAGCCAGCAAATCAGCCGGGATGCAGGCGTGCTCCTGCGGCCCGTCGGGTGTATCCAGGAACGCCCGCGTTACCAGCGCCCGGTACCACAGCACCTCTGCGCCGGAGACCGGGTTGAGATGCGGGCGCTGGCGGTCTCTGCGACCGGGTCCCATCTCGCGCACTTCTCCGTGGCGGCGGATGAAGAGCGCCCAAGGCAGCTTGCCCCCGCTGCGCAGCAAGTCTTCCAGCGCCTCACGCCCTACTGGCGGCAGGCTCTCTGCCATTTCTGCGGCTCTGCCCGGCTCCAGCAGTGTGGCAGCCAGCACCTCCCGCATGCTCTCCACCTCCGGCGAATCAAAAGACACTCCCCACAGCTCGGCGACGATCTGCAGGAAGCCCGGGTCCTGGCTATACAAACTCTGGTTAAGCTGAAGCATGACAGCGTTGCCCGCAGGTGTTCTCAGCCCTGAAAGTATCAGGCCTGATACTTTCAGGCAATGATCTCCATTGCCCCGGGCAGGATCTCTACACTGAGCTGGCGCACATCCATTCCGAATCCGGCGAATATCTCCCCGTCGGTATGGATGGTTAAGGGTGCCTCGGACTTCAGCTCCATTCGCATCAGCCTGCCCATGCGGATTTGCGAGAAGCGCCCGTGTGTGCCTCTTAAGACCTCAGGGATCAGGCGCAGCATCATCAACCGTGAGACCGGTCCGATGCAGGCGTAATCGAGGATGCCGTCATCCGGGATGGCCTCCGGCGCTACAAGGAACCCGCCACCTTCGCGAGCGCCGTTGCACAGCGTCAGCATCAGCAGTTCATCTGTCCACTGCTCTTTGTCGGTTGTGATGTGCATGCGCGGGGCATCATGGTTGAGCATGATCGTCTGCAGTACCGCCAGGAAATAGGCGATGAAGCCGCGCAGCAGCGTGAATCGCCGAGAGTAGATGGTGGTTGTGGCGTCGAAACCGATCCCCAGGGCATTGTCCCAATACTCCACCCGCCCGCTGCCATCTACCAGTTTGCCGATATCTATGCGGCGCGGCTGACCGGTGAAGATATTCCGCAGGGCCTCCGCTGCGGGTGGGTGGATGCCTAACGCGTGGGCAAAATCGTTCCCTGTTCCCATCGGCACGATCCCCAGGCGCGGCCGGTTCTCTGCCGGCACCTGCATCAGCCCATTGATCACCTCGTGTACGGTACCATCGCCGCCCACCGAGATGATAAGCTCGTAGCCTTCTTCTGCCGCCCGGCGCGCCAGCTCGATGGCATGTGTCGGGTAGACAGTCCCGGTCCAGTCTGCGCCGCCGAACTGGTCGACCACCGGGCGCAGATCGGCCGCCTGGCGCCAGGCACGGCCCAGGTCGGCGTTGGGGTTGATGATCATTTTGACTTTTTGTGTAGGCATACAGCTCTCGTCAGCGGGTAGCAGCTACCGATTTGGGTCTGTAAGATAAACACCGTAGGAGCGGATTAGTAACGCGCCCTCAGTTCACCGGCGGGCAGATACACCAGCCCTTCATCCGGATGCCCCAGGGAAGTGACCTTTTCTGGTGATGTGGCTGCCAGACTGGCAGTGTAGGCTGCCACCAGTGCATCCAGCTCTCCCGGGGAGTACAGCTTATCGAGCGGCAGGATGCCGTTCAGCAGCCGGTGGCGGGTAATCTCTTCGAAGATGCGCATCGGGTCGGGTATGCCGGCATTCTGTTCGTACAGCACAAGCTGGCGCTGGATCCTGCCTTCGATGGTCTGTTTGTGGAACGGTGCCTTACCCAGCAGGACCGTGAAGCAGGCGTGCGGGTAGACCTCTACCGATTGATGGTTGGCTTCGGGGGTCGGGAAGCTGTGATAGCCCAGGTCTTCCAGCCGGGTGTACAGTCTGAAACCCATCTGCATCCAGTTGGGGCAGTTCTCCTCCCTGGCGGGCGTGCGCGGTGAGCTGATATTATGCTGGCGCAGCATGTATTCTGCCACCCGGAAGTTCTGCCAGCGCCCCGGGCGCGGCTGCGGGGTGAGCTGGTCGCGCACCTCTGGCTTCTGCATCAAGCCCTGGTTCGGCTGGCGTGGGGAGCACACTGCCACCATTGCCTGCCGCTGTCCGGCGATGAATGCCAGCACATCGTTGATTTCGCCATGTCCCAGCGCCAGCAGGCGCAGTTCGCCGTTCAAAGCCGCGTATACGAACGGGCGCTGACCTGCAGTTGGGTCGATGCCGATGAAGGTGGTATCGGTGAAGAACGTCATTGTGAGTAGATGCCGTACATCTGGTCGGGGAGCAGAGCTTCAGGGTAGCGGCTCCGCAGTGCAGTTCTGGTGCTGTAGCACAGATGGCAGGCATCCGCGTAACCATCCTCATGCGGCAGCTGGTAGCGCTTCACCAGCTCGGCCGGCCCGCCAGCCAGCAGCGCACCGGTGATCGGGTGCGCCTCAGGATCGTACTCCGCACAGATCTCGCGGATCGAGGACTGGTAGATATTGCCCAGCGATATCCCCTGGCAGATATGCACGTAGCCGAGCGGGTCGAGGTGCACCCGCCCCGGGTCGCGCAGGTCTTCGTAGGGGCACTCGTCGTATCCATCCCACGGCTGCAGCCGTACCCCTTCAACCAGCCTGGCTGCTGCCCGGCCGCGGTAGCACACCGCCGACTCGCCAGTCGGCAGCTGCCCATGAGCTTCTTCCGCCTGGCAGTCCGGCTGGGCGATGCTGATCACCCCTACCGGGATCCCAAGCACCTCAGCAGCCTGGTTGGCGTATCTGCTCTGGCGGCTGATCTTCTCGCTGTAATGGTACAGGTCGCTGCTGATGGAAAGGTCCTGCACCCAGGCTGACAGCGGGCGCAGCCACTCGACGGCGTCTTCCACGCTGGTCGCCCAGTAGCTGTTGCTGACGATCCCCACCCGGTAGCCAGCTCTGGCTGCCATCTCCACCCCCTTCAGCAGGGTGCGGTAATATAGGAAGGGCTCTCCCCCCTCGAAGTAGATCCATTCCACACCGCCCATCTGGTCTGCCTGCTGCAGGATTTGGCGAATATCTTGCAAGGTCATCGTGCCTTCCTGCCAAGGACTGCCCCATGCGAAGCAGTGGTCGCATTCGAAGGTGCACTGGTAGGTCAACAGCAGGTGTAATCCGGTGAGCTGCATATCCGCATCCTTTTCTCTGGTTTCTACATCCGCAACCTCGGGCAGGTGGTTACCCTGACCGGGTGTCCCTCCTTCAGTTTAGCCTAAAATATGCTCAAATGCAATAAAAAACGGATTTATGTCATGCCAGGAAGCATACATCAATCTTTTGACGCGTGCGACTGCCTCGGCTATACTATGATTGTTGTCTGCACATGATGCAGTACCGTCAGGGATCGCGCAGATGGATGGGGTTCATATGCCTCTTATCGCCTGATACCAAGTAGTATTGGCTGTTACGCAGATCAAGGTCATCCCACCTTCTGCGTAACAGCTAGTAGTGAATACTTATAAGGAGTTACCGTATGGCAGAAACATTCAAATTAACCTACGCCACCATGTTCAACCCCCCGGAAGAGCTGCACACACGCTTCGAGCAGGCGCTGGTCCAGGTCAAAGCCGGTCTGGGAAAGGAATACGGCATGATCATCGCTGGCAAAGAGCGCTTCGTCGACGAGAAGTTCGAGGACCGCTCTCCGGCTGATACCGATGTCGTGCTGGGTGTGTTCCAGAAAGGCAGTGCTGCGGATGCCGCCGATGCTCTCAACGCAGCCCGGAAAGCTTTTCCCATCTGGAGCGGGATGAAATGGCAAGAGCGGGTGGCGTACATGCGCAAAGCTGCGGACCTGATCGACGAGCGCACCTTCCTTATCAGCGCCGCCCTGTCAATGGAGGTTGGCAAGAACCGTATGGAAGCCCTGGGGGATGTGGCCGAAACCGCCGACCTGATCCGCTATGCCTGCGACCAGCTGGAGAACAACAACGGCTTTGTCGTGCCGATGGGTAAAGACCCGCTGGTGGGGTATCAGGCGACCAACTATTCCGTGCTGCGCCCTTATGGAGTCTGGCTGGTGATCAGCCCATTCAACTTCCCCGCCGCATTGACCGGCGGTCCTTCGGGGGCGGCTTTGGTAGCCGGCAATACGCTGGTGATCAAACCCGCCACCGATACGCCTCTGACCGTCCGTCTGCTGGCAGAATGCTTCCGGGATGCCGGTCTGCCGGACGGGGCGTTCAACTATGTCACCGGTCCGGGCAGCACGCTGGGTCAGGCGCTGATCGAGAGCGATCAGGTGGATGGGGTCACATTTACCGGTTCGTTCGATGTGGGCATGAACATCTACCGGGACTTTGCCAACGGTCGCTACGTGCGCCCGATCATCCTCGAGCTGGGGGGGAAGAACCCGGCTATCGTCACCCGTCACGCCGACCTGGAGCGGGCTGCACTCGGGATCGTGCGCTCGGCATTCGGTCTGCAGGGTCAGAAATGCTCGGCCTGCTCGCGCGTGTATGCCGAGGAACCGGTTTATGATGAGTTGGTATCCAGGCTGCTTGAGCTGACGAATAAGCTGGCTATTGGTGACCCAACCGACCGGAATGTCTACCTGGGACCAGTCATCAACAAAAGCTCTTACAAGGAGTACCAGGAATACAGCGAAGAGCTCTCCCAATCCGGGACGATCCTCACCGGCGGAAAGGTCCTAACAGAGGGCGCGTACGGCAAGGGATATTACTGCACCCCCACTCTGGTAGCGGACCTGCCCTTTGAACACCGTCTGTGGAAGCATGAGATGTTCCTGCCGATCACTACAGTAGGAAAATTCACGGACCTTGATCATGCCATGCGCATGGCGAACGATGTGAACTACGGGCTGACAGCTGGCTTCTATGGCTCGAAAGAGCAGACGGAGTGGTTCTTCAAGAACATCCAGGCCGGTGTGGTGTATGCCAACCGCCCGCATGGCGCTACCACAGGCGCCTGGCCTGGCTTCCAGCCGTTCGGCGGGTGGAAGGGCTCTGGCTCGAGCGGCAAGAATGCCGGCGGGCATTACTACCTGCAGCTCTATCTGCACGAGCAGATCCAGACTCTGGTAGATTAGCAGCAGGCGCGTACGTTGGAGGGGTAATCAACGCCGTCCAAATCACCAATCGTACCGGATGGGCCCAGCCCATCCGGTACGACCAGAATATTCTCGTTGGTGGTAGAGATGACTTTCAGAGGACGGATCGGGCAGTTCTTCTTTTTTATCGGCTTTGTTGGCCTGATCATATTCATTGCCACTGACCAGGCCGATATGCCCAGGTATACCTACCTGTGCAGCGGTATTGTGCTGTTCGTCCTCGGCGTTTACATGATGTGGAAGTACCGCAACCCACCCTCTCCCAGCGAACGATTCCGCACCTGGAAGCGCATGCAGGAAGGACGCGAGCAGAAACGCCGCAACGTCGAGGAGCAAAAATATTCTGCCGGCGATGAGCGCAGCCAGAGCAAAGGTGAATAGAATAGAAGATGCGCAGATCAGGGGAAATAAGGGCTGTGCAGGAGGCCATCGCCCGCCCACACCCACTTCGTCTCTGCCAGCTGCGCAAGTCCTATCGAGGTTAATGGATGTGCCATGACTAAATTGATGTCATTATCTGAAGCTGTCTCTCGCTGCGTGCAGGACGGTGATTTGCTCTATGCAGCCGGGTTCACTCACCTGATACCGTTCGCAGCCGGGCATGAGATCATCCGCCAGGGGCGGGTAGACCTGGTGCTCGCCCGCGCTACCCCGGACTTGATCTACGATCAGATGGTAGCCGCCGGCTGTGCGAAGAAAGTGATCTTCTCCTATATGGGAAACCCCGGCGTGGGCTCGCTGCGCATCGTGCGCGCCGAGGTTGAATCGGGTGCTCTCCAGTGGGAGGAGTACTCCCATTTCGGTATGATCTCTCGTTTGCAGGCTGGTGCTACCGGACTGCCCTTCATCCCCATGAAGCCGACTGGTGCTGGTGACTTGGAACGGGCCAACCCCAACCACCGCACCGTGATAGACCCGTATTCCGGGGACCCGGTGGTGGTCGTCCCGGCATTGAACCCGGATGTCGCCATTGTGCACGTACAGCGAGCTGACCGGGAAGGGAACGCGCATATCTGGGGCATCATCGGCGAGCAGAAAGAGGCCGCTTTTGCGTCCGGCAAAGTCATCCTCACCGCCGAAGAGATCGTCGACGAGCAGGTCATCCGCTCCGACCCAAACCGCACCCTGATCCCGGGCATCGTTGTCGATGCGGTCTGCCATGTCCCCTACTGTGCGCACCCATCCTACACCCAGGGCTACTACGACCGTGATAACGCTTTCTACCTGGATTGGGACCAGATCAGCAAGACCCGCGCCGGCGTCCAGGCCTACCTGGACGAGTGGGTCTACGGTGTCAAAGACCGCCAGGAATACTGGCACAAGCTCGGAGCCGAGGTACACGAACGCCTCAAAACAGGGGAATTGCTCAGTGCTCCGGTAAACTATGGGACGTATTAAAGGTTAGGGGAAAGGGGACAGGGGATAGGGTAGAAAGTATGGATTACCAAGGGTTAGTTTTTGACCAAAAAGTTCGGGAGGTTACTCGCGGGATATATTCGCAAATCCAGAGTTGGCCAAAAAATGTATTTGCCCAAGATATCGCACGCCAATTATTGCGCGCGTCGACCTCCGTTGGAGCGAATATCGCTGAAGGGCACGGGAGGCATATTGGGGTTGAATATATCCATTACCTGCACATTGCTCAAGGATCGGCGAACGAAGTAGATCATTGGCTTCACACCGCACTAGATTGCAAAATAGGCTCACCGGAAATTCTAAATGAGCTGATCCGAGTGAACTACAAGGTTCGGAAAATGCTTGCCACATCAATTGGCACCCTCCGGAAGCGTTATTCCGATAAACTAATTCGTGAGAGTCTCGCCCCTTATTCTCTCTCCCCTTCACCCTTAGATCCAGAATTGCCAGACTTATTTAAGGAAGATAATTTATGAGGATCTATACCTCCGCTGAACTGCTCACCATCAACTCTGCCCGATTGCTGCGCGATGGTGATGTGGTATTCGTTGGCGTCGGGCTGCCCAACCTGGCCTGCAACCTTGCCCGGTGCACCCATGCCCCCGACTTGGTGATGATCTACGAGGCCGGGGTGATCGGAGCCCAGCCGGCGCGCCTGCCACTTTCAATCGGTGACCCGACCCTGGTATCTGGGGCGCTGGCGGTGTGCAGCATGTACGATATCTTCGCCTTCTACCTGCAGCGCGGCAATGTCGACGTTGGCTTCCTCGGCGGCGCCCAGATCGACCGCTACTGCAACATCAATGCCACCACCATCGGCGATTACCAGCACCCGAAGGTGCGGTTGCCCGGTTCCGGCGGCTCGATGGAGATTGCCGCTTGGGCGAACCGCTGCTATATACTCACCCCGCACCAGAAACGACGTTTCCCGGAAAAAGTCGACTTTCGCACCTCGGCGGGCTTCCTGGGCGGGAGGGCTGAGAGGGAGGCCACCAAATTGCGCGGGGCTGGACCGCTGGCGGTGGTCACCGACTTGGGCATTCTCGAGCCGGACGAGGACGGCGAGCTGGTCCTGACCGCCCTGCATCCTGGGGCGACTGCCGAGCAGGCGGTTGAAAACACCGGCTGGCAGCTCAAAGTCGCCGGTGAGCTGCGTTATACTGACCCTCCGTCAGATGCCGAGCTGCGCATCCTGCACGAGGAGCTAGACCCGGATGGGATCTACTTGAAAGGGTAAGATGCTGCGGCGGATTTTCCTCACCCCAGAGCAGGACCGGCTCCGGTCGGGCTTTCGCCTGCTTGGACAGCTTCTATTTATGGGAGTCTTCTTCCTGCTGATCAGCGGCTGCCTGCTGCTCGTGCTGCCTTTCTCCCAGATTAGCACCTCAACGCCCTGGCTCTTACTGTCGCATGTCAGCTCGGTGCTGGCGGTGACTGCCTCGGTTTACCTGGCCCGCCGCTGGCTGGACCGCAGGTCTTTCTCCAGCCTGGGGCTGAACTGGAACCGGGCAGCTCTGAAGGACATGGCAGTTGGTTTCTTGATCGCCGGAGCGGTGATCGGGTTCATCTACCTGCTCGAGTGGGTTGGCGGCTGGCTAAGCTTTCAAGGATTCGCCTGGCAGGATGACTCCCTTGCTGGTGGAACCGCCGCAGTGACCGCTGGGGTGCTGGCAATGCTGCTGGTCTTCCTTGCTGGAAGCTGGCAGGAGGAGCTGCTCCATCGCGGTTACTGGCTGCAGAATGTCGAAGAGGGCTTGAACCTGTTCTGTGGCGTGCTGATCTCTTCTTTATTCTTCTCGCTGACCCATCTCGCCAACCCGAATTTTTCTCCGGCGGCCGTCCTGGGGCTTTTGGCAGGCGGCATCTTCCTCGCCTTCGGCTATATTCGCACGCGCCAGCTGTGGCTGCCGCTCGGTCTGCACACAGGTTGGAATTTCTTCGAGTCGACAGTATTCGGTTATCCGGTGAGCGGCATGAGCGGCCTGCCGCGCCTCATCCATCACCAGGTATCCGGCCCCGAGCTGCTCACCGGCGGCGAGTTTGGCCCCGAAGCAGGCCTGCTGCTCCTGCCGGGTTTGCTGCTGGGGACTCTGCTGGTCTACCTGTACACCTGCCGCGCACCCATCGCTGTTCCGAGCCCTTGACCCCTTTCCCCTGATTACCTTATCCCCTACTCCCTAATCCCTAAATCCTTCCTACACCATGGCCTTCTTCCTCGCCCTTACACCCATTGCATTAATCCTTTTTCTGATGGTCGGTCTGCGCTGGGGGGCGGCGCGCGGTGCTGGTGCCGGCTACCTAGCAGCTTTGATAATCTCAGTCCTGTATTTTGGCGCTGGACCGGAGCTGCTGGCCTATGCGCACACCCGTGCGTTGCTGCTCAGCCTGGATGTGCTGCTCATCATCTGGGCGGCTTTCCTGCTCTATCGCGTTGCGGACGAGGCCGGGGCAATCCGCACAATCGGTCAGGCACTGCCTCACCTGACGAACGATCGAGGCATGCAGGCGCTGCTCATCGGCTGGGTGTTCGCGTCTTTTCTGCAGGGCGTGGGCGGTTTCGGTGTTCCGGTGGCGGTGATCGCCCCTATCCTGGTCGGTCTTGGGTTTGCCCCACTGGCGGCGGTGGTTGTCCCTTCTATCGGTCACGGTGCTGCGGTGACATTCGGCTCTCTGGGCTCATCCTTCCAGGCGCTGATTGCTGCTACTGGCCTGCCCGGTGAGGTATTGGTGACTGCCTCAGCATTTTTCCTGGGCGTGGCAGGAGTGTTCGTGGGCTGGATGGTCGCCCACGCCGCAGAAGGCTGGCCGGCTGTGCGCCGCTTGTTCTGGGTGGTTTTGGTGCTAGGGATCGTGATGGGCGCCACGCAGTACGTGGTAGCGGTCTCCGGGTTGTGGAATATCGGCGCGTTTGTCGCAGGCATCGCCGGGCTGCTGGTTGGCATTCCACTTGCCAAGCGCTTTCGCGGCCAGGAGCAAGAAAATGGTCGCCTGGATATCCGAGCCCTGCTGGTTGCGATATCCGGTTATCTGGTGGTCGTCGTGTTCATCCTGCTGGTGCAGCTCAGCCCGTATTTGAGCGATTTTTTGGGGCAGGTGGCTGTCCAGGTCGAATTCCCGGAGGTCCGTACCGGTCTGGGCTATATCACACCAGCCGGAGCAGGGCGTAAGATTCCTGTCTTTCGCCACACCGGTATGGTGTTGTTTTATGCCTTGATCGTGGCATACCTGATCTACCGCCGGGCTGGCCTGTACCATCCTGGGGCCGTGCGGAGGATACTGAGCAGTACCGTGCGGAAGGTGCTCTCCTCGACGATCAGCATCCTGTCGATGGTGACCATGGCTGTCATCATGGAGAACTCCGGCATGACCGATAGCCTGGCACGCGGTCTGGCAGAAGGGATGGGCCCGCTCTTCCCCTTTTTCGCTCCCTGGATCGGTGCTCTGGGCGCATTCATGACCGGGAGCAATACAAATTCGAATGTCGTCTTTGGGGCGCTGCAGCTGCGCACTGCCCAGCTGCTGGGCTACAGCGCTGCCATCATCCTGGCCGGGCAGACCGCCGGTGCCGCCCTGGCTTCGGTCATGGCGCCGACCAAGGTGGTTGTGGGTGCCAGCACCGCCGGAATGGCAGGCAAAGAGGGCGATGTGATGCGCCGCCTGATCGTCTATGCTGGTTTGCTGGTTCTGCTGATCAGCTTTCTAACGGCGATCGGAGTGTGGCTTACCTGAGAAGTGAATGGAGGAGAAATGTCAGGCTTGTTAAACTGGCTGCGTACGCACAAATTTAATGCCCATCTGATTGTGTTTGCCTTGCTGTTCATTCCACCCATCCCGCTCTATTTTGCTGCCCAATATGGCGCTGTAGGATGGATATGGGCTTTGTTGAGCGTGGTGGTGCTTGGCAACATACTTATCCTGCTTGTGCGCTGAACCGGTTAACGGTCTACCCCCCATAGGTTCAATCGTCCATCCAGACCGCCGCTTGCCAGCCAGAGTCCATCCGGGCTGAAGGCCGCGCTGGTGACCGCTTTGCTGTGCTCGCTCAGGGATGCCTGGAGCGTGCCGCTGGCTGCATCCCATAGCCGGAGGGTCGCATCACCGCCCGCGGAGACCAGCAGGCTGCCGTCCGGGCTGTATGCCACCTGCCAGATCAGCGCCTCGGGACGGTTAGCGCGCCCTTCATGCCCGGTCAGCGCGTGCAGGCTGGTGCGTGTCTCGCCACCGGGACCGGGAGCCTGGTTCATATCCCAGATGTAGACTGTGTTATCCACGTCTCCGGCTGCCAGATAGCCTCCATCCGGGCTGAATGCAAGCGTATAGAACGAATCTTCACCTACGATCGTGCGCACGAAGCGGGTTGTGGCTGTGTCCCGTAAACGGATCACATTCCCGTTGACGATCGCCAGGCTGCTGCCATCCGGAGTGAACGCTATCGCCGGGATGGCAAATGTACCCCCGATCATCTGGCCTGATTCTGTGTAGCTGCCGGCATCCCACAGCCGAGCGACCGCGTCGTAGCCGGCTGTTGCCAGCGTGCTGCCATCCGGGCTGTACGCCACGCTGCTCACGCTCTTCTGGTGAGCCTGCATCTGGTGCAGCAGCTCCCCGCTGCCAGAATCCCAGACGTACAGCATCCCGTTGCGGTCACCGGCAGCCAGGCGCTTGCCGTCCGGGCTGAAGCTCAGGCCGGGGGCGGCTGCCTCCGGCTCCAGGCGCAGCTTAACTTGCAGCGGGTCGCCCTCCAGCAGGTAGACCGCGTCTCCGGCAGAAACCGCCAGTGTCCGGCTGTCTGGTGACCAGACGATGCGCAGCACGTGCTCCCAGGGGCTGAACAAATGCCCATCGACCGGGTGTAAGGCGTGAAGGTCCTCGAGCGTGATTGGCTGAGGGTCGAGGGGAGCGGAGGGGATAGGGGAGTTAGCAGGTGACGGCGCAGGTGGCGGACTGGTCGTGGGCTGAACGCTGCTGTCTGGTGTCGCACTGGGAAGCGGATCGGCGACTACGCTTGTCGGGCTGCTCTCAGGGCTGAGGGTGGCACCGGGGGGCAGCTGGCTCCCGTCGGGGGCTGGCAGTGCGCTGCGGCAGGAAGCCGCTGCCCATAGTATGACCAGACAGAACAGGAGCGTGAGATAGCGAACAGCGCCTATGGTCTGATACCCCACAGCCAGACCGACCCATCGAACGATCCGGACGCCAGCATCGCCCCTCCTGGGGAGAATTCCAGGCTGACCACAGGGTGGGGATGCCCCTCCAGGATGCGCAGCCGCTGGGCGACCTCCACATCCCACAGTTCGACCGTGTTGTCCTTGATGCCCGTCCCGGCAGCCAGGATGGTGCCGTCCTGGTTGAACGCCAGGCTCTCGACCACGCCGTCCGCCGCCAGGATATGCAGCAGCTCGCCGGTCTGCGGGTTCCACAGGCGGATCTCACCATCGTAATGCCCGGTCGCCAGGAGAGTCCCATTGGGAGAGAACACCAGCGCGTTCACCGCCCCGGTGAAGGAGGTATGCAGCTTCTGCAGCAGCTCCCCATCCAGCAGGCGGTAGACTTCGACCGCATAGCGGTCGGGTGAGGCAGCCATCAGCAGCCCGTCCGGCGAAAAGGCGATATTCTGTACCGTACCGGTTTTCAACGTGCGGCTGATCTCCCAGCCCAGCGTATCCCAGAAGACGACCTGGTTGTCCTCGTAGACAGCGCTTATTAGAGCCGAGGCGAGCGAGCCGCCAGAGGGTGAGAATGCCACCTGGTTGACGGCCTGTTCTGCGGTCAGCACCGGGCCGAGCGGCTCCCAGGATGACACCCGCCAGATGTTTGCACTGCCTGCAAACCCTTCCTGCTCCGACCCGAAGCGGTGTCCTACTGCCAGCAGGCTGCCGCGCGGGTTGAAATCGATGCTGGTGATCCCGGGGAGCGTATCCAGAGCGGCCGTCTGGCTGCGTGAGAGCGCATCGAAGATCGAGATGCCGCGGTAGCTGGCAACCGCCAGGCTTTCGCCATCCGGAGACCAATCCAGGTCGGTCAGTGTGTCCACCTTGAAGCGCGCCAGACCGGATACCATGGCGGCGTTAGCGAAGCTGATCGGCACCAGCTCCCCTGCGGGCAGCGGAGTGCCCTGCTCGGCCAGCACCAGCGCGGTGGGTGTAGCAGTGGGCAGGGGTGTGGGGGTGCTGGTAGGGCTGGGTAGGGGTGTATTGGTAGCTGTTGGAAGCGGGGTAGAGGTGGGGGTGGCGGTTGGAGTACGGCTGGGAGACGGGCTGGGCGTGGGCTGTCGGGTGGGCAGCGCCAGCCCGCAGCCGGCGGCAAGTAAGACCAGCAAGCTGATCCAGGTGTGCAGGTAGTATTTCTCGCTCAGGCGCATGGTTAACCGGTCAATTGGCTTTCAGCTTGACTACAGTCACCCCATCGCCGCCCTCTTTATCGCCGCCTGTCTCGAAGGAGCGCACATGGGGCTGCCCCTGCAGGGTTTGCCGCACCATCTCGCGCAGCCTGCCGGTGCCTTTGCCGTGGATGATGCGCACCCACGGCAGCCCGGAAAGGTATGCCGTGTCCAGGTAGCGCTCCAGTGCATCCCTGGCTTCGTCAGCCCGCTGGCCGCGCAGGTCCAGCTCCAGCCCGGGGGAGGCCGGGATGTTGATCTGCCGGGTGGGGGCGGCTTCGGGTGCGGGCGGATCGGCGCTCTGCAGCGAGGCGTCGCCGGGCAGCACCAGTTCGCTCAAGCGTGCCCGCACGCGCAGCACACCCACCTGCAACTCCGCCTCTTCATCACTCAGGGAGGTGACCACGCCCTGGGTGTTCAGTGAGCGCAGGCGCACCCGGTCTCCCAGGCGGATGGCGCGCTGCAGCGGTCTGCCGTCTATGCTGGGCTTGCGCCGCACGACCGGCCTGTCGACCATCTCTTCCAGCTCTGCTACCTGTTCTTCGATGGTCTGCAGGGCTTCTGCGGGCTGGCGCGCCTGGGCCAGCGCCCGCCGCACCTGGCGCAGCTCTTCCTTGATCTGCTCCAGCTCCTCATCAGCCTCTTGATGGGCTTTCTCCAGCACCGCCCGGCGCTCATCCTCGATGCCTTCCAGCCGTTCCGCCAGCTCTGCTTGCAGGTCTTGGGCTTCTTGCTTTGCCGCCTCGGTGAGACGCCGTGCCTGGCGGGCCAGATCGCGCTGCTGGTGGATCTCGTCCAACAGGTCATCCGCCCGCAGGTCTGCCGGGTCCAGCTCGGCGCGCGCATTGGCAATGATCTCGTCCGGCAGGCCCAAACGCTGGGCGATTGCCAGGGCGTTCGAGCGCCCGGGCAGGCCGATGGTCAGGTGGAAAGTGGGGCGCAGTGTATCCAGGTCGAACTCGACGCTGGCGTTAGTGACCCCCACCGTGGCATGCGCATAGGCTTTCAATTCAGGGTGGTGGGTGGTGACCAGCGCCGTGATTCCCTGCGCCAGCAAGTGAGAGAGCAGGGCCCGCGCCAGGGCGGCTCCCTCCTGCGGGTCGGTCCCGGCGCCCAGCTCGTCCAGGATCACCAATGTGCGCCGGTCGGCTTGCTCCAGGATGCGGATGATATTGGTGATATGCCCGGAGAAGGTGGACAGGGACTGCTCGATGGATTGTTCGTCGCCGATATCGGCATAGATATCCTGGAAGACGCTGATCTCAGAACCTGCCTGGGCGGGGATGTGCAGCCCTGCCTGGGCCATCAGCGCCAGCAGGCCGACCGTCTTCAGGGTGACCGTCTTGCCGCCCGTGTTCGGTCCGGTGATCACCAGGGCGTAGGTCTGCGGGTCGAGCTCCATATCGATTGCCACCACGCTTTCCGGGTCGAGCAGCGGGTGGCGTGCCTGGTACAGGCGTATGCTTGCACCGGGGTGAAGCTCGCCAGCGCTTGCCTTGCGCGGCATCTCATGCAGCACGGGTTCGCTGGCGCGCGTGCTCTCGGCGTATTTGGCGCGCGCAAAGACCACGTCCAGCTCGGCGATGGTCTCCACCGCCTGCAGGATTTCCGCAGCCTGGCGTCCTACCTGTGCAGACAGTTCTGCCAGGATGCGCCTTTCCTCATCGCGCTCGGCAAGCTGCATCTCGCGATACTGGTTGTTCAGCTCGACCACCGCCAACGGCTCGACGAAAAGGGTCGCGCCGGAGGCGGACTGGTCGTGGACGATGGACTTGATGCGCCCTTTGAACTCCGTCCGCAGCGGCAGCACATAGCGCCCGTCGCGCTGGGTGATCAGAGCCTCCTGCAGGTAGGGGGCGTTGCGCGGGTCTCCCACGATGCGCTGCATCTTTCCCAGCAGGCGGTCGTGAGCGATGCGCATCTCGCGGCGGACCGTGTTCAGCTTATCCGAGGCGCTGTCCAGGATCTCGCCGCGCTCCGAGATCGCCTTAGTGACGGCGTCGATCAGACCCAGCGGCGGCGGCATCTGGGCGGCGATATCGTACAGGTGGGTGTAAGTCCCGCCCACCTGCTCGAACAGGCGCTGCAGGTTGCGGGCCGCGATCAGCGTGTATTTGACGTCCAGCAGGTCGGTGGGGGTCAGCACTGCCCCGTGCTGGGCCTGGTCAACCGGCTGGCGGATGTCCCTCGCCCCGCCGATGGTAAGGTCGGGGCGCGTCGAGAGCAGTGCCAGCGCCTCGCGCGTTTCTGCCTGGCGGCGGCGGGCTTCTTCGATATCCGTGCTGGGTGACAGAAGGCGCGCCTTCTCCTCGGAAGCAGTGAAGGCGCAGTAGCCTGCCAGCAGCTCCAAGATCTTGGGGAATTCCAGCGTGGTCAGCGATTTGGCGTCCATTGTAACCATTGTGCACGTCAATCTTCGCTCGTGCGGGTGAAGTTTACCATAAATGCCCCCCGACCCGCAGGGTCGCACCCGCAGGGTCGCTGCGGTCGGCAATCAGCCCTCTTCCCCCTTATACCCTAATTCCCTAATTACCTAATCGCCTACTCCCCTAATCCCTTTCTCTTAACAACTCTGTTAAGATGATACAATCAGGATTGGCTATATAATCAAATCATCATTATATTATTTTTTCCGGCCTTGTTATTTGGGAGGAAGTACTTCATGCAAGGTGAACCTGATCAGCACGGACAGGGACTGGTTGAATATGCCATGGTGCTGATGCTGGTGGCGATCGTGGTCATCGTTGTGCTGGCGCTGCTCGGCCCGGCGGTGGGCAATATGTTCAGCAACGTCGTCAACGGCCTCTAAGCCCATCCCAGGAGCTGGACTATCGCGGTTTTCCAGGATAAATCTGGGGTTCTAGAATAATCACCGGGCATCCGGATAGACGATTCGCATGTTGTGGTGATATTTTCCGCGCCACCATCCACCGGGCACTACACAGCAACTCCCCTCCATCCTCCAGTCCTAATTACCTTATTGCCTTTTCCCTTGTCGCCTGATCACCTAATCCCTTATCCCTTCTCCCCTCAAATCCCTTATATCCAATCCCTTGTATCCAAGACCTTGTATCCAAGGCCTTGTTCCCCCAGCAACCTTCAGTTATAATCTACCCCACCTGATCGCAGACATATACATCATCCAAACATATGGGCGCGTAGCTCAGCTGGTCAGAGCGCACGGTTCACATCCGTGAGGTCGGGGGTTCGAGCCCCTCCGCGCCCACCACGCCGATTAAGGTCCCTGTGGTAGCAGCCATAGGGGCTTTAATTTTAACGCTTCACACGCAGTTCGGGGGACCGAGCCCGCCGCTGCGCTAACCGCGCCCACCTCGCCGGCTGAGTTCGCTACGCTTCATCGTCTGCTCAATCACCTGAATTGGATCTGGCAGCGATTGGGGGTATATTTCGCACACAGAATTTGCTACAATTTACGCAATCGCCGAGATTTTCATACTGGGAGGGAGTTAGCGATGCGATTCGTTCGAGTATTTCTGTGTATGCTCTCTTTGAGCCTGATTTCACCAGTGGTCAATGTCAGTGCGCATACGGAAATTGTCCAGCCTCAACCGGGAGCGACTGCGGTCAGCGGGGAGATCAAAGAGGATACCGTCTGGAACGGGGACATACTGGTCACGGATACAGTTGTAGTGCAGCCTGATGTCACCCTGACGCTGTTACCTGGTACGCGCGTCCAGTTCCTGCACTACCGGGGCTATCGGGAGCCAGACAAACGTCTTTCGCTGATCGTTAAAGGCCGTATCCTCGCTAATGGCACGGGCACAGACCCGATTTATTTCACCTCCGATGCTGCCGACCCGCAGAATGGAGACTGGTCGATGCTGCGCCTGATCCCGGACCCCGGCCAGCCCGTCTCCAGTTTTCATTATTGCGTCTTCGAGTTCGCCGAGCATGGTCTTAATGTTTGGAACGCCTCCCCTGAGATTTCACACAGCGCCTTCCGCTGGAACAACTGGGAAGGCATTTACTTCGAGTCTTACAGCCAGCCTGCGATCCTGCACTGCCAGATCTATGAGAATGGCTATAATGGTCTGGCAGCCGAGCAGTCCAACGATATCGAGATGGACTATTGTGAGGTGTGGCGTAACGGCACCTCCGGTATTCACATCGACAATTCGACTACCCTGATCCGCCGCTCGATCGTCCGGGAGAATGGTGCTCATGGCCTCTCGGTCGAC
>JAQBDA010000332.1:0-8915 GCA_032124675.1 Chloroflexota bacterium
CCATCAGGATGCCCTGGACCAGGTCCAGCGGTTCGAAGCCGGTCACCACGACGGGTATCTGATATTTATCAGCGATGAGGGGATATTCCCAGTATCCCATCACCGCACACACATGTCCGGCAGCCAGGAATGCCTGTACGCGATTGCTGGGCGAGCTGAGGATGGCGTGCATTGCCGGCGGGACGCGCACATGCGAGACCAGGATGCTGAAATTTGAAACACCCAGTGATTTCGCCTGGAATACGCTCATAGCGTTGGCGGGCGCAGTTGTCTCGAATCCGATAGCAAAAAATACGACTTCTTTATCCGGATTCTCCTGGGCGATCTTCAGTGCATCCAGAGGGGAATACACAACTCTCACGTTACCCCCAGAAGCACGCACGGAGAACAGATCACCCTGTGATCCCGGCACTCGCAGCATATCGCCGAACGAGGTGAAGATTACACCGGGCATTGCCGCGATGGCCAGGGCTTTATCGATAAGCTCCAGAGGGGTCACGCATACCGGGCACCCGGGACCATGTACCAGCTCGACTTCTGGCGGCAAGAGTTGGTCCAGTCCATGGCGCATGATGGCGTGGGTTTGACCGCCACAAATCTCCATCAGCACCCAAGGACGGGTCACGGTCCGGCGTATTTCCGCCAGAACTCCCCGCACAAGTTTCGCATCGCGATATTCAGTAATATATTTCATCGGTCAAGTACTCTAATGATGTTGTCTCGCAATAAATTTAGCTGCCTTGCTGGATTTCAGCCAGATGGTCTTCGCCTCCCATCTCGGCGATCTGGTTGAGCAGTTCCAATGTCTCTTGGGCTTCCTCTTCACTGATCAGATGCAGTGCAAATCCCACATGGATCACAGTATAGTCTCCAACCTGAGCCTCAGGCACATAAGCAAGACATGCTTCTCGTACCACACCGCCAAAATCGATCTTTCCCATCAACAAGCCGTTCGATACGTATATCTCGGTTATTTTTCCAGGTACAGCTAAACACATATGCTTTCCTCCAAGTTTATTAGCGCAATCTGTGAGCTGCGACGGCAGCCTGTCCCAGGGAGACACCACCATCGTTGGGGGGTACCTGGTTGTGAGTGTAAAGACGAAATCCAGCCTGATAAAGCAGACCCCAGCTCCTAGTAAGTAATGCTGTATTCTGCCATACTCCACCACTAAGAACCACCTCATCAATTCCATAAGAGCTGCGCAGGTGTAAGCAAACCTCTAATACCATTTGAGCGACTCCATTGTGAAAACGGGCTGAGATTGTCGGTAACGAAGTCCCAGAGTGAATATCAGCCAGTATCGCTTCAAACAGTGGGTATGGGGAGATTATTGATTCCTCAGAATTAGGTGTATCTCCTCCCGATGCATCAATCCCGTGATCAGGTGACCCGCTAATATCGAACGGGTAAACACCGGTCTCTGTCGGATCGATCAGTGTTTCGAATTCTATGGCTGCTTGAGCTTCGTAATTTACCTCCTGGCGGACGCCAACCAGCGCTGCTGCCGCGTCGAAAAGCCTTCCCATACTAGAAGTGAGCGGGCTGTTCAGCTTAAGCACAAGCTGGGATCTAAGGGCAGTACGTTCTTCAGCGCAAATCGCCTGGAGGGGGGCTAAATCGGAATCCCAGTCTAAACCGAGCTGCCATAGATAACTCAAAGCAGTGCGAGATGGCTTGCGAATTGAAGCATCCCCTCCCGGTAATGGTACATAAGAAAGATGAGCGGCTCGCTGGTAGCCTTGATAATCAGCGATCAGGAATTCTCCGCCCCAGATTGCTCCATCATCCCCATATCCTGTCCCGTCGAAGGAGACACCGATAATGGGTGTTTCTCCTGATAGGCGGTGCTCTGCCATACAGGCTGCGATATGAGCATGGTGGTGCTGAACCCCGATGGAAATTAAATTTTCTTCTCCTGCCCGGGTCAGGGCATACCTTGTAGCCAGGTAATCGGGATGTAGATCGTATGCAACTGCACTTGGGCTGACCCTGAATAGCTGTTCATAGTGAGTTATTCCTTGTTCGAACGCTTGCAGGGTCTCGTAATTTTCCATATCGCCGATATGATGACTGAGAAAGGCATATTGCTCACGTGCCAGACAGAAAGTGTTCTTCAGTTCAGTGCCCGTCGCTAATAAGTGAGGCGAATCCCACTTGAGGCGAATTGGATATGGAGCGTAACCCCTGGAGCGTCGTAAGGGCTGCGTAATCCCCCCGTTGATTACTGTGGGGCTATCCTCCGTAGGAGCGATATCTGACTCAGGCGGAATAGTGATATCTGGCAGGGATACGATTCTGACGACAGAGTCGTCGCAGCGAGTGTGGATATCCCGGTTATGCATCAAGAACGCGTCTGCCAGTGGACTGAGACGCTGGCGGGCATCCGAGTTTTCATAAGCGATCGGTTCCTCGCTAAGGTTGCCGCTGGTCATTACCAGAACAGTGAGTGTATTGTCAGCCTTATTAACATGGTCCACTGCTGGGGATTCAGTATCTATTTGGGCAAACAAAAGATAATGCAGCGGCGTGTAGGGCAGCATTACTCCCAAGGTGTCCTGCTGGGGGGCTACCTGCTCGCTGATCTCCGAATCATTACGTCGATTTAAGATTACAATTGGTCGCTGGCGAGATTCAAGCAGGGTTTGTTCATCCTCGTTGATGAAGCAGTGCTGCTGGATGGTGTGTATATCCGGCATCATCAAGGCAAACGGTTTGTCGACCCGCAGCTTCCGCCTTCTTAATTCAGACACTGCCGGGGAATTCAGCGCATCGCAAGCGAGGTGAAAACCACCCAGGCCCTTGATTGCCACTATATGCCCGTTTATCAGCAGATCTTGAACCGTTTGGATAGCCGCAGCCTCCCGAAACTTTATTGAGGATCTCCCTGCTGGTGCATCCTCTTTATGGATGCTCTCGAGCCAAACCTGGGGTCCACAGACAGGGCAGGCGACAGGTTGGGCGTGAAAACGCCGATCCAAGGGATCGGAATATTCTCGCGCGCAATCCGGGCATAATGTAAACCCTGACATTGTTGTATTCGGCCGGTCGTATGGAATATCCTGGATGATCGTCAGTCTTGGACCACAATTTGTACAGTTGATGAAAGGATAGCGGTAGCGCCGATCTGCCGGGTCGAAAAGCTCTCGCAAGCAATCTGGACAGATGCTCATATCTGGAGAGATTGGCTGGAAAGCGCCAGGGACTCTCTCAGATTGGATGATCTCGAAGCTTGAAAAACCGTTGGATGTCCGGGGATGTATCTCGATATCGTAGATCATCGCCAGAGGCGGAAGCTCATCCACCAGAGCATTCTTGAACCCCTCCAGAGCCTGCGAGGACCCATCAATTTCGATATCCACACCTGCAGAGGTATTCCGAACCCAACCTTTCAGGTCCAACCGCTCTGCGAGGCTGAAAATGAATGGGCGGAACCCCACCCCTTGAACGATACCGGTGATGTGGATGCGTAAGCCGGTTACTTCCATACCTGTGATACCAACCAGTCCAACCAGCTCTGGATCCCTTCTCCCGTTTGGCAGGATAGCGGGAATGTGATCAGATCCGGGTTCAGGATCTCTACTCCGCGCTTGAAGTAGTCCATTCGAAATGGTATATAGGGCAGCAGATCGACCTTGTTGATCACGAGCGCGTCCACACCACGGTACATTCCAGGATATTTGTATGGTTTATCGTCGCCCTCAGGAATGGATGCAATGAGAACATTTTTATGTGTACCTATGGTGAAATTTGCCGGGCAGACAAGATTACCGACATTTTCAACAATCAGCAGGTCGATCTTTGTCAGGTCTATCTTCGGGAGAGCTTCGCGTACCATGACTGCATCAAGATGGCATTCGCCGCCTGTATTGATCTGGACGGCAACTGCGCCTGCGGCGGCAGCACGATCGGCATCCAGGCTGGTAGCGATATCCCCGTCGATGACTCCAGTACGAAGTCGGCTGCCGAGATGTTTCAAGGTCTGTTCGATCAATGATGTCTTCCCGGCTCCCGGAGAGGCCATAAAATTGAGCGAGAACACTCTATGCTCTTCGAGCAGCTGGCGGTTTTCTGCCGCGATACGGTCGTTTGCACTGAGTATCTTTTCTACTACGGGTATGCGAGTGGTCATGGCCTTCGTAGCTGCACCTGATTCATGATGCGAAAATCGTGTCATTCATCGATATTGATTGATTCGAGAAAGAACTCTTCTCCAGCAACAATATGGACTTGCGTACTCTGGCACTCTGGACACGCAAAGTCGTCACCTGCTGGTGAAAACTGATGCTCGCAAGAGCGGCATAGCATGCGGGTAGGAATGCGCCGGAAATGAAGTACAGCTCCCTCGGCAATGCTGTCTTCAGAGATGATGTCCCAATAGAACTGGATTGAGTCATCGATGATCGATGATAGCTGACCAACAACCAGGTAGAGGTCTGTGACCCGTATTGCGTTCGCTTGCCTGGCGTGGCGTAGTGTTATCTCTAGTAAATTCTCGGCTACCGGCAATTCATGCATCTCATCTTATGGCTTGAGCATACCATAAGGCGATGATCTACCATAGTGAGAGATGTCACCCGGAAATCATACCTTTTTTCTCGATTAAGTATGATTGGAGGTTAAATCAGGTTCGATGGGAGATTTCGCTCCAGGCGATTTTAGCATCTCTACTGGTGGCTAAGAACAGTAATGTGATCACGATGGCAGAGGTGATGCACCAGGCGCATGTTGCACCGATCACGAATGGTTCCAGGAAGGTCAGGTAGATGGAAAACAGAACTCCTCCTGTGGTTAGTCCCCAAAGCAGCAGCGCCAAAATGTGGCGCCACTTATCCGGACCAATTTTCTGCAGCAGCCAAACGAGACCGATCATTAGATAGCCCAATATTCCCAACACGCCAATCGGGAGCACGCCAAACAAGCGTGCATAAGGACTCTGCTGTACGGCGTTGCAGTTCCCAATTGGTCCGCAGATCGCATCTGTATGCGTAACCTCTACATAGCTCAAATACGCGGATACACCCAGACCAATCGCCACCAGCACAGGGATGACCCACCCCGGCCAGGAACCAGGAAAGCTGTCTTCCGTCCTGGCATAATTAACTCCAACTGCGATGACACTGCCGATCATTCCGACCAGAATAGCAACAGAGATAAGGTTGCCCGTAAGGTCTGAGTTGAATCTTTCGATCAGTGTTCGCTGATCAGCAGAAAAATTGTCCTGTATAAGCTCATCTGCCGATGATAACTCAGATTGCACCCCTGAACCTACATTTGCCCCTCCCTGAGAATCACTCTGCGAGGTGGTTGATCCTGGTGATGACTCGGGGTTACCAGCAGGATCCGTACTGCCCTCTCCCCCCTGATTTGCCTGAGGGCTGTTAGCAAGTGCTTCTTTCAAGCCGGGAACGTCCGGCATAGAGATACCGCCCTGAGCCAGCCCGTTTTCGATGATACCTGGGAAATGACCTGGTATTTCGGATGTACCAACCAGGATTGTCTCCCCTACAATTAAACACGGTACGCCTAACTTTTCCTCGGGAATATTGAAACGCTTAACAGCTGATTGGTAGAGTTCCTGACCTTCTTGGATGCTCACGTTAACCCCGATAATATTCAATTGCGAGCCAAACTTCTCAAGCAGAGGGGGCAGATCTTCCTGAATAACTTTATGACAGGCCGGGCAGGAAGGCGAATAAAACAGCACCGCGTTTACTACCGGGCTTTGCGCCCTGACGATGGCCGCAGGCAATATCCAGCCGGAAACAAATATCAGGAGCCCAATCCAGGCAAAATACATAAGCTTTCTGATTGAATTGATCATGATGTATTGGTTGTATGTAAAAAGTAACAGGGGAAAATGTGAGCGAGGGGATTGATGTAAATTATTCGAGCGTACTGCATTTATCCAGTGCGTTTGTTGCCCAGCAGACGTACGCATAATCACGTAACCGGATTACTAACGAGCACTGGTCGGAGAATCACGGCCTGACTGTGCGGTTATAGGATCCCATGTGAATTATTTGCCTGTGGTCAACTGGTCGCTGTGCGGGCTGCACCGCCACAGCCAGGTGCTGAAATATCCTCCAGATGGTAAGGACTCATAAGTGTAGGAAGTTGCTGGTGTTGTATCTAGCTTTCGCTGCTTTCCTCATTCTCTACTTCTTCTGACTGTTCGTCCTCATCGCCTTGCAGGCCCTCTCTAAAGGCGCGGATGCCGGTTCCCAGCTCGCCGGCGATCTTTCCAATCCGGCCCACCCCAAACAGAACCAGGACGATTACCAGTATTATGATCAGCTCAGTAGGTCCCAATCGCATGCCAGTACCTCCATCGTACATCTTTTGTGTAGAATTGCATTTTAAGATCTATCAACCCTATTATACTACCTCAGCCGATGGTTTCGGTGTGTTGAGTGAAATAACGGATAACGTACAAGGACCGATAAATACTCCAAGGGTGGTGCTAATACGCCGGGTTTGTAAAAGCAGTTTGAACTGCTGGTAAAATCTAATTGTTTTGTTGAAAAACAGGGATATCGAACCGAATGTAATAATCATTGGAGGCGGTCTGGCGGGGAGCGAGGCTGCCTGGCAGGCTGCTGAGCACGGTTTGCGTGTCCGGTTGTATGAGATGCGCCCGTATGTCCGTACCGGTGCGCATACTGGAGGGGACCTGGCAGAGCTGGTTTGCTCAAATTCCCTGGGCTCGTTCCTGCCAGATCGCGCTCCTGGAGTGCTGAAAGACGAACTCCGCCAAATGGGTTCATTGTTGATCCGCATCGCGGAAGACACGGCAGTTCCGGCAGGCGGTGCCCTGGCGGTAGACCGTACCGCTTTTGCCGGCAAAGTAACCGAAAGCCTCAAACAGCATCCCAATATTGATGTATATCGGCAGGAAGCGAGAGAGATACCACCCGGTCTGGCAATCATCGCTTCCGGCCCCCTGACATCACCGGCGTTGTCCCAGGCGATCATCAACCTGACTGGCAGAGAGCATCATTATTTCTTTGATGCCATCGCTCCCATTATCAGCCTGGATTCCATCGACAAGAGCATCGCATACCGGGCTTCACGCTATGGCAGAGGTGAGCTGGAACAGGGGGATTACATCAATTGTCCGCTCAACAAGGAAGAATACGATCAATTTGTCGCCGAACTGCAATCAGCCGAGCGGATCGAGCTGCGAGAATTTGAGCACGAAATAGAGGGCGGTGTTCGTGCTGGTGCCCACCAGTTTTTCGAGGGCTGTTTACCGGTGGAAATACTTGCTCAGCGCGGCAAGCAAGCGCTGGCTTATGGACCCATGCGTCCTGTAGGTTTGATCGATCCGCGCAGCGGCAAGAGACCCCATGCAGTACTCCAATTGCGCCAGGATAATCTAGCTGGCAGCCTGTATAATATGGTTGGCTTCCAGACAAACCTGACCTTCCCAGAGCAGCGCCGAGTTTTCCGGATGGTTCCAGGCCTTGGGAACGCAGAATTCACCCGCTATGGGCAGATGCATCGCAACACATTTATCTATTCGCCAGCCCATTTGCTGCCAACACTGCAGTTCCGCGGCAAGGAGGCGCTGTTCTTTGCCGGTCAGATTACGGGGGTGGAAGGGTATGTGGGGAATATCGCTACCGGGCTGCTTGCTGGATTGAACGCCGCCAGGCTGCATAATGGGATGGCACCGGCAGCTCTGCCGGATACCACGATGCTGGGTGCATTGTGCCGTTATGTGACCAGTGCCAGCCCGGCTGATTTTCAGCCGATGAAGGCTAATTTTGGGATACTACCGCCTCTGGATGGTGATAAGGGCATGGGTAAGCGAGAGCGTGCTCGTGCATATGCGGAACGGGCAGGGCATGACCTGTCAGATTTCTTGAAGGATATCGATGTTTTCCAGAATATCATCTCATAGATTGCTGCTGATTTCAGCGTTTTTTGCCACCCTGATGATCTTCCTGACCGCATCAGTGTACTTTCCCATAGCATATTTCAGCGGAGATAAGCCTTTTGACGGTTACAGGGCGGTCCGCGATGTTCAGCATCAGGTGTCGTTGGGTCCTCGTACGCCAGGCAGCCCGGGACATGACCAAATACGTACTTGGATTCAATCAGAGTTAACCGATGCTGGTTGGTCAGTTCAGGTCCAATCGCTGGAATACGCCGGTAAGACAGTGCACAATATTATCGCCAGACGCGGACAAAATACCCCCTGGGTGATCGTTGGAGCGCACTACGATACTCGTTTCTTTGCTGACCGGGACACAGACCCTTCTAAACGAACTCAGCCGGTACCCGGGGGAAACGATGGCGCTTCTGGCGTGGCTGTACTGCTTGAGCTTGCGCGCACCCTGCCTGATAACCTTGATGGAGAGACATGGCTGGTTTTCTTCGATGCCGAAGATAACGGTGGTATTCCGGGATGGCAGTGGATCATGGGGTCTACTGCATTCGTTGACCAGCTGCAGGGTAAGCCTGATGCAGTGGTTATCCTGGATATGATTGGGGATGCGGATCTGAATATCTCTTACGAGCGCAACTCAGACCCAGCAATATCTGCTGACATCTGGAGTCAGGCTGGCGAACTGGGATATGGAGAGCAGTTCATTCCAGTGGAAAAATACAGCATGTTGGATGATCATACGCCATTCCTGGAGGCCGGTATTCCGGCTGTAGATATCATAGATTTCGATTATCCATACTGGCATACAACCGGAGACACGTCCGATAAAGTGTCGGCAGCCAGCTTGAAGGCTGTGGGTGATACCATTCGAGCCTGGTTGATCAGTAACCAATAAACACTGACTAAATCTCCCTCACGCCTGAAGCGGGGTCGCCGCGGTTGGTTTCCAGGATGGGCAGTGTGGCCCGGCAAGCTGTCGCCAGGCGGTCCGAAATATGGCGAAATGATGCTAAAGTAGCC
>JAQBDA010000333.1:0-10037 GCA_032124675.1 Chloroflexota bacterium
GGTTGAGACACGCAAGTTGTATGAGCTGATAAAAAAGGGGGAATTTCCGCCAAGTGCTGGTGCTGAGCTGAAGACTGATATCCGTCAACCCATGACGATCGGCGCTTGCCCCTACCGGGGGCTGGCAGCCTTCCAGGAGCAGGACGCGCCATTCTTCTTCGGTCGCGAGAAGTTCACCCACCGGCTTGTGGAAGCGCTGCGTAGTCGCTTAGTGGCGATGGTCATCGTCGGTTCATCGGGGTCTGGCAAGTCATCACTGGTACGTGCTGGACTGATTTCAAATCTGAGAGCGCAAAGTGATTGGCTGATTGTCGATCTGCGTCCTGGTGCCAGCCCGTACCACTCGCTATCGGTGGCGCTACTGCCGCTGCTGGAGCCGGACATGTCCGAGACCGACCGGCTGATCGAGAGCCAGAAGCTGGCAACGGCATTGAGCGATAGCAGTCTTCCTCTGCATCGTTTGTTGGAAAGAGTGCTAGAGAAGGAGCTCGGGAAAACGAGACTCTTGCTTTTTATCGACCAGTTCGAGGAGCTGTACACCCTGTGCAAGGATCCGGAAACACAACGCAATTTCCTGGATGCGCTGCTGGGCGCCTTTGACATACACCTTGAGCGGAGAGAGAATGCCATCGCCTTGCTGCTGACCATGCGGGCGGACTTCATGGGTCAGGCGCTCGCTCATCGGCCGTTTGCAGATATCCTGCAGCGCAGCGCTCTGATGTTAGGTCCGATGTCGCGAGAGGAACTGCGAGCAGCGATCGAGAAGCCGGCTGAGGTTCAGGGTGCTGCGTTCGAGGCAGGTCTTGTGGAACGCATCCTAGACGATGTCGGGGATGAGCCGGGCGGCCTGCCGCTGCTGGAGTTCGCCATGACCCTATTGTGGGAGAGTGCGGAATCCGGCTGGCTGACGCATGAAGCCTATGAGGCTGTCGGAGAAGTCAAAGGCGCGCTGGCAGGATATGCCGATCAGGTTTATGGTGAGCTGGCTGAGGACGACCGGGAGTTGGCGCGGCAGGTATTCCTGCAGCTCATACGGCCCGGCGAAGGGACGGAGGACACGCGCAGAGTGGCACAACGTACCGAGGTCGGAGAAACGAGTTGGGCCTTGGTGCAGCACCTGGCAGATAAACGCCTGGTGGTGACCGGGCGAGCAGTTGCAGGAGTAGAAACGGTAGAAATTGTCCACGAGGCGCTGATCGGCAACTGGGAACGGCTCCGGAGCTGGATCGAGGCCGAGCGCGCCTTCCGCACCTGGCAGGAGGGGCTGCGCAGCGCCATGCGACGCTGGGAAGCCACCGGAGAGGATGAAGGTGCCCTGCTGCGCGGTGCCCCGCTGGCGGAGGCAGAAGGCTGGAGAGGATCTCATACTGCCAGCCTGAGTGAAACCGAGCTGGAGTTTATCAATGCCGGAATCCAACTGCGCGAAAGGGACGCTTCAGAACGTGAGCTTCTGAGACAGCGTGAGCTTCAGTCCGCCCAACAGCTGGCCCGTTCCGAACGCCGGCGGAGGAATATCCTGCTGGCTTTCGCAGCGGTCTTATCCCTCGCAATTGTCGCTACCTTGCTCCTGACTTCATTCTCCCTGAGCCAGCGGCGGGAAGCCTTGACAGCTTACAGTGCCAGCTTGGCAGCCAATGCCCAGCAGGCTCTAGATGAGGGCGACAGTGCAACAGCCCTAACTTTGGCAGTGGCGGCAAACGCGGTTGATCAACCCTCGCGAATGGCGCAGCGCATCTTAATGGATGCCGCATATTCCCCTGGCGCCAGGCAGAAGTATGAGATAGCCAATTTGTTCTCTGGAACGACCGGACCGGTGACAGCGATTGCTTCCAGCCCAGATGGAAAGACGATTCTGCTGGGATTTGAAGGCGGGCAGATCATCGTCTGGGAGACGGGTAGTAGCCAGGAGTTCAGCCTCCTGCAGGGACATTCTGCAAAGGTCAATGATATTGAAATAGATCACGATGGATTGGTTGCCGTGTCGGTTGGTGACGAGATGCAGGCAATCGTATGGGACTTACGTGCTGGGAAGAAACTTCGTCGCTTGAACGGTCATTCTGGGATAATCCGGGCAGTAGATATCAGTCAGGACGGGCGCTTCGTGGTTACGGGCGGATTCTCGGGATCCGGTTGGGAGCAGCCCGGCGAGCTGATTCTGTGGGAGCTCGAGTCGGGTGAAGAAATCCGCCGCTTTACAGGTCATGTCGCCGGTGTCGTGGCGGCTGAATTCTGCCTGGGCGACCATGCAATCCTGGCCAGCTCAGGCGATGCGGAACTGTTTTCTTCGATCGGTGCGGATGACCCACAACAGACCGAGACTCTGCTGCGCGACCTACTCCTGTGGGATGTCGAAAACGGTAAGCTCATCCGCACCTTCGAAGGCATGGAGCACGATGCATTCACCCTGGCTGTCAGCCCGGATGGGGATCAGGCGCTGGCTGGCTCGTATTATGAAGGATTGATCTCGATCTACGACTTGACCACTGGTGAACGTCTGGCAGTCCTTGAAGGGCATGAGGATGCAGTGAGGGTTATTGCCTATGGATTGGATGGGCAAAACGCGATTTCTGGCGCGGAAGATGGCAGCCTGATCCTGTGGGATCTGCTGGACACCCGGGCAACTGCCAGGTTGGCTGTGCATACCGGTGAGATTCTGGATGTAGCCTTTTTTCCGGACGGTCGTTCAGCACTCTCCAGCGGAGGGGATGAGACGCTGATCCTGTGGGATTTGGTGGATGCTGAAATGATCAAGCGCTTCCACGGACATGGCGATATGGTATATGATTTGGCGCTTCTGCCAGAGACCAACCAACTGCTCTCCGGCTCGGGGAGTGCCAGCCCCAACCGGCCGACCAGAGACACCAGCCTTCGATTGTGGGATATAGAGACCGCACAGCAGCTTATAACCAGCCCGCTGTCCATAGCAGTGGTCTTCCAGGTTGCTGTCGGCCCAGAGGGGCAGTCAGCTTTGTACGTTGGCGCCGACCCCTTGGTTCATGCCTTAGATTTAACAACATTGGCTGAAACCGGGCTGCTTGAGGGACACCGTAGTTTCATCCCCTGTGTCGAGTTCCTGCCGGATGGAAAAAGGGCGCTGACCTGCGGCGGAGATAATAGTTTGATATTATGGGACCTGCAGGACGGGCAGCAGGTCTACCGCCTGGACGGGCGCGGAGGACAAGATGGCGTTTGGGCGCTAGCCATCAGCCCAGATGGAAGTACCGCGCTATCCGGTACCAGCCAGGGTACGATGATCCTGTGGGATCTGCAAAGCGGGTCAGAGCTGCACACACTTCGTACGGAAGACCCCACCGGCTGGACGGGAACATCCGGGATTGCCTTTTTGCCGGATGGAAGGAGTGCGATCTCTGTAGGCGGGGATGGCAAGATCATTGAATGGGATTTGGAGAGCGGCGAGGAAATCCGCCACATCGGTGACCATGCCAGCCTGCGTACACGCATCGCTATAACCCCGGATGGGAAGCTGGCACTGACTGCCGGCATAGATGGCAGGCTGCTGCTCTGGGACCTGGAAAACGGCCAGCTGATCCGCAGCTCGGATGGACATGGAGTGATTTTCGATCTCACCCTGAGTGCGGATGGTCAGACAGCATTCTTCGGCTCTTCAGATACGACCATCGTCCAGTGGCGTCTATCGAACCCAAGTACTGCAGAGCTTAAGGAGTGGATCGAGGCCAACCGCTATGTACGTCCCTTGACCTGTACAGAGAGAGAACTGTACCAGGTCGAGCCTTTGTGTGAATCCAATTAGCGATACATTGCACTGATATTGCTGCATCTCCCAATAGGTTATAATCTGGATAATGTTGCCTTTAATTATCCTTTTGGGGGTGTAATGCCGCGCTTGGAAATTCGTTTGCTCGGTCCGCCCCAGGTCAGGCTGGATGGTGATTCGCTCACCAGCCTGCGTTCTGATAAGGTGCGCGCACTGCTGGCTTACC
Source organism: Chloroflexota bacterium (assembly GCA_032124675.1). Lineage (GTDB taxonomy): Bacteria > Chloroflexota > Anaerolineae > Anaerolineales > UBA4823 > JAQBDA01. The sequence continues at coordinate 3,963 of JAQBDA010000333.1, forward strand.
TGGCAATGGAGGCGGACCGTCCGCACCGCCGGGAGAAGCTGGCCGGGCTGCTGTGGCCCGGTTATCCGGAAGCCTCCGCCAGAGCCAGCCTGCGCCGCGCTCTGACGGATTTGCGTAAGGCTGTGCGCCCGGCGAAAAGCCCGGCGATCGAAGATGATGATGCAGAGCCTCCCTATTTGCAGGTCACTCGTCAGACGATCCGGTTCGACAAGAGCAGCGATGCCTGGGTGGATGCGGCTGCCTTCGAGGGGCTGACGAAAAAGAAGCCGGTTGATGACCTGACCATTGCCGGGTGGGAGGCTGCGGTTGATCTGTTCCAAGGGGAGTTTCTAGAAGGCTTCAGCCTGCCGGATAGCCCAGCCTTCGAAGAGTGGATGGTACTGAACCGCGAGCAGCTCGGGCGCCAGATGGTGGAGACCTTGGAGCGTTTGAGGGAGTGCCTGGAGGAGCGCGGTGAGTACGTGCGCGGCCTGGCTCACATACGGCGAGCGGTGGAGCTCGACCCACTGCGGGAGAGCGCCCAGCGGGGTTTGATGCGATTGCTGGCGCTGAGCGGGCAGAGGGAGGCGGCTCTGGCGCAGTTCGATGCCTGCGCGCAGGTATTGACGGAAGAGTTGGGCGTGGAGCCCTCGGCTGAGACGAGTAAGCTGCACGAGCTGATTCGGAGTGGAGAGTGGCCGCCGGTTGCACTCGCTGATGATTCAGTCTCCCACCTTGCGCCGCGCCAGGTTGGGGAGAGCCCTTATCGCGGGCTGGCCGCCTTTCGAGAGCAAGATGCCCCGTTCTTCTTTGGCCGAGAGGATTTCACCGACAACCTGTTCGAATTCCTCCAGCGGGACCAGGTGATGTTGGCTGTCCTGGGTCCCTCCGGATCGGGTAAATCTTCGGTTGTCTTTGCCGGGTTGCTGCCGCGCCTGCGCAAGCAAGGAACTTGGTTGATCGCCAGCTTCCGCCCCGGAGCGCGCCCTCTCTCTTCCCTGACCGCCGCTCTGCTGCCCATGCTCGAGCGGGATCTGAGCGAGGCAGACCGCCTGATCGAGAGCCAGAAACTGGCCGACGCTCTCTCGCGGGGGGATATCACTCTAAGCCAGATCATCGACCGCATCCTGGAGGTGAACAACAAAGACCGCCTGCTGCTGCTTATCGACCAGTTCGAGGAACTGTACACACTTGGCCCAGCATCCGCGCCGCGGGAGCACTTCCTGGACGAACTGCTGGAGATCGTCGAGCCCGGGGACAAGCTCCAGAGACCACCACATGCCTTGCTGTTTACTATGCGGGCAGATTTCATGGGTGAGGCGCTGTCTTACCGTCCATTTGCCGATGCACTGCAGAACGCAGTGCTCATGCTGGGTCCCATGACGCGGGCAGAGCTGCGTTCGGCGATCGAGAAGCCGGCTGAGGTCCAGGGAGCCGCCTTCGAAGAGGGATTGGTTGAGCGTATCTTGGATGATGTTGGACGCCAACCGGGCAACCTGCCCTTGTTGGAATTCGCCCTGACTCTGCTCTGGGAAGGGGTGAGTGCCGGCTGGCTGACGCACGCGGTTTACGAGCGCATCGGTGGCGTGCAGGGCGCCCTGGCAAGGTATGCCGAGCAGGTCTACAGCGAGCTGGATGAAGGCAGCCGTGAGCAGGCGCAGCGCGTCTTCCCGCAGCTGGTGCGTCCGGGAGAGGGGACGGACGATACCCGCCGGGTTGCGACCAGCATCGAGATTGGGGAGGCGAATTGGGCATTGGTCCAGTACCTGGCGGATCAACGCCTGGTGGTGACCGGTCTGGATGAGGTAGGCAACGAGACGGTGGAGATCGTCCATGAAGCCCTGGTTGCGAATTGGAAGCGGCTGCGAAGCTGGATTGAGGCTGATCGGGCCTTCCGCACCTGGCAGGAGCGCCTGCGGGGAGCGCAGCGCCAGTGGCAGGAAAGTGGGAGAGATGAAGGCGCGCTGCTGCGCGGTGCCCCGCTGGCAAAGGCGGAGAGATGGCTGGCGGAACGCGAGACCGACCTGAGCCAGCCTGAGCTGGCATACGTTCAGGCCAGCCTGGACCAGCGCAGGCGCCGACGGGTGGATCAGGAGCGCTCGCGGCGGCGGGTTGTTCTCGGCTTGAGCGTTGGGCTGGTGGTCACCCTCGCCCTGGCAGTATTCGCTGGCTGGCAGTGGCGCTCGGCGCAGCAGGCACAGGCGAGCGCCGTAGCGGAGCGCGACCAGACACGCGCGGCTCTGTCCAGGTCGCTGGCCTCCCAGGCCCAATTGCTGGTGGCAGAGGATCTGGACCTGGCAACGCTGCTGAGTGTGGAAGCGGTGAACATCGATCCCTCCGTCGAAGCCAGGAGCAGCCTGCTGGCGGTGCTGGCCGAGGAACCCCAACTAGCAAGCTTGCTGTGGGGTTATCAGGATGAGGTGCGGGCAGTAGCCTTCAGTCCCGATGGTCAGCTCCTGGCTGCAGGTGATGCTGCCGGGGGCGTTTACCTGAGTGAATTTCAGGACGCTGATAATTTGCTTCAGGGTCTTATCAGGCATCTGGAGGGGCACACCGAGGGCATCTCCGCCCTAGCGTTCAGCCCTGATGGTCGCTGGCTGGCATCCGCAGGTTTCGATGATGTTGTTTATTTGTGGAATGTCACAACCGAGGAGAAAGCAGGCGTGCCGCTGACAGGGCACAGCGATAACGTCTGGGCGCTGGCCTTCAGCCCGGATGGAGAGACGCTGGTCACAGGCGGAGCGGATGGGGTGATTATGCTCTGGGATTTGGGCGGTGGTCTGGTATCTTCTGGTTTGCAGAGTGTGCGCTCCCTTGCGGACGGTTTAGGGTTGGTTTCTAGCCTCTCGTACAGCCCGGATGGGGAGCTGCTGGCAGCAGGAATGAGTGATGGCAGGGTGACTTTATGGGACATGCGGAGTTTGGAGCCGATCGGCGAACCGCTGGAAGGACATGAACGCCTGGTGCGTGCTCTGGCCTTCAGCCCGGATGGACAGTTCCTGGCTTCCGGAGGTGACGACCGGCGGGTCATCTTGTGGGATATGCGTCGTGATTCGCCAACCTTCGGACAGCAGGCCGGTGTACACCTGACAGCTCATGACGATTGGATAACCGGCTTGTCATTCACTGCAGATGGCGATTCGCTGACTTCTGCGGGTAAAGATGGCCGCGTACTGCAGTGGGACCTGTCGAACCTTTTGGAGGCACGTCGCACCCCGCCTCCCAGGACGCTGGCTGAGGGGCAGGATCCTTTCTGGACCCTGGCGCGCAGCCCTGACGGTCGCTGGCTGGTCACCGGAGGTGAACGCGATCATGCTTTGGTATGGGATTCAAATCAGGTTCACCCATTGGCAGATGTTCTAGGAGATCATACGCTGCGCGTCGATGAGCTGGCATTCAGCCCGGACAGCCAGGTGTTGGCAGCCGCTTTCACAGATGTTCGGTCGGTGCATGAAGGTATGGATGCAGGGACAATAGATTTGTGGCAAATTGCTAACGGTCAACCCATCCTGCAAGCGCTGGTTGCCGATACGTGGGGTGTCATCCACCTGGCGTACAGTCCGGATAGCAAGATTCTGGCTACAGCCGGAGGGGACAACCTGATCAATCTGTGGGATGTCGACTCTGGCTCGGAGGCCTTCGGCGAAGTGCTTGGCCCACCACTCAGGGGTCACCTGGTTGATGTGACCGCCCTGGCTTTCCACCCCAATGGCAAAATCCTGGTATCAGGTGGTGGAATTGTTGATATTATATTTTTTTGGGATGCAGACCTGGATTCGACTACTTTCGGAGGATTGCTGACGGAGTACGATATAGCTCATACAAGCCCCATTCAGGCGATTCACTTCAGCCAAGGTGGCAATACACTGATCTTCCGCTCAAACACAGAAGTGATATTCATGGATTTGTCCACTAGCCCACCACAGATCCTTCAATCCAAGGAGCTCCCAGTGCTCAGCGTTTACCCTCCCGATCTCACTGCATCCTTTCGAGGACAGCAGCTCGGCAACCAGGTTGCTTTCTTGGACCTCGACCCGGACTCGCCGACCTTTGGCGAGCAGCTCGGCAGGGCGTTTGAAGGCTTTGAAGGATGGGTCTGGAGGACAGTGATCAATCCTGTCGGCAGTCTGCTTGCCAGCACCGACAATTCCGGTCAGCTGCGCTTATGGGATGTGAGCAGTCGTCAGCCGCTTGGACCGCCTTTGATCGATGCCGAAAGCCCAGGAGAAATCGTGATAAGTTTCAGTCCGGATGGCAGCCATCTGGCTAGCGGTAATATTGATGGGAATGTGCTTCTGTGGGATTTGATGCTGGAATCTTGGTTGGAGGCAGCCTGCCAGCGCGCCAACCGCAACCTGACCCGGGGAGAGTGGGAGCGCTACTTCGGCGACCAGCCATATAGGGCGACCTGTCTCGACCTGCCGGTAGAACCGGCTGAATAAGCAAAGACTCGCAATTCCTGGCTCTCTAGGCTAAAATCACCCTCGCATCCAGTGCCCGGCAGCCCTCCTGGTCGTGGAACAGGCGCAGCGGGTTAATATCCAGCTCTTTGATCTGCGGGTGGTCTACCAGCAGTTGCGAGAGCCGCAGCAGGGTCTCGACCAGAGCCTGGATGTCTGACGGCCTGTGCCCGCGTGCCCCTTTCAGGATCTGCCCGCCGCGCAGCTCGTCGATCATCTCGGTTGCCTCCTGGCGGGAGATAGGCGCCACACGCAACACCACCTCGTCGAAGATCTCGACAAAGATGCCGCCCAGCCCCACCAGCAGCACCGGCCCAAACTGCGGGTCCTGCCTGCCGCCTAAGATCATCTCTCTGCCGCCGGTCACCATCGGTTGCACGACCACCCCGTCGATCTTGGCATCCGGGTAGGCCTGGTGGATGCGCCCCATCATGTCCTCGAATGCCGCCGTCACAGATGGACCGTTGCGCAGGTTGAGCTGCACCCCGCCGACGTCCGATTTGTGCGAGATCTGCTCGGCGATGATCTTGATCGCCACCGGGTAGCCGATCTCTTCAGCCGCTGTGCGTGCCTGCTCGACTGTGACCGCGGCCCTGCTCTGCACGGTGGGGATGCCGTAATTCTCCAGCACTTGCAGTGCCTCCGAGAGCAGCAGATCGCGCCCTTCTACTTGTGCTTTACCAATTAGTTCGCTCACGCTGCTCGTATTGACATCGAAAACAGGCGTATCCTCCTTGCTGTGGATCTTACTGGACTGCGTGAAGTAGTGGTTGCTCATCTGCAGGGCGCGGATCGTCTCCACCACCTGGGTGAAGATCGGAAAGGTGTAGTTCTGCTTCAGGAATGTCACCTCATGTGCAGCGGTCGATATGTAATAGGCGACCGGTTTGTCATATTTCGCCACCATCTGCATGATGTGCTCCAGCAGCGCCCGGCTGGTCAGGTTCTCCGCTTCCGACAGGGAGGTGTGCAGGAACACAACCCCATCCACGTCCTCCAACTGCAGCGTGCGCTCGATGATGTCCGCATACACGTTGAGGTCGAACAGATCACCCAGGTCCAGCGGGTTGGTCAGGCGGATGACCGAGGCGCGGAAGTGCTTCTCGATCTCCCTCAAAAAGGTCTCGGGGAAGTGCGCCAGCTCGAAACCGGCCAGCTCGCAGGCATCCGCGGCGATGACTGCGTGGCCTCCCGAACGGGAAATCACGCCCAGTTTCTTGCCGCGCATCGGGGGCAGCCCCAGGATTTTAAGGTTGTTGCCCAGGGAGGTCGCATCGCGCACGCGTACGATGCCCGCCTGCTGGAAGGCTGCCTCGACCACTTTGTCATCGCTCGCCAGGGATGCCGTGTGGGATAGGGCGATGTTCTGTCCCAGCCTTCCGATATTGGCCTTGAAGACCAGGATGGGTTTGTTCGATTGGCGCGCCACCTCCATCAGTCGGCGCCCGTTCTGAATGCTCTCCAAATAGACGAAGATCAGCCCGGTGCCCTCATCCTGGATCATGTACTCCAGCATATCTTCCGAATCGACGTTCAGCATATTGCCCACCGAAACGAATTTATTCAGCCCCAGGCCTTCGTTCGCCATCAGGTTCAGCGCGCTCATCCCAACCCCACCGCTCTGGGTGATCATCGA
>JAQBDA010000334.1:0-2615 GCA_032124675.1 Chloroflexota bacterium
CGCGCTGCCCGAGACGTGCGTGCCGTGCCCGTGCAGGTCGCTCCAGGTTGTGCGTCCGCCGATGAAGTCTTTGCAGATGGCTTGCCCTTCGACGATGCGCCCCTCGAAGTCATCGCTCATATCTGCTGGATTAGTTGTTCCCCCTACATCTAGCCCGGTGTCGGCAACCGCCAGCACCTGCCCGCTGCCGAACAGGTTGAGCTTGGTGCGCAATCCGGGCACTGACATCACCTGCGAGCCCTGGTCGTTGAAGATCGTCATAGGGATGTAAGGCTCGACCCAAACCACCCCGTCCAGCGCGGCCAGGGACAGGGCCTGACTCGCAGGCAGCGTCACCCGCAGCAGAGCGGAAAGCTCACCCGCCGATTGCTCCCCAACGCTGCCGCCCAGCGCGCTGACCTGCGCTGTTAGGGATCCCAGATCGGCATCCGGCAGGGCCTGCACATTCAGCTCCAGGGGTGCCTGGACGGCTTCGCTGGCAGTGCCCAGGGAGGCGGGCATGCGGTAGGCCGGGTGGTAGGCTCCCACCCAGCGCACGAAGGGCAGGCCGCGTACTGCTTCGGCGGTCTTCCCGTCCAGCCGGGTCAGGAAGGCGTAATCCGGCACGTAGTCATACAGCCGCACCCCTGCGGCTTCCAGGGCGGCTTTCCACTCCGGCAGCACCGGGCCGTTGAACTGCACCAGCGCCATAGCTGGCTGGCCCGGCTCTAGATGCTGGGTCTGGGCGGCAGGCAGGTCCGGCTCGCCGCTCAGCGGATCGAAGCTGGCGTACTGCAGGCGGATTTGTGCCGCTGCCCCCGCCTGGGTTGGTCCGGCGCTGAGACCCGGCGCGGCGATCAGGATGATCAGCCCGGTGATGAGCAGCGTCATAAGCCTTTTGATCGATAGTGGTAAAGGCATGGAAATCTCCTTATTATCTAAATCCCAAGGGATCTCCTGGATCCCAGGGATTTTTCAGCCGATTATGAGCTTGCGCTTATTATCACCTCCAATGAAAGAGTAGGACAATTTGTCAAATTGTCCTACATTGGCGCATTTTCATCTGCCAATGGAGAGCTTTTGCCCATCTAGAACTGACACTGAGCCGTCGTACTTGGCAGGGCACAGTTCCCGCATATGCAGCAGTGGAACAAATTCTACACCCCTTGGTTTAGGGGTTATAATAACACCGCTTTGCCGCTGAGCACACAGTAGAGGCGGCGGCATGCATCATGAGACTATTTTACATGCATTTTCGTGCCATCCAACCAACTTATCTGTTAGGGGTGCAGTACACTTGATGAGTCAAAAACTAAAAGTCGTTATACCAATGGCGGGTCTGGGCACACGCCTGCGCCCGCACACCTGGAGCAAGCCCAAGCAGTTAATCAGCCTGGCTGGCAGAGTGGTGCTCGACCATGTACTGGAAACGCTGAGCAGCCTGCCCGACCCGCAGGATATCGAGCTGGTCGCCATTGTCGGCTACCTGGGAGAGCAGATCGAAGATTATATTCAGGAACACCACCCGGAGATCAAAGCCTACTATGTCGTTCAGGAGAACCCGCGCGGCCAGTCGCATGCCATCCACCTGGCGCGCCAGTACCTGGATGGACCGATGCTGATGGTCTTTGCAGATACGCTGATCGAGACCGACCTATCCTTCCTGGCGCGAGAGCAGGCAGAAGCGGTGGTATGGGTCAAACCAGTACCAGACCCGCGGCGTTTCGGAGTGGTCCGGGTGGGTGAGGACGGTCTGGTAGAGCGTATGGTCGAAAAGCCGCAGGACATGGACCTCAACCTGGCGGTGGTGGGATTCTATTATTTCCACGACTCGCAGGATCTGCTCTCTGCCATAGACGAGCAGATGCGGCGCGACCTGCAGCTCAAAGGCGAATACTACCTGGTAGACGCGGTCAACATCATGCTGGAGCGCGGCCTCAAAATGCGACCGGAGGTAGTGGACGTCTGGCTGGACGCTGGTACCTCGGAAGCTCTGCTGGAAACCAACCGCTACCTGCTGGAGAACGGGCGCAGCAACTGTGACGCCGAGTCCTGCCAGGGTGGGAATGTGATCATCCCGCCGGTATTCATCCACCCGACGGTCAGCCTGGAGCACAGCATCATCGGGCCGCATGTCTCCCTGGGGGCGGGCTGCGTGGTGCAGAACAGCATCATCCGCGACTCGATCCTGGAGGACGAAGCCCATGTAGTAGGTGGCATCCTGGAAGGCTCACTGATCGGGCGTCGGGCGCAGATCCACCGCCGCACGAGCGTCATCAATGCCGGTGACCAGACCGAGGTGACTCTTTAGCAGAGACCGGGTTGATGATGAATGCAGAACGAATGCATGATATCGTCGAATGCCGCTCCGACAGCACCTATGCCGAGCGACCGGTGGCTTTCACCTGGCAGGGTTCTTCCCTGGAAGTGGCTGAAATCATCCAGCGCTGGCGCTCACCCGGTATAAGAGGCTTCCGGGTGCGCTCACCCTACAGCGGGGCGTTCGAGCTGTTGTACGATGAGCACAACGATACCTGGAGCATCCGGGAGTTATAACAAACAATCATAAAACCTCCGTGGACTCCGTGAACTCTGTGGTGAAAAAGATAAAATCGGTGATTATAAATACTCAGCCG
>JAQBDA010000335.1:0-24073 GCA_032124675.1 Chloroflexota bacterium
ACGCGCCAGGATTTTTCGCTGGATACGGCCGACTTGCTGTTTACCAAATCCGATGGATTGACGACTGTCATCACCGGACAGACGATAACCTACACCATGGTGATCAGCAATGTGGGTACAATTCCTGCAGCATCGGTAGTCATCACCGATGTGCTTCCAGCCAATATGTCCTATATTACGGATACCTTAGGGATAACTCATACCAAGCCAGCAGCGCTGACATTCGTCTGGAAGCTGAGTGATGATATTGATCCAGGTAAAGCAGTACGATTTAAGATACGCGTGCGTATTGCAGACGCGCTGCCCACTGTAAACACGCCGTTTACCAATCAGGGTATAACGAGAACCCAGTCGCCGGAGGCCAATACTGCCAATAATATCGCTCAAGATATAACCACAAGTACAGGGTCTCCTAATCCAAGCATAACGATTTCCGTCTCTCCCAATCAGCTGCGTGTCAATCAAAATGCCACCTATACCATACTGGTAAAGAATTCAGGTACTGCTCCTATGACGGATGTCATCGTCGATGATACTTTCTCGACATTCTTCGATTTGACCAACGCAACCACCACCAAAGGCACTGTCACGCGGAACAATACCACGCGCCTGGTAACCGTCAACATTGGGGTATTGAATCAGAATGAGGAAGTCACGATACGAGTTGTTGTCAGGGCCAACACCAACCCATCGACGAATACTACCATAACGAATTCTGCGAAATTGACACACAAATTTGGCGGAACCACCTCCTCGCGTCAGTCGAATACTGTCAGCCTGCAGATCCTCGTCACCACCACCTTGCCCGGTACGGGAGGCAACCAGATTGGCGAGCAATCGAGCGAGTCGATGCCCTATCTTCTGGCTTATGTCAGCACAATAATTCTGTTGATTTTGAGTATTACTGCTCTGGGATATGCCATACGGAACCGGGAGAAACAGCCTGAATGGTCGGGTTGGGCTGTTAAGATGGGGCTCATGCTTGCTGTTGTGGCCCTGCTGTTTGGAGCCGCGGGATGGCTGTTATCACAATATTCTCTACCAGACAATCAGAATTCCCCGATCTCACTTAACGATTCGCCTGTGATCCCGGGAAATGAACAAACAGATACCAAGCCGGGCACCTACAGCTTGATCTGGCCCGGTGCCACACCTCAGATTCCCGGTTCAGAACTCGATAAACTGCCAGACTTTCCCGTCCCTACTCCAACCATTTCGGGGTCATCCGCAGGTAATACAGATTCACTCGATAAATCCCCTGTAAACAGAGTCGTGATTCCGGCGATAACTTTGGATACGATTGTCAAATATGTACCCTTTGATGGCATAACCTGGTTGATTGCCGGTCTCAAGCAAGAAGTAGCCTGGATGGGAGACACCTCCTGGCCTGGACTGGGTGGTAATACAGCACTTGCAGGGCATGTCACACTGCAGGATGGCAGCAATGGACCGTTCCGCTTTCTTTTTGATTTACAGTCTGGCGATGCTGTATATGTGTTTACTGAACGCAACATATACGAATACGAAGTACGTGACAAACTGGCTGTAGAAGAGACAGATCTATCGGTGGTCAGCCCCACAGACAAATCTCAACTCACACTAATAACGTGCTCGGAGTGGGATGAAGACACTGGCTTCTATACGAAGCGGTATATCGTCAATGCGGCTTTGGTGGGTGTAAAGCCTGTCGAACGCCAGCCGCAGGGCAATTAACATCTAACCACCTTCACTGATTGGTTCAATATTCAGGGGGATCGAGGTCGGCCGGAGATACCTGGCTGCCTAACAAATTTGTAAGGTTTCCGTCAGGAATTTGTTGGAAAGTGTAACAGGGGGATACTCAATGCGTTCATACAAACGCTATCCGATTTGTGATGTGTGTATCGCGATACAGCGATTACCAGTGTATTAATGGGAGCCTGTGGGGTGAGGAAACCGAGCGTACTATTTGTGGATGATGATCTGGATATTCAACAGGCTGTAGGGATCACTTTAGAAACAGCCGGTTTTGAAGTCGTTTTTGCCGAGAATGGTCTGCAGGCTCTGGAAAAATTTCGCACGGTAGGCTTGGATTTGATTATCCTGGATGTCATGATGCCGGTAATGAGCGGTCTGCAGGTATGTAAGATCATCCGTCAAAAGTCCTCCATCCCGATATTACTTCTAACTGCTAAGGGCAGAGAAGAGGATGTTGTCACTGGAATAGAGGCAGGCGCAGATGACTACGTCATCAAACCACTCCGCCCGCGCGAGCTTGTAGCACGCATTCAGGCACTCATGCGCCGATCGAATGGTCATGGGCAGCCCAATCGAAAGAGGCTCGCATATGACAACCTGACCCTGGATCTAGATGCTCACCGTGTGATCTACCGGGATAAGAGCATCCCTGTTTCCCCGCTGGAGTTCCAGTTATTAAAATATCTAATGCAGAATCCCGGTACAGTCTTCAGCAAAGAAGACCTGCTGCAAAACGTATGGGGTTATGCGTCTTCGGGATCGGATATGAATATGATCGAGGCTACGGTCCGCAGACTGCGCAAAAAGGTTGAGACCGACCCATCCAATCCGAAGTACATCAAAACCGTTTGGGGATCAGGTTATCGACTTGGGGATTGAATAATATTAGGGGAGTACAATTTTCTTGGTGCTACGGGATCCATCTGCCTGATACCATTGTTGATACGGGACGCAAGTCCCGTAGTTCATTTAATTCAACAATAAAAGGGTCCTTGTCCAGCATGATTAAATCTGCTAGATATCCGGGAGCAATCTTTCCAAGTTTAGCTTCCTGTCCGCCGGCATACGCCGCACCGGTTGTGTAAGCATGCAGGGCTTCGGATAAGTCAATTTTTTGCTCTGGATACCAGCCGTCAGGAGAGGGAGTCTTGTCTGCCCTTTGTCGGGTCACCGCGGCATGCAGCCCCCAGAATGGATTAGGTGACTCAACCGGTGCATCCGATCCAAATGCCAGGATTGCACCCTGGTTGAGTTGGGTACGCCAGGCATATGCCAGGCCGGACCGCTTCCCCCAATACCGGTCTGCCATAAGCATATCGGATGTTGCGTGGATGGGCTGCATTGAGGCGATGATTTTCAGTTCTGCCAGGCGGTGAGCGTCCTCGGAGTGGATTAACTGTACATGCTCGATGCGGTGTCTAAGTGGCTTTAGATCCTTTTCTCGTTCAAATTCCCGTATTTGAGTGAAAGCAGCCAACACTTCATGATTGGCGCGGTCGCCGATGGCATGCACTACCAGGCTGAGACCGTGACCGGCAGCCTGACGGCCGATTTCTGCCAGTTCTTCGCGATCCAATAAGAGCATGCCGCGGTTCTCTGGCTCCCCGTCGTACGGCTGAAGCATCGCTGCAGTACGCGGTCCAAGCGCTCCATCGGAAAATGCTTTAATCCCCCCGATCCTTAAATAATCATCCCCGAATCCGCTTTGCAAACCAAGGGCGATTGCATGTGAGAGGTCTTCAAGTGGGATGCTCTTAACGACTCTCAAACCCAGCCCGCCGCTTTCATGCAGCAGCTGAAGAGCTTGAAAACACTTACTGCGGTCGAAGTCATGAACACCGGTGATCCCATACTGCAATAATATCGATTGTGCGTTATCTATAGCAGCAGCTATCTGTTCAACACTAGGTTCTGGTATCTGGTGCGCAACCAGCTCCATGGCACTCTCATACAGGATGCCATCCGGCTCACCGTTGCTGAGGTGTCCAATTCGCCCGCCTGGAGGGTCAGGCGTTAAGGAGGAAATGCTGGCTCTGCGTAATGCGAGACTGTTCACCCAGCCAGCATGTAATGACTTTGCAGTCAGATAAACAGGATTATGCGGAGCGACGCGATCAAGTTCGGCAGCTGTCCCAAACCCAGCATCCCAATCATTCTGGTTCCACCCATGACCAAGAAGCCATTCTCCGGGGGGGAGATTTGCCGCCCGTTCTGTGACCCGCTGCAGGCATCGATCTTTACTGGTAGTCTCGCAATCTACCTTTTGCAATCCCAATGCGAACAGCTGGAGATGGATGTGAGCATCTATCAGTCCGGGAAGGATGGTATTTCCAGATAGATCTTGTGCTGAAGATAGTTCTCCTATATGAGACAGGATCGACTGATTGTCCCCGACTGCCAATATGCGGTCATGGGAGATCAATACTGCCTGAGCGCGTGGGAGGAGGTGGTCCTGGGTGATGATATTGGCGTTGTAAAAAGCCTGCAAAGTAGGAGATCCCCGTGGGCTTACTGGTCTTCCCCAAGCAGCAGATCGAGGATCGAATTCAGCTCCTCAGAAGAATAGTAGTGGATGACGATGCTGCCCCCTTTCTTACGCTGGTTGACCTTGACCTTGGTTCCCAGGTGGGTGCGAAGCACTTCTTCGATGGCGATGATCTCAGGGGGAGGTTCATCTCTGGCTGAAGCCTCCTGTTTCTCACCGGTCAGGTTTTTAACCAATTGTTCGGCCTGTCTGACAGTCAGGTCTTTTGCGAGGATAGTCTGCAATGCAGCGATCTGGGATTGGGAAGTTGGCAGTGAGAGCAGTGTCCGGGCATGACCTTCACTGATCCGGTTCTCAATGAGAGCTTTTTTTACTTCCGGGGGGAGCTTCAACAAACGCAGAGTATTGGTGATCGCTGTGCGACTCTTACCCACTCGTGCAGAAATCGCATCGTGGGAAAGTCCGAATTCGTCACTCAGCTGGCGGTAAGCTTCGGCAGCCTCGAGCGGGTTTAAATCGGATCGTTGTATGTTTTCAATTAATGCCAGTTCGATCTGCTGCTGCTCATTGACCTGTCTGACGATGGCGGGGATGTATTCAAGCCCGGCGTGTTGGGCGGCTATCCAGCGGCGCTCTCCAGCGATTAGCACGTAATTCAATCCCTCGTCATCCTGGGATACAATGATTGGCTGGATCACTCCATGCTCTTGAATTGAAGCTGTCAGCTCGGAGATTTCCCCCTCATCAAAATGAGTGCGCGGCTGTCTGGGATTCGGAGAGATGCTAGACAGAGCGATGTCCAATACTCCCGAAGGTGGCGGGGTATCCCCACCTGGGATTAGTGCCTCAAGACCACGACCGAGACCAAATTTCCTTGTCATAATCAGACCTGTAATTCCGGGATTTGTACACCATTTATCGCCAGTACCTCTATGGCGAGCGATCCATATGCCAGCGCACCACTGGATTGGGGGGCGTATACCGATATTGGCTGCCCGTGTGAAGGCGCTTCAGCAAGGCGTACGCTGCGCGGGATGATGCTCTCGAATACCCGGTCTGGAAAATAGCGCCGCACTTCAGCGACAACATCATTCGCCAGGTTAGTGCGTCCATCAAACATCGTCAGGACCAGACCAAATATGCTCAGATCCGGAAATACTGCTCCCCGCACACGGTTCAGAGTCTGTGTCAGCTGGCTGAGACCTTCCAATGCCAGGTATTCACACTGCACTGGGATAATCACCCCATCATTGGCAGCGATAATCCCATTCAAAGTGAGCAGCCCCAAGGAAGGCGGACAGTCGATCAAAATATAATCATATCGATCAGAGACCGGATCGAGCGCTTTTTTCAGACGAGACTCTCGGACCAACTCGCCGACCAGCTCCACTTCGGCACCCGCCAGAGCGGGCGAGGAAGGCAGCAGGGATATCTTCAAGCGTGGATTATGTAAAATGTGGTGGCTGGCGGCGGAAGACCGGATTAGAGCTTCATACGTGCCACCCCGGATCGTGTTCTTATCGATTTTCAGGCTGGAGGTGGCATTTGCCTGCGGGTCCAGGTCTACGATCAGCACCCGCTGCCCATAATATGCCAGATAAGCACCAAGGTTAATTGCCGTGGTGGTCTTGCCAACACCGCCTTTTTGATTGACCAGTGTATAGACATAACCCATCTCAGGTGACCTCTACCGTGCATTCTTGAATCTCATCCTGAGTAGGAATGCTGTCCAGTCCAGTGCGGGTGACTGAATATGCTGCCAGCAGAGTAGCAAACCTCGCTGCTTCCCATGGGTCACGGGTAGTGTACAACCGGATGAAGAAAGCTGCCGCGAAGATATCTCCGGCACCGGAGGCGTCAAGTTCATCGACTTCTGGCGGCCTAAACCGACGGACATCTCCATTCCAGTACAGACGTGTTCCATCGGCCGACTCGGTGACAGCCAGCACCCGGGAATCAGCCGCTAATTCATCGATCCGGGTCTCATCCCCGCCTAGATCCTCAGCGCTGATCACTGCAGCCCCAACGCGCTGAAGCACGAAGGATGCTTCAGGCCACTCTGTTGTGGAAACCTGTTTTGTGCTATCCCATGTGCGAAGCCATCCTTGAGGAGTAGCACCGATCAAGGCTGCGGGAAAACTGCGCACAAGAGCTGGGTCTACCTCCTGTGCAATCGGAGCCAGGTGGACGATGGGTGCGGTAAGCCAGGGGTCTGGAATGGCATTCAAATGAATGCTCGGCGCGACATGGTGGATATACTGAAGCCGCCCTTGCTTGGTGTAGATATTCTCGAATGTGGTGCTTTTTTCGGCCGGGAGATTGATGATTGGTATATCGACTAATGTTCCAACTGGCACCTCTGCTGCCCAGGATGTGACGATACCCACCCGCAAGCCCATTGCACGCGCTGTCAGAGCAGCATACGCGACAGAACCCCCGAGCCGTGAGCCTCGCGGGGTGACATCTACCGAAAGGTGACCAATCAACAGGTAATCAACGGGTTCGAGGGGGGAAATGTAGCGCATTCCTGAATTATACACGATAGCCGATTATAAAAATGCGATACCCTCAGCTCCGGTATCAAGCGTTAGCCATCGCAATTTGTGAGAATATATACCGGTTACCGCTATTCGGGGTTTATTGTAACTTTCCGGCGCGGCTCTTCACCGATGCTCTCAGTGGATACTTCGGAATTGTCGCGCAATTCAATATGGATAATCCGTCGTTCGCTCGCAGGCATCGGCTCCAGCACCTGCCGGCGGCCGGTCTTAACTGCCTGGTCTGCCATACGGCGAGCCAGGTATTTTAGCTGCTGGGTGCGCCGCTTGCGATAGCCTTCGACGTCAATTACCAGAGGGATGGAATGTCCTAACTCTTTGCCGACGATCAAGCTGGAGATATACTGCAGGGCGTTCAATGTTTCCGCCTGTCTGCCTATCAAGATACTTAAGTCTTCGCCATTGATATCGACACACACAGGCACCCGATCGCGCATATCCTCTGGTTCACCATAATATGATTTGACAGCGGCACGCACTTTCATTTTTTCAAGGAGCTCGACAACAGTTTCGCGTGCTACATACAGTGTGATGTCCTCAGCGGAGGTTGTGCTGGCTTCATCAGCTGCAGGTTCATCCACACTGTCGCTCGTCGTCTCTGTCTCCTCCCCAAGGTTTTGAACTTCAAGCTGTGAGATGCTGCTGTCCAGCGTCGGCTCTAGTTCCGTCTCCTGAGGCTGGTTAGCTTTCACGACCAACCGAATCCGTGCCTGCCTGGATCCGATTCCAAGCACGCCGCGGCTGCCTGTGTCTAATACCTCGACATCCACAGCATCTTCGGATACACCCAGTTCGCTTACTCCTTTTGATATCGCTTCCTCTACAGTCGGAGCAATTACCTCTAGCGTAGCACGATTCTCCATATCATCCTCTTCGATACTATTGCTGTTCTGGTTCATGAACGCGCCCTTCTGAATCGCTCAGGGATTATGTTGCGCCAGGTAACTTTCCCCATCGCCGCGTATTGTAAGATACCAACGATATTGCTGGTGACAAAGTATAATGCCAATCCGGCCGCAAAAGAATAAGCCAACCAGCCCATCAAAAACGGCATATACAGATTCATTGCCTGGGAGATTTGGGCGCCCTGTTCGCCTGGCTGTGATGCAGGGGTCATCACTTTCGATTGAAAATAAGTTGTAATCACAACGATGATAGCCAGTAAGGGAATTCCTATACCGAAGATATACAATCTCTCTGGCTGACTCAGGTTCATCCATAAAAACTGGTTGTTCAGCGGGATAAGTTTTGCACCATCGATGATCGGGTAGATGTGCTTTGTAAGGTCAAGCAGCTCTTTCGGGGTCACCGCCAGAGCGCGAATGATCGCCTGATACAAGCCAATGATGATCGGAAATTGGATGATAGTCGGCAGGCAGGAGCCAAATGGGTTTACACCCATCTCTTTATAAAGAGCCATTTGTTCTTGAGATAGTTTTTCTTTGTTGTCTTTATATTTTTTTTGGATATCCTGCCATTTTTTCGATTTTTGCATCTCCTGCATCGCCCCTGCGCTCTTCATTTGCTGGATGGTGAGCGGGTAGGTGATCAGGCGAATCAATATCGTGAAAAAGATGATTGCCAGTCCGAACATATTCTCCGGACCGAACAGCTGGCTTAAAACTGCGTAAATACCGATCAAGGTATTTACCATTGGGTTGATGATTAGGGTATCCCACATATCTCAATTCCGTTTATTTTTCTGCCGGGATGAAAGTCCACTTCGGGTTTCCGTTGTTATCCAGGGCGAACACCAATTCATCGCTGTCCGTCGAAGCAACCAGTATCACATCATTGCCAAGAACTGGGGTTGTATATAATTTGCCAGCAATTTGTTTGGTCCAGCGGATATTTCCATCCAGGTCCATGGCATAGAGAGTGCCACTTTCGGTCCCGATATAGATCGTATCCTCGGTAACGAGGGGGGAGCCGGTGATTTTTCCATCGGTCTCATATTGCCAGATGATGCTGCCAGTACGCGCGTCAATTGAGTATACCATTCCACTCTGGTCGGTCGCATACAGCCGCTCGCCGGAGAGCACGGGACCGCCCCATACGTAGTTATCCGTCAATGCTTCCCAGATCACGCTTCCATCGCTGGAGCTGATCGCCAAAACCTGATTTCCAAATGTGCCGACATAGATTGTCATTCCATCCGGGCTGATTGCCGGAGTTCCTACAATTGAGCCTCCGAACTTTTCTGACTTCCATTCCTGTGTACCACTTTGTGCATTTACTGCATAAAGAGAGTGATCCATCGAAGGAATATATATGCAGTCGCATTCGGAATTGGTCGTTGGCTGTGCCCATAGTGGACCACCTGTCGCGAACTCCCACAGCAGGCTACCATCGGAATTCAGGGCGTAAATTTGATTCCCGGCATTGGGGGCATAGAATTGCCCGTCCTTCTCGATAGGACTACCAATATAACGATCAGTCGCCTGTGAAAACGACCAGTTTTCCTGACCTGATTCAGGGTTAATACTGTGAAAGACGTAGTTATAATCACCCACCAGCAGCTGACCATCTGAAGTCTTGATTGGAGTTGCGAAGTAAGAGACTTTGTTGTCCCCTTCGAGAGGAAAGCGCCATTTCTCTACACCGTTGCCAAGATTGACAGCATAGACGAAGTTTTTATATGCGACATACACGGTCTCTGAGTCGGCACTTAATCCAATCCAGCTCGAAGCCGCGCGACTCGCACCACCTGCACAGCCGCTCAACAATGCCAATAACAGCAGCAGGAAGATAATTATTGCGATCGGTCTAATTCTCATCGGTTTGATTTTCTTTTTTCCTATCATTTTAAGTGACAAAGATTTGCTAAATGGTCTACGGCACCGGGTCGTAGCCTCCGGGGTTGAATGGGTTGCAGCGCAATACCCGCCAGGCAGCCATCAGGCTGCCCTTGATTACCCCGTACTTGTAGACTGCCAGATACCCATAATGGGAGCAGGATGGATGAAAGCGGCAGGTATTTGGTGGCAATCCACGTGAGAGTGTCTTCTGGTAGAAGCGGATTAATCCCAGAAGAATAATGCGCGGCAAATTATATATGCCTAACGGCAGGTCACGCACTCTGGGTTCGGAGGTGAAATCGTGTTCAGACAAGTGGACTCAAGTTATTTGGTCATTAAACCAGCATGCTGGCATAAACTCCAGACGGCTTCTTTCGTCTCGGAGAGGCTGGCAGCAGACATTGGTTGGCGGGCGATGACGATGATATCCCAGCCTGGGGGGATCTCAGGCAGAAATAATCTAAGAACTTCACGGAGAATTCGCTTCGCCCGGTTGCGTTTCACTGCATTTCCAACAGTTCGACTGGCTGCAACCGCAAATCGGCTGTACAGCAGATCATTTGGATGAGCAATCAGCACAATAAGCGGGTGAGGGAAAGCCTTTCCAAGACGCCTCACCCGCTTGAAATCGGCTGCTTTGGTCAGTCGATATCTGCGCTTCACCCTGGGGATATCTGCAGGTCAAGCTTGCCATGAAAATATGTATGTAATCTTTTCACGGAGATCTAGCTTTTCCAATTCACCTTCTTGACGTGGTTATTCATGGGTACAGTCAGGCGATGACGCCCCTTGAGACGCCGGTTCTTTAATACCCTGCGTCCACCTTTGCTCGACATCCGGGCGCGAAAACCATGCACGCGAGCACGGCGTCGAATTTTTGGTTGGTAAGTTCTTTTCGGCATTTTTTACCTTATCTATGTATAGCTCTGCAGCTTCTTTTCGATTATGTAATTTCCCAGCGAGCCACAAAATTTTATTATACCTAATCCGGAGTAAATGGTCAAATTGAATTAACAGGCAGCGGGCTGAAAAGTATCATGAGCTGCTGTGCTCCTTCTCGATCCGTGACAGCCAGGATTTCATCGCCTTCTTCAAATGTCGTAATCCCACGCGGAACGACAACCTTTCCCTGCCTTATGATCGCTGCAATCACGCAGTTTTCCGGCAATGTCAGATCTTTGATAGCCATTCCGATGGCTTTAGCTCGCGCAGGTATTTTCTCTTCAACCAGAGAGTAATCACCACGGCGCAGCTTTAACAGAGTGAGCATATCTCCCATCGACATCTCTTCTTCGATCAATCTTGCCATGATCTCTGCGTTGTTAATCGAGACATCCACATGGAATTTTTCGTCGAATAACCAGGTATTACCTGGATTGTTTACCCTGGCAATCGTCCGTGGAGTGTTATAACGTTGGCGAGCCAGGTAGCAGGCGGCAAGGTTATCTGCATCGCTGACGGTGCAGGCAGCCAGCACGTTTGCATGCTCGATTCCTGCCTGTTCCAAAACCTGGGAGTCAGTGTAGCTACCCTCGAATATTACTTCAGTCGGCAATTCTCGATGTATCCTGGCAAGAATATCTGGCCTGTTTTCCACGATATGTACGTTGTGTTTTTGAAGCAGCAGAATCGAAGCTAGCTGAGTTCCGGTTCGTCCGCCACCAACGATGAGCACAAACATTTAATCTTCCTCCATCGTTGATTCCAGCAGCTGGTGTAAAGCTCGGACGCCTTCCGTTGTAACGCTCAGGGTGACCACATCACCGGCAGCCAGGACAGCTGTTCGATCCGACAGGGTTGCTTTACCAGCGCGGGTGATGGATACAAGCGAGCAGCTCTCTGAGGGAAGCAGCCCGTTATACTCTTTTCCATCCCAGGTGTCCGGGATAATGAACTCGACGATCATGACTTCGCCACCCCCAACAGCGTGAAGCGTATTTATTCCAGGGTATTCGAGCAGTGCTTTTATCCTTTCAGCACCCAAGGTTGAGGAGCTGACGAACTGCAGCGAGAACACCTCGTGCAGAGGTCGCCATCTTGGGTCGTAATTTCGGGCAATCACGCGTGGCACCCTATATGCAGTACAGGCAATATGGGCAACGACTGCATTCAGAGGGTCGGAATTGGTTAAGGTTGCCAGACCGTCTGCATTTTCGATGCCGGCTCGCTCAAGGACATCCCGATTCAGAGTGTCACCCTCAATTACCCGGCCTCTGAAGTCAGGATGGAGGTTATGAAAAGCAGATGCAGATTGATCGATGACGGAGACTTTGTGTCCTTTATTAAACAATGAGTAAGCGAGCTCTGCTCCGACCCTTCCGCACCCCACAACGATATAATTCATAGCAATTCCCTGCCGGCGTTTTAGTATTGTTCCATCACTCCAGGATGGACTCTCTCCGGTTAGCGGGCTGATTCTAGCTTGATTGTAATCAGCCGTCAATATCGTTTTATGTGTCCGGTGTAGAGGATGACTGACGGATAATTATCCCACTATGCTGCTGTACGGAATCCACCGGTGTGGGGTAGCAGGCGGAAAGCAATCATTCCGAATATGAGCGGGATCCAAAAGGTAATACCCCGATATGCCAGGGTGATTACAGCAGCTGCACCTATAGGTATGCCCAGTGTAGTCAAGGCAAGCGTGAGTCCACCCTCAACAAAACCGATCCCTGCCGGGGTCGGAGAAACGATGAAGAATAAGTAGCCGATGCTGAAGCCAGCAATAATTGTGCCGGGGGAATATGGGACACCAAATGCTAGAAAGACCAGCAGCAGTATAAATAATAATAAAAACTTACTTGTCAATCCCAGGAGGATTGCCAGGGAGAGATAGAGCGGTTTCTTCTTGATTTCTACGAGAGCCGACGAGGCTTCGAGGGCAAAATTATGCGCCCTTTGTTCGGAAAGATATTGTCGCTGGGTGAAATTGCTCAAGAACCGGTTGATCCTTCCTGCCAGACTTACCAGAACTTTTCCAAGCGCTTCCCCGGAGCGCAAACCGATGACGACCAGGTAAGCCAGAAAGGCAGCAACAGAGAACAAAATAACAGAGGCAGTGATTTCCACAGGAGACAGGTTGTTGCGCTGGTAAAGTACAAAGAGCCCTGCGGTTAGCAGGAAAAGAAAGCCGAAATAATCGAACAGGACGAATAATACACCGGCTGCCGTTGCCCGCCCGGATGAGTTCCCCGTGCGCTTCGACTCGCTGATCAGCACAGCCATTCCGCCCATACCGGCGGATGGAGCTATCACATTAACAAAGTTGGATGCAGAGGAGATCAAGATCAGTCTCTCGTATTTTTCATACAAGCCCATTGCGTGATATATAACTTTATAGGAGGCGGCATTACATAACAGCCACAGCCCCTCGAAAAAGAAAGCTATGCCTATAAAGCGCCAGTCCCCCCCTTTGAGCGTAACAGCAATTTGCTGCACCTCGGCGAAACGTATAAAAATAAAAGCCCCACCCAGGAGAAAGACAACTGCGAACAGGAAATTACGCATAGGCTAGATTATAACGGATTTAACTATATCCGCTACATAAAGTAGATAATCCAGCATCAGCCTCGTCTGCGACCGCTCATGCCAAAGATGAGGGTCACATAATACAGGAGCTGCAGGATGGCGGTGATCAATGCTGCCACATAGGTTAATGCAGCGGCGTTCAGCACGTTATTGACCCCGCGCATCTCATCATCTCCAACGATCAACCCAGACTCTACCAAAAGCCTTTTTGCACGTGAAGATGCGTTCAGCTCAACAGGAATGGTAGCCAGAGCGAATATTGCACCCGCGGAAAAGACTGCCACACCGAGCCAGGCTAGCTCGGTAAAACGGAGCAGCATGCCGATGATAATCAGAATCCAGCCGAGGTAAGATCCAATATTCACAGCCGGGACGAGAGCGGCGCGGAAGCGGAGTGGGAAATAGTCATCCTTATCCTGCATGGCATGACCCAGTTCGTGGGCCGTGATCGCCATAGCTGCAACGGAATTGCTCTGATAAACGCCTTGAGACAGCCGCAGGACCTTCTTTCGAGGGTCATAATGATCCGTCAGCTTGCCGGAGACACCTTCGATGCTTACATCATACAACCCGCCGCGCTGAATAAGCCTCTGCGCAGCCTGAGACCCGCTCATCCGGCTCCGGGCCGGAACCTGGCTCCATTTCTTGTACGCTGACTGAACGTACCATTGGACCACCAGCATGATGATAAATGCCGGTGCCATAAATATTAAGTATCTTGGGTCGAACAAAGGTATCATCAAATATCTCCAACAAATAGTGCTCGAATCTGCTTCTCACGGCAAATTAAAATCGTTTCAATTTATCTATGGCTGGCTGAGGATTTCGATTGCCTTATCCAATTGCGGATCAACGTTACCCTGGCGGTCCTCATCGGTGATCGGTACATCGAAATCTGGAGTTAAGCCGACCTCGTGAATGGTACGCCCATCGGGTGTAAGCCACCGTGCGATGGTGATGCGTACTGCGCCCTGGTTGTCTTTCAAGACTGTGGGCACTTGTACCGAGCCTTTGCCATAAGTGACGATGCCGACCAGCTTTCCTCGGTCGTGATCCTGGATTGCACCAGCAACGATTTCAGAGGCGGATGCGCTGCCTTCATTGACCAGGACAACGACCGGTATATCTGTTGCCAGCCCACCTCGCTTGGCAGAGAAGGTTTTCCTCTCGCCATCGCCTAATTCTTCGTACATCACCACGCCTTCACCGATAAATTCGGAAGCAACATCAATTGCAGTGGTCACGTATCCGCCGGCATTGTATCGCAAATCCAGTACGATACTTTCTACTCCCTGTGCCTGTAAATTTTTGATTGCTGAACGCAGCTCATCCCGGGTATCGTCGCCAAAGATGTATAGATGAATGTACCCAATATTGTTATCGAGCATCCGGCTTTCCAGACCAGGGACATTAATGCTGGCGCGAACGATTTCGACATCGAAGGGCTCTTCTGCCTCTCTCAAGATGGTAAGGATTACGGTAGATCCTGCCGGACCGAGCACCTGCTTGCGCACCAGTTCAGTGTCGATCCCGGTCATATCCTCGCCATCAATAGCGAAAATCTTGTCCCCGGTTCTGAGCCCCGCTTTTTCTGCCGGAGAACCTGGCATGGGGCTGATGATGGTCAGATAATCGCTGGTTGTGTCAACCCATGCTCCAATCCCTTCGTATTCTGCTTCTCCTTGAAGCTCGGTGACCAGTTCAGTGTATTGCTCAGGCTCCAGATAAGCAGTATGTGGATCATCCAGTGATTCGAGCAAGCCTTTAATAGCACCTCGCATCAATACTTCATCGTCAACTGGCTGGTCAACATATTGGTCGTGGACCAGGTCCCATGCCTGCCAAAAAGGTACGAAGGTGTTAGCTATCTCCGATGGTGTGCCGGTGTCTTCAGGATTGGTTGTAATACCCGGCTCGCCAATTACTCCCTCGAAGAAGGAGAGTGCCGTCTGGGGTGATTTAGGTGTGATAAGCTGCGCCGCGATAAACCCTGCCGAGCAAGCCCCCGCCAATAAAATCGCTGCCATAGTTATCACGATGATGGTGGTCAACACCCTGGATTTCATATTCAACTCCTGGTATTACTGTCGATATCGATGAAAGGTTGGTAGAATCTGCCAGATCGAATGGTCTCCGGATTAGAGCATACTCCACCCAGAAATATCCTCCATTAACTGTGCAAGTCCTCCGATAAAGATTACCATAGCATGATTAGAATTAGATAAACATTATGATAGAAACTGATAATATCACCGGTTCAATCACAAGCCGTGCAGCCTATAGAATTTCGGACAGGTAAATTTGGAACGACTCTGGGTCATTTACCTGGTCTGTATATGCCAGTACTGATCCGCCATCCAGCGGGTACAGAGGATGGCATGATGTGGGCAGGGCACCCTTACCGGCAAGGATCAGATAATCAACCAATGGTGCCACGATGTCTGCTTTCTTCAATTCCGGGATGATCTCCTCGACTGTCACGATCACACACTTCGAAGCCAGTGTTAATTCGAGGTCGATCCCTTTATTGTCCCCAATCTGAGCGTTGCCTTCTTCATCTGCTCGTAGTGCATGGATAACAGCAAAATCAGGCTGGATAGCCGGAAAAGCCATCAACTGCTCCCCTGTGTATGGATCGGTGATAGTTTTTACATCCGGTCGCAATTTTGGCAGATCGGTTCCGATCCAGCCCCGACCCGGCATGAATCCGATGCCGGACATCTGAGCACGCAATCCGAAGGCGAGGCTTGCTTCCGTTTCCTCGATAATCTCTATGGACCCATTATTGGCATGGTGAGTGAACATGGGAGCCAGCCCGAAAATTTCCAAACCGAAGTAGCAGGAACGGACGCGCGCAACCATGCCTGCCCCAACCAATAAATCACTTTCCAGACCGGCTGTGAACGCAAGCAGTGTCAGGTCTGCTGGCTGCCCGCTTGCCTGGTAACGCCGTAATAGGGCTTTCACGAACGCCATGGGGCGACGATATAAAGTCAGCCCACCTAGTGCCAGGATAGAGCCTGGCGTGATCAGCGCTGCTGCGTCTTCAATATTTATTTGTCTCGTCATTAAGTCAACCCTCCATGCATCTGTACAACACCTATATAATCGCGTAGCTACTTCAGCCGGGATTACTCCCCATGCTGGGCCCACAATTCGGGTAGAATGCGTGGTAAATCCTTCACATTCGTTATCGTGTAATGCGCAGCGGGGTTTTCCTTGCCGTCTCCCACCAGGATCGTAATGAACCCCATCTTTCGGGCGGTCGAAAGATTGCGGGTTGAATCATCGAGATAAAGACATTCCTCTGGATTGTCGATACCAGCCAGTTTAAGCGCCTTCAAGTATGCTTCCGGTTGAGGTTTGCATGAAAACTCCAGGGCGAGCACATCCAGGATTCCCTCGAAACAACCATTCACACCCAACATATCCAGGACCCGGAGAGCATGGGGTAAGTCCGCGTTGGTGAATACGAATTTCCGTAAGGGCAGGCTGTTCAGCATTTCCTGCAGCGAATTGTCCGGTTGTAGGAAAATCTCCAGGGGAAGATCGTGGACATAGGCTAAATAATCATCGGTATCGACAGCATGGTGAATCTGGAGTCCGCGAAGCGTTGTACCATATGTCTCATAGTAATGCCGCCGCAAGGAAGCGACTTCATCCGCAGGCAGATCCAGCAGGTTTTCAATATACGCCCCCATTCTCTCACGGATCGCTTCCCATAGCCCATTACCCTTATCGTATAAAGTGTCGTCCAGGTCGAAGAATACAGTGCTGATTTTATGCATGAGGCTATTATAAGAGATATGTGGAACTGCCGAAAGATATATCCACCAGGGAGGTCGGTCCGAAGGGCATTATTCAACTGCTAATACAGATACTACTGGATTTGCCTGATATGATTTGATGGTATAGTTTGAATGTAGTTGAATCAGTATTCCCTTTATAATCTAGATATGGCAATACATTTACTCCCGGAAGAAGTTGCATCCCAGATCGCGGCTGGAGAAGTGATCGAACGACCTGCCTCGGTTGTAAAAGAGCTACTGGAGAACGCTGTCGATGCGCAAGCCAGCCAGGTGACAATTAAGGTTCAACAGGCAGGACGGAGAGTCATTGAGGTGGCTGATGATGGTCAGGGAATATCTTACGACGAACTCCCTATGGCTGTGCAGCGACACGCCACAAGTAAACTCTCCAGAGCAGAGGATTTATTCAATATCACCACCCTGGGGTTCCGCGGAGAGGCGCTCGCTTCGATTGCGTCTGTTACCCATATGACGATAATCTCCAAGATGGAAGGTGCAGACCTGGGAGGCAGGCTGCAAATTGATGGCGGTCATCTTGGTGAAGTGGAGCCCGTTGGGGCACCTGTAGGCACCTCAATACGGGTGGAAGACCTTTTTTATAATGTTCCAGCGCGGCTGCAATTTTTAAAGAAGGATAATACTGAGCGCCGCCAGATCGACAATCTGGTAACGCGTTATGCGCTGGCGTACCCTGAAAAGCGATTTCAGCTCTGGCAGGATAGCCGATCTGCCTTGATGACTAGCGGAAATAACGACCGGAGGGAAGTGATCGCTTCCCTGTATGGGGTGGACATCGCCCGCCAGATGCTGGAGGTCCTCTCCATGGAGGGGGATATATATATCCGAGGCTTCATCAGCCCTACCTCGATCACCCGCTCGAACCGGCGTGAGATTACTTTATACGTAAATGGTAGACCGGTGCAGGATATTGGTCTGGCTACCGCAGTGGTCCAGGCATATCACACCTTGCTGATGGTGGGCAGGTATCCAATCGCAATCCTGTTCCTGGACATGCCGCCAGAGATGGTCGATGTGAATGTCCATCCGACAAAAGCAGAAGTGAAATTCCGCGCCGGAGATCAAATGTTCCGCCTGGTGCAAAACGCGGTTCGGCGCGCGTTACTGGCACATACACCTGTACCGGGAATCGATAAATCTCCTTATTTGGGACAGGCAAAATGGGAAGACCCCACCGGATCCCATACATTCTGGACCGAAACAGCATTTGGTTCTGCACCTGGCACCCTGCCAGGAGATGATCCAGCTGCTTTAGGGTCCCAGACAGCATTCGGTCCATCCCGGTCACGTATCCCACTGCTGCGATTGGTAGGACAGATCGCAGCGGCGTACCTGGTTGCAGAAGGACCGGATGGGCTGTACCTCGTAGACCAGCATGCCGCCCATGAGAGGGTTCTGTTCGAAAAGATGATGGCCCAGCACCAGCAGACCGGAGCCAGCTCAGCTGCAATGGGCATCACCGCACAGGAATTGCTGCAGCCTGTTACAGTGAATCTGCCACCAGCCAGTGCCCGTATTTTGACCGAGCAGCTGCAGATCCTCTCCAGCCTCGGGTTCCGTGTCGAAGAATTTGGTAAAAACACCTTCCTTGTCCGCGCCGTGCCGGCATTGTTAGCCGGGATGGAACCCTCTGCAGCATTGCTTGTGCTGGTGGAGGATTTTGAGGAGGATGAAGCACCTCTTCAGCAGGAACGCGAGGCGCGCCTGATCGCCCGGGTGTGCAAGCGCGCGGCAGTAAAAGCAGGACATGTGCTCTCGACTGACGAACAGCGAGCACTGCTGGCAGACCTGGAAAACTGTGCCTCTCCCCGTACCTGCCCGCACGGTCGTCCAACGATGATCCATCTCTCTGTCGATCTATTGGAACGCCAGTTTGGACGTCGAGGGGCACGCTGACCGGTTAAAATCCTGAGATAATTTCCAAAAGTATCGGAGGAAAGCGATGGCAGTACCAAGTCTCCTGCTCCGCCAGCTGTATACCTTCGGCAGTCTTCAGAACACTGCAGAAGGGATCCGGTTTTCGATGAAGAATCGTCTCAGCGATGCACGCTTCACTGGTTTATCCAGGGTGAGGATCGATGGAGAAGATATCCCGCTCGAGCTGATTGTAATGGATATCGGAACTGGAATATCACTCAGCCCGCCAGACATCACACCGGATAACCAGATTGATTTCCCCTTGCGGCAGACGATGGATATTCTGGCACACATCGATTTGCTTGACCAGGGCAAGCACTCGATAGAGATCTGGTTCGAAACACGACCGTTCGGCAAGCTGAAGCTCAAAGTGGAAGATGCGATCCGTGAAGAAGAAGATGACATCGACCGTATCCCACGCTCCAGCAAGGATAATTTCTCGGTAGATATCATCAAAAGCAGGCAAGCTTATATCTCCGATCAAACCGGAGTCGAGCTGGAGCACTCTGCTCAATATAGTTTTGACCCCCATTTGTGCCAGGGAAATATTGAGAACTACACGGGTGTGGCACAAGTCCCTTTGGGATTTGCCGGACCGCTCAGGGTGAACGGCGAGTATGCCAACGGTGATTTTCTGATCCCCTTGGCAACTACGGAAGGCACCCTGGTTGCCTCGTATAACCGGGGCTGTAAGCTGCTCAATCTATGCGGCGGAGTGAGCTGCACCGTTGTTGATGACGCCATGCAGCGTGCACCGGTATTCGTGTTCGCCGACTCAAGGAGTGCTAGGGAATTTGTCAAGTGGGTAAATGAACATATGGACAAGATACGCGAAGAGGCGGAGGCAACTTCTCGGATCGCGAAATTGATATACGTTGACCCCTACCTGGCAAACAAATTCGCTTACCTGCGGTTCAATTTCACCACTGGTGATGCTGCAGGACAGAACATGGTCGGCAGAGCGACATTTGCTGCCTGCAGCTGGATAATCGACAATTACTCTGGGATCAAGCATTTCTATTTAGAGTCTAATTTTGCTACCGACAAGAAGTCATCCCAGATAAATATTATGCGCACACGCGGGAAACGTGTTACCGCAGAGGCAGTGATCAAGCGGGATTTATTAATCCAGCACATGCGGGTGGAGCCGGAGAGCCTCGCATATCATTATCAGGTCGCCAACGTGGGTTCGATCTTGTCTGGTGCAAATAACAATGGCGCCCACTCTGCAAATGCCATTACCGCCATGTTCATAGCGACCGGTCAAGATGTGGCCAATGTTTCCGAGTCTTCGGCGGGAATCCTGTATACTGAGCTAACCGAGACAGACGACTTATATATCTCCTTTACCATCCCCTCGCTCATCGTTGCTACCTATGGCGGCGGGACAAACTTGCCAACTCAAAGAGAATGCCTGGAAGTGCTCGGTGCTTATGGCAAGGGTAAGGTCAATAAATTTGCTGAGATCGTAGCGGGAGTTGTCCTGGCGGGTGAGATATCCCTCGGTTCGGCGATTTCATCATCAGATTGGGTTTCGAGTCACGAGAAATACGGAAGAAATCGATAGACCAGGGAGAATAGAAAGGAGCAGCCATGCAGGAGTATATCTCCCTGGTGGATATGCTGCTCATGCGATAAACGGAAGGCGGACGGTTACCGTCGTGCCTTTCCCCTCTGTGCTCTCAATGCTCATTTTTCCACCGTGAGCATCGGTGATATGCTTGCAGATAAACAGCCCCAAACCCGTGCCCTGGGTATCTGACTCGGACGAGGGCACGCGATAAAATTTCTCGGCCAGGTGCGGCAAGTATGGAGGCGAGATCCCCCGCCCGTTATCTATCACCTGGATGATGATTTCATCAGTAGTTGCTCGCGACTCGAGAATTATCTTCCCCCCTTGAGGTGTGTATTTGTTGGCATTGCTCAATAAGTTCAGCACGACCTGCTTGAGCTTATCGCGGTCTGCGCTGATCTGTATGGATGTCTCCGGGGTTTCGACACACAATTCCTGTCGCTTTTCTTCGAATTTCCCCTTGACTACAATCGAGCATTCCTCCAGCATCTCCCCAATATCAAATGGAGAAAACTGAAACCTGGCGCGACCGGATTCCAGCCGGGCAAGGTCAAGGAATGAAGACGCCATATCTGACAGGCGGCTGATCTCCTGCTGCATGGTCTCGATCATCTGTGTACGGCGTTCTTCCGAGACCTCAGGTCGCATCAGGATGTACGCTGCAGCAGTCAGAGAAGCCAGTGGCGTGCGTATCTCATGGACGAATTCAGAGATTAGGTCAGATTGCTGGAAGAGGCGGGCATTTTCGATGGCGATGGCAGCTTGAGCACCTAGCGCCATGAGCAGGTCTTTATCCTCGATTGTGAAATCGCCGGATAGTTTATTGATCGCTTCCAATACCCCGACTGCCCGTTCTTTACGCAGCAGTGGAACGCCGAGCAGAGAGTCTGTTGTAATGTGGGTGATCTTCCCAATCTTGCTGAAATGGCGCGGATCACTCTGTGCATTGGAGATGATCACAGGATGACGATTGGTGATGATCCAACCTGCCACGCTGCCGCTGAGCGGGACGATCAGCTCACTCATCAACGGCTTATCGAGATTCGATGAAGCCCGGAAGTATAGCTGTTCTTTGAGCTGATCGTACAGCAATATGGAGGCAGCCTCAGCGTTGCATAGTTCTGCAGCCGCCTCGACGATGCGGTTCAGCAGGCTGTCCAGATCTAGCGTCGAAGATAGATCATGGGACAGCTCTAATAACCGCTGGTACCGGTCGGGTAATGTCGTCTGGGTTAGATCAGCCACCCAATATCTCTCTTGTAATCCACGGGATAACCTGTGCAACGTCATGGGATAGGACAACGTCTGCGCGGTTATCGATATAAGTCTCAGACTGGTTGATCATGATCAAATGAGCGCCATGGTCGATCGCTCGTCTGGGAAGTCCAGCTACAGGCAGCACTTCCAGCGATGAACCCGCCACGATCATCGTATCACATTTCCTGCTCTGCTCTTGCGCCTGCAGCCAGGTGCGTGCAGGGAGCTGCTCTCCAAATAATATGACATCCGGTTTCAGGACGCCCTCACATTTATCGCACCGGGGGATAATGCCACCCTCAATATACGGATATGTATATTCAGTGGCGTCCACCTGTTGGTAACATTTCGTGCAGGTAAGGGTGCGGAGCGTGCCGTGCACTTCCAATACGTGGTTAGATCCAGCCCGCTGGTGCAGCCCATCGAAATTTTGGGTAATTATTGCCTTGATATACCCGGCAGATTCAAGCCTGGATAATCCAATGTGAGCAGGATTGGGGTGCGCTGCGCCGATATCTCTTACCAACGGGCGCATCCATTTGTAGAATTTATCTGGATTATACCGAAAGGCGTTTAACGAAGCCACTTCGAATGGGTCGTACCTTTCCCACAGTCCACTGGTTGGAGAACGGAAATCAGGTATACCTGAGGGTGTTGAGATCCCTGCACCTGTCAAAACAACCGTGTTCCGGCTGCTGAGGATGATTTCTGCAGCTAACTGCACTCCACTTTTGAATTGTTGCGGGGCAGACATTATGTGCTTTGTTGGATGACCTTTTCTGCCAGCTTATGAAACTGTTGAGCGGTCAGGCTTTCCGGCTGTTGTAAGATTACTGGGACTCCATTCACCGCAGCCTGATACGTAAGCTCCGGCGCTGGAGTGAATATGACCGACACACTATGTTTTAGCTGCTCCTGTACCTGGCTCCAGGCTAATTGGACGCCGGATCGGAAGCGATTAACCAGTACGATCGTGATCTTGCCTTCGCCAACACCGCTGCTGGATAGCTCGTCGATCAGCAGCCTGGTCTGGTGAACAGAGGGGGGGACAGGTTCGACGACAACGATCAATTCATGGAAGTGAGGTGCCACTTTTTCTACCAAAGGTGTGAATGATGACCCGAGGTCAACCACGATGTGTTTGGCGAGGAACGGCAGTAAGCGAGTGATCGATTCAAAATGCGGGACGGCAGAACTATATTTGGAGTCACTCGGCCGGTGAGAGGAGAGTAGCAACCGGATGCCCGATGAGTGCATCACTAGCTCGGATTTAATCTCATCTGTGCCGATAGAATTCAAGTTATATTCCAGCAGGTGATTCAATCCTTCGGCCTTCTGAAAACCTAGCTCCAGACCGATCGACCCCTGTCCGGGGCGGAAATCCGCAACGATCACCTCCTTTTTGAATACTTCCCGTATGGCAATGCCTAAATTCAATGTTACAGTAGAAACGCCAAGACCACCCTTTACACCCAGGACACCGACCAGATACCCGCCTGCATCCGATGAAGGTTGGGCAGTAATCACGGGTCTCTTGCTCTTGCTGGTGCGGGCGAGCACTGCTTTGATATGTGCAAGCAGCTCACGTGGTTGGGTGGGCTTGGTGAGGTAATCATCTGCTCCCGCCTCGAAACCGGCGACCTTGTCATCAAGCTGGGATTTGGCGGTGAACATGATGATCGGCACTTCTGCCAGGACCTGATCCGACCTCATTTGACCGGCGACTTCATAACCGTCCATCTCTGGCATCATAATATCCAGCAAGAGCAAATCTGGTACTTCACTCTTCATCATTGCCAATGCTTGACTGCCGCTGCTTGAAGCGCGCACTTCATATCCCTGCCTCTGCAGGATTAAACCCACCAGTTTCAATGTATCGATATCGTCGTCGACAATGAGGATCTTTTCTGGCATGACCGCTCCAATGGATTTAGATTGCTTCAATTCTCTTGATAATAGGTTATCCGCAGCGATACACCACGTTGCATCGCTCGATGATAAATGCCCACATTATTTGAGCTATAATGTTTTCGTAATGTTTAGCAGCATTCAATCTATTTTACAACACAACTGCCTGCTTGTAATTAACAAACCTGTTGTGATAGGCGTTTCAGGCGGACCCGACAGTCTATGTCTTCTTGATCTTCTCTGGCGGCTGGAGTATCCGGTCATCGTGGCTCACCTTAATCATAGTTTGCGAGCTGAGGCAGATGATGAAGCCAGGAAGGTCGGTGAAGAGGCTGGCAGGAGGAATCTGCCTTTCGTTACGCAGAAGCTGGATATCCGGACACACGCCGAGGACACAAAGGTGTCGATAGAAGAAGCTGCCCGGAATGCCAGATACAAATTCCTGTTCGAGCAAGCCAGGCTTTTCGGAGCTCAAGCTGTTGGTG
>JAQBDA010000336.1:0-10958 GCA_032124675.1 Chloroflexota bacterium
CGCAGCCACAAGGCTATCTTGCCACTCCAAAGGCTGGCAAAGGACCAGGTTTGTTAATCTTGCACCCCTGGTGGGGACTTAATGACACGATCAAATCATTCTGCAGGCAACTCGCTGACAAGGGTTATCTCGTATTTGCACCCGATCTTTATCATGGAAAGATCGCCACAACGATACCGGAAGCTGAGGCGCTAAGCCGCGATCTGAACCAAGAGCAAGCGGAGCAGGACATCGCAGAGGCAGTTGAGTTCATAGGCGAGCACGGCGATAGAGTTGGCTCAGGCCTCGGCGTGATCGGCTTCTCTCTCGGGGCATACTTTGCGCTGGGACTTACAGTTGATGAGCCACAGCGCGTGAGCGCCGTAGTGGTCTTCTACGGAACCGGGGAGGTTGATTATGCACGATCGCAGGCAGCCTATCTCGGTCACTTTGCGGAATTCGATGATTATGAGCCGGCATCCGAGGTCGATAGGCTGGAGAAAGAAATCCGTGCTGCGGGTAAACCCGTCACCTTCTATTTTTACGAGGACACTGGACACTGGTTCTTCGAGCCGGACCGCCCAGATGCATATAATCCGACAGCAGCACAATTAGCATGGGAGAGGACATTAGCCTTTCTCAAAGATACGCTATCGGAATAGCCGAATTATGCCTTGACATCCTGGGACTTACGAGTATTTTTCTGTATGACGGGCGTAGGTGTTGATTGTTATGAAATACATAAACAAGCTCGATCTCTATCTGTTCGCCTTTGCTGCAATCTGGTCGATTGGGGCGAGCGTCTATTTGCTCCTATCACCGCTAACGATCCACGAGATAACCGCCACCAGCACAGCCAATGGCTCGGAAGCTGCGGAGGAGATCACCAGGCAGGTTAGCTGGTATGCAGTCCAGGGGATCTGGGGCGTTATCATCCTGGTCTTGTTTGCCGTGCTGTTCTCCACCGTGGCATTCTTGGCATTCAAAAGGATGTACATCGCCCTGGCTGCTGCAAGCATCCTGGCGGTTGTCTTGACATTCCTGGCCGGTTTATCGATTGGCCCGCTGTATCTTCCAGCCGTGATCGCTGTGGTGTTAGGTTGGATGGTGCTGGGAATTGCCAGGATTATTCGCGGCAGCCAGAGTGCCTCCGGGTAGCACCAAAGTTGAAGGTTCTCTTGCCAGAATATTTTGCAGCATCGACAATTGTACTTGTGCTTGGAATGGTATTGATCCGGGTTCTGTTAATGAAGAGACAAGGGATCGAAGCGTTTCAATTCGGCAAATTAGACAAGAAAGATTTTTTGATTCCGCCCTTTGCCCTTTTCTATTTCTATACCGTGTTTGCCCATGCGTTCAATCTCCCTGTTGTAAGTACACAAGAATTCTTTCACTCCATGGTAATTTCCTGGGTGGGTGTGTTATTTTGTCTAGCGGGGCTGTTACTTTTCTTGTGGAGCCTTGTTTCATTTGGGCAGAGTTTCCGTGTTGGTATCGATACCGATAATCCCAACAGGCTTGTAACGACTGGTATTTTTGCTTATAGCCGCAATCCCCTTTATGTGGCATTTGCTTTTATCTTGTTGGGTCAATTCTTGGTATTCTCAAATTGGATTCTATTGCTCTATCTGGTTGCAGCTGTATGGCTATTCCACCGGCATGTATTGCGAGAAGAAGATTTTTTGCAGAAACATTACGGCCAGGAGTTCTCGGAGTATTGTAATCGGGTAAGAAGGTATTTCTGAGTACTGTATATTTGTAGAACAATAGACAGGTGCCTGGCTGGAGTCTGATGGCTGCGGGAATGTTAACATCTGTCAGCCTAGTGGTAGTATCTGGTGTGATCTGTGGACTGGCAGCGATCTTGGTAGGCAGTTCGGCAAATACATTGGTGGTTATTATTCTCCTGGCCATACTGCTGCTTTATTGGGGTTCTCCATTCGGAACCAACGTTTCTCGCTGATTGTCTGGGTACTCATTGTCTTGATACTTTTGTGTCAACTTGCCGTGCGTGTCAAGTATTTTGTCCTGCTAGGTATATCTTGGTCGGTGGCTGGTCAGTGGCTGAATGTATCTTTATATGCCGCTGTTCTCTCATTGTTGCTGCCTGTAGCGTTTGGGCTGTTACTGGTTAAACGGCATGGCCTGTAAATTATGTTATTTACAATCGGCATGATCTACATAAGCTTCCAAATTCTCATTGATGTTAATTACAATGTCAGTGACCGGATAGGAGACACCTTATGGTTTGTCGCATACCAAGCACTTATTCCGCTTCTTGTCACTGTTATTGCCCCACTATGGTTTTTGCGTGCTCGATCATCGCTCAGTCGCGTAGGTGGAATTTTGACTCTGGTCGGTTTAGCTGTGAAAATTGACCTTATTATTATCGGTTTGTCCTATGGTGGCGAACTAGATCTTATTATTTGAATTAGCTTCATCCCATATACGATCAGTGTCCTACTCACGTTGGCATTGGCATATCTGCTGTACCGAGAGGATAAAACGCCCCAAACCCATGTTGCAGGTCGACTCGGCATCGCCTCAGTGTGATCGACGCGATGTTTAACAATTTGGCTCTGAACACTTGGCGTCTTCATTTCTACTCATGGGAATTACCCCAGATGCCGCAGCGGGATATACTAAATCCACCTAAGAAAGGTCCGGTACACCCATTGACTATACAAAACCCGTTACCACACGTAATCGAACTACGTGTCGCGCTGACAACCGGCGACTTCGAGCGATTGGCGAGCTTTTATCGCGTAGGGCTCGGGCTCGAGCCTGCGCAGGTCTGGCCTGAAGATCAAGGCCGGGCATTGGTGCTGGATTTGGGCAGGGCCATTCTCGAGGTATTCGACGAGAAGCAGGCCCAGACGGTCGACCAGCTCGAGGTCGGGCGGCGGGTCAGCGGGCCGGTCCGCTTCGCCTTGCAGGTGCCCGATCTGGATGCTGCCACGGAGCGCCTGCTGGCGCATGGTGCGACGATGGTCGCCACGCCGGTAGATACCCCTTGGGGCGATCGCACTGTGCGCTTCCTGGACCCTGACGGCATGCAGATCACGCTGTACCAGGCGGGGGAATAACCTTGAACATCCTCGAGACCGAGCGGTTGCTGCTCAGACACCTGGAGCCGGATGACCTCGACAACCTGTACGCCCTGTACCGCGATCCCCAAGTGCGGCAGTATTTCCCCGAAGGCACTCTGACTTACCAGGAGACCAAAGAGGAGCTGGAATGGTTCCTCAACGGTCATCCTGAACACTCCGAGCTGGGCCTGTGGGCGACAATCCTCAAAGATGGTAATCGTTTTATCGGGCGCTGCGGGCTGCTTCCCTGGACGATCGATGGTCGATACGAAGTCGAGGTAGCCTACCTGCTGGCTAAAGAGGACTGGGGGCGTGGTCTGGGCACTGAGGCAGCCCAGGGAGTCCTGGACTACGGCTTTGAGACCTTGCAGCTATCGCGCCTGATCTGCCTGGTTGAGGAGGGTAATCTGGCGTCGATCAGGGTAGCGCAGAAAATCGGCATGACGTTCGAAAGAGCCGGGCAGGACGACAAGGGGCCCTTCCTGTTATACTCCAGGAGTAAAAGATGATCGAAGACTCACCCTGGTTGATGAAAATACAAACCCTAAGGATCTTAGCGATCTCTAGGGTTTATGCTCAAGGGGGCACACTATGAACGACAAACGGAGTCCAATCACTCCCTGGGTTATCCTGCAGGTGCTGTTTTTTATCGTGATCCTGCCTTTCCTGCCGCTGCTGGTCTCTGGGCGCTGGGATTGGTGGGAGGCGTGGCTGTATGCAATCATCTCCATACTGAGCTTCGCGATCAGCCGCACCCTGGCAGCCAGACGACATCCTGACCTGATCGCTGAGCGTGCCCGTATGATGCAGCACGAGGATGCCGAACCGTGGGATAGGCGGCTGGTGCCTCTGCTGGGGCTGGGCGGCGCGCTGGTGATGCTGGTCCCCGGTCTGCAGGCGCGATTTAACTTATTGCAGGACTTCAATACGCCGCTGAAGATCATTGCGCTGATCGTGTTTCTGGCCGGGAACATCCTGGGGACGTATGCCCTGATGGAAAATCGCTTCTTCTCCGGGGTAGTGCGCTTGCAGACCGAGCGCGGCCAGCACGTCGTTTCCAGCGGTCCGTACCGCTGGGTGCGCCATCCCGGCTATGCCGGGGCGCTGCTGACATATTGGGCAACGCCAATCTTCCTGGACTCGCTCTGGACGTTCATCCCGGTGCTCTTCACTACCCTCGTGCTGGTGTTGCGTACCAACCTGGAGGACAGGACCCTGCAGGATAAATTAGACGGCTACCAGGAGTATACTGACCACGTGCGCTACCGTCTGCTGCCGGGAGTGTGGTGAAGCTATCACAGGAAATTCAGCTTAATATTTCATGTATTGTGTCACTTCTAAAAAATCGCAGTGTTGTATATAATGCGATATATTTAGTCATATAGGTAAAATTAATGGTGCCAAAGCGTAAATACGGTGTCTTTTTCATTTTGCTGATCCTGCTGGCGAGTAGTCTGGTGGGATGCAGCGGCGATTCGGGCGATGCTTCAGCTGCTCAGCCATTAGCTCCGGTTTCGAGCTTGCCCGAAGAGGTGCGCGCGGCCCCTGCCAGCGTGCAGGAAGCTTACCGCTTCGCCCTGGCAAACCCCACAATACTCGAACAGATTCCATGCTACTGCGGCTGCGGTTCGGTCGGGCACAAGAATAATTACCAGTGCTATGTCGCCGGCAGCGGAGCAGACGGGAAGCCAATTTTCGATAACCACGCGCTTGGCTGAAGCATCTGTGTGGATATCACGCGTGACGTGATGCGCCTCCTGGATCAAGATAAAACCATCCCCGAAATCCGCCAGTACATCGATGATACTTATGCCAAATACGGTCCATCGAACATGCCTTGAAAAATGTGTACAGTATTCTTTCAAGGTGTAGTTTCTGAAGCAAATATTGACTCATAGTCAGCTTGCGATTATTGGTATCCATATCGTGGACTACAATAAATTATTGGTCTGGTCAGTTCTAGTTGTAGGGCTGTTTTTGGCTGCATTTGCCCCCTTGCCAATGCTCAGCCCCGCACCGGGTGAGAAGTTGTTCCGGATCGAAGCCAGCCAGTATGCTTTTACTCCCGCTGAAATCCAGGTCAACCCGGGCGACCGGGTGACGGTCGAGCTGGTCTCAACCGACGTCGTACACGGCTTGTATATCGATGGATACGACCTGTCGGTTGAGGCAGACCCCGGGCAGTCTTCAAGATTAGAATTCATCGCAGACAAAGGTGGCAGCTACCGCATTCGCTGCAATGTCACCTGCGGTGCCATGCATCCATTTATGATCGGCAAAATACAGGTGGGCAGGAACAACCTGCTCTGGCGCGCCATCGGACTGGCTATCATATCAGCCATTGGCGCTTTGGTCTTGTTCTTCTTCCGGGCGTCACCTCGCTCGGACGAAGCGAGCATATAGGGGACCAGGTATGGAGCTTACCAGTTTCGCATTGGTAAAATCGGCTTTGCGGTCCCGCTGGCCGCAGTTCATCCTGTTCGCTGTTCTGCTGGTCGGATTTTTGATGGCTATCGCAGCTGGTTTCGCCGGTACCCCGGTTGGCAGCCGTAATTTCGGGATCGTTTTCACCTGGATCGCGTGGTGGGCGATCCTGATCCTTGTGGCGGTGCCGCTCTTCGGCCGCGGCTGGTGCGCTGTATGCCCGATCCCGCTGGCAGGTGAGTGGCTGCAGCGCGGGCGCATTCTGGGTCCACAGGAGCAGGGGCACGGGATTACCCTGAACCGCCGCTGGCCCAAGCGGCTGCGCAATATATGGATGCAGAACGCTGCTTTTGTCCTGGTGGCATTGTTCAGCTCGGTTATCCTGACCACGCCGCTGGTCAGCGCTGCCGTGCTGGCAGGCATGTTGTTCCTGGCTATCGGCTTGAGCATGGTCTTCGAGCGGCGGGCGTTTTGCCGCTATCTCTGCCCGGTGAGCGGCTTTATCGGTTTGTACTCCCAGGCTGCCCCGCTCGAGCTGCGGGTAATCGACCGGTCGGTTTGTGCCTCCTGCCAGAGCAAAGCCTGCTATCACGGCAGCCAGGCTGGCTACGGCTGTCCGTGGGGCGTGTTTCCCGGCGGCTTGAGCAAGAATACCTCCTGCGGGCTGTGCATGGAATGCCTGCGAACCTGCCCAAGCGATAATATCTCGCTGCACACACGCCCTTTCGGTGCAGATGTTATTAAACCCGGCGGGCGGCGGATGGATGAGGCATTCAAAGCCTTTATTATGCTGGGTGCGGCGATTATCTATGCTGCTGTGCTGCTCGGTCCGTGGGGAGGGTTAAAAACAGCCGCCTATCAGATCGGTACTCCAGCCTGGTTTGGCTATGCGGCTGCCTTCCTGCTGTTCATCTTCATCATCCTGCCCCTATTATTCTTGGCAGCGGTGAAGCTGGGTCAGCGACTATCTCTGTCCCGGGAGCCCTGGCGAAAGGCATTTACGACCCATTCATATGCTCTGGTACCGTTGGGATTGCTGGCGTGGGTGGCTTTCAGCCTGTCATTTGTATTTACGAATGCCTCCTATATTGGCATCTCTCTGTCTGACCCCTTTGGCTGGGGCTGGAACCTCTTCGGGACTGCCCGGCTCGAATGGACGCCTTACCTGGTCGATCTGCTGCCTTTACTGCAGACCGGTGCGTTGATCCTGGGGCTGGTCTGGTCGGTGCACACTGCCGCGAAACTGGCTGCCGAGACGCGCAAGGACAGAAGCGTTTTGCTCCAGGCACTGCCTGTGGCTGGCTTCAGTGTGCTGGTAACCTTCGCACTGATGTTCCTGCTGCTTTGAGTGTGGCTATATTCGAGGCATTCGCCGATTATGAAAGCTGAAAAACTCGCCCGCCTGCTGCTGATTACCCTGGTTGTTGGTTTATTGGGAGCGGTAGCTGCAGCCCGCCGGTTAGAACGAAGGGAGTATATCGAGTTGCACGGGCAGATGGCAGAGACCGGCGGCTGGAGCCCAGAAATCATTTACGCTCAGGTTGGAAAACCGCTCCTGCTGCGGATTGCCTCGGATGACGTGGTGCACGGCTTTGCCGTAGGACGATCAGACCAGCCGGTTGTAGATATCGCACCAGGAGAAGTGGCTGATATTACACTCAAGTTCAACCAGCCCGGGGAGTACACATTCTACTGCACGCGCTGGTGTGGTCTCAACCATTGGCGCATGCGCGGCACGATCCAGGTCACCGGCGATGATGAGCCCGCTTCCTTACCTGCTGAACAGCCATTATTCCTAAAACTTGGTCTGGACATCGATGCTCCGCACCAAGCCAGGTTATTTCCTTCTGCGAGACCAGGTCAGGGGAGTGTTCCAGCAGGAGTAGAGCTTGGGGCAGGATACCTCAGTCGCAATTATTACCAGACCCAATCTCCCGAACAGGTTTTCACAGACCTGCGGGCTGACGGCGACTATGCCGAGCTGGCGGAGCCTGCAGTTTGGGAGCTGGTCGCGCAGGTATGGAGCTCAAACACAACACTTGAAGGGATTGAGCGGGGAAAGCAGTTATACCGCCAGAACTGCTCCGCCTGCCATGGTGAGAACGGTCAGGGGGATGGTGTATTTGCCGGTGAAGTATCAACCCAATTCGGCCAGTCTATGTCGGGGATGGATCACACCACAAGGATGCCCACAGACTTCACAGATGCAGAAAATATATTCGGAGCAAGCCCCGCGCTGCTGCAGGGCAAGATCATCCGCGGTGGGATGGGCACTGGCATGCCGTATTGGGGTCCGATCTTTACCGACGATCAGACCTGGGACCTGGTATCGTACCTGTACACCTTTACCATGCAGATCTGGTAGTGTGAAGCCAGATAAACAGCCCCCCGGGTTTCCCCGAACTGCGTGAATTCTATCTAAAACGGAGGATACTATTATGAGTAAAAAACAGAAGAAGACAAACATGAGAAGTAACTCCATACCCCTGCTGGCACTGGCCGGCGGAATAGTGCTGGTCGTCGCGGGAGTGCTGTTCGCCATGCAGGGCAGGCGGAGCCCTGTGGAGGGGAATGGGATTCCAGACATCGATGTTTCACCAGCGATGATCGAATATGGTGATGTCAAGCTGGATACACCGCTGACATTCAAGATCGATGTGACGAATAAGGGCGATGGGACGCTGCGCATCGAGGATGAGCCTTACCTGGAAGTTCTGGAAGGCTGCTGACCGCCGAAAATTGCCATCAGTTCGATGGCTCTCAAACCTGGCGAAAGCGCAACCATCGATTCGACAGTATTTATGATGCACGCTGGTATGGACGGTCCACACCTGTTCAGGGTATATATTCCTACCAATGATCCCGACCAGCCTATAAAAACGATCGATATCGCTTCCAACTGGGTGCCATGAAGGGATAGCTTTAGCGGTGTTGGGGCGGGCGACACCTGCCCCAACACCCCCTCGTCCCTTCAACAACTGTGTAAGACCTAAGATAATCAGGGTGTTCTCGTAAATGGATCATTGAACACCCTGATTTATCATTATGTGCTCTATATTTGAACTCTGGCTGCATTGGATCGGTGGGCTGGTTGCACTGATCGCATTGTTGATGATCTTTGCCGGTATATTTTCAGGATTCCGTCGCCAAGGAGGCAGATCAGTTGGCAGTGCATCAGGCTGGCTTCGCTCACCAGTTTTAAACTTGTTGTTTTATGTACATGGGGTTGATCACGGCGAGCATCGGAGGCTTGCTGCTGTACCGCACGTGGACCATGCTGTTCTTAGCGGGGTTGTCTCTGCATTGATCCGTCGTGCACACCTGGATGAGCGGCTATTGGAGGCAGAGTTTGGGGCTGTGTGGCGAAGCTACTGCCAGCTAGTGCCTGGCAGGGTGCCAGACTCAAAACGAATAAAGAAGTGATCGCGTGCTTGTATCCCTGCCATAACGGTGTGATAATATAGTCAGAGTGCCGTCCGCTGGAGAGGTTAGGAAAGTCATCCAGGGCATATCTTTATCGTGTTTTCTGTGTTTATTAATATGGCTATGACACCAAAACGGATATTGATCGACACCGACCCCGGCATTGATGATTCCCTGGCCATCCTGCTGGCCTTGGCCTCGCCCGAGGTCCAGCTGGAGGGGCTGACTGTCGTGCATGGAAATTGTTCCGCTGAGCAGGCCACCAGGAATGCCCTGGCTGTTTTGGAGTTGGCCGGGTTCGAAAATATCCCGGTCGCCAGAGGCTGCAGCCTGCCGCTGGTGCAGCCATCCCTGCTGGCGCCTGAGACACATGGCGAAACCGGAATCGGGTATGCGCAGCTGCCCACGCCGCAGACCGAGCCCGTAAAGGTGCACGGCGTTGATTTCCTGATTGAGAGCGTGCTGGATTCTCCGGGCGAGATCAGCCTGGTGGCGATTGGACCGCTGACCAATATCGCCCTTGCGATCCGGCGTGCACCGGAGATCGTGCCGGCCATCAAGGAAATCATCAGCATGGGCGGCGCCATCCGCCATCCTGGCAATACCACTCCCCTGGCGGAATACAATGTCTATGTTGACCCGCATGCGGCCTATATGGTTTATCATGCCGGCATTCCCCTCACCCTGGTGCCGCTGGATGTCACCTACAAGTGCGTACTGACCGAATCCGATGTACAGCGCCTGCTGAAGATCGACTCCCCAATCACGCGCTTCATCGCCGATTCCACAAGGTTCTACATGGGCTTTCACGATGAGTACCAGAAGATCGAGGGCTGTGTGATCAACGATCCGCTGGCGCTGGCACTGATGTTTGCACCTCAGCTGGTGGAGTGCGAAGAGCTATATGTCGATGTTGACATCTACAGCGGGGTTTCCATGGGAAACACGTTTGCCGATTTTTACCACATGACCGGAAAACCAGCCAATATGCGGGTTGCCCTGGACGTCCGCTCGCAGGAATTCATGCAGCTCTTCCTTGAGCGGATGGAATGGCTGAGCAATCCTGCCTGAAGACACAGCCAGACACAGAACAGGCAATTAGCAGATTGTTATGGGTATCAACGGGGCTTCCACTGGAGCAGCATCGACCAATATGCAGTCCAATCTAATCACAGGATTACGATAAGGAGAAGGCAACATGAAGATCGTCGACTCGATCAAGAAAGATTTCAATACCATGACCTGGGTGCTGATCCCGGTCGCCATCGCCATAAATATCGTCATGGGGCAAATCGTGAGTCTCTTGAAGCTGCCTGTATATCTGGATTCAATCGGCACCATGCTGGTGGCGGTATTATGCGGGCCATGGGCAGGTGCATTGACCGGGACGCTGGCTAATTTGATCTGGGGTCTGGTCATCGATCCCAACGCATTACCCTGGTACCCAGTAGCGTTGTTCATCGGTTTCGTGACCGGCTGGTGCGCCATCGCAGGGCTGTTCAAGAGTTGGTGGAAGGTGATCATCACCGGTTTTCTGGTAGCGATAACGGCGGCCCTGGTCTCGACGCCGATTGCCGTCTACCTATACGGTGGGATATCTGCCAGTGGATCGTCCTTGATCACTGCATATTTGATGCAGACCGGCCGCGATATGGTTTCGGCGGTGCTGAGCACCGGCTTCCTGGTTGAGCCGGTTGATAAGATCACCACGGCGCTGTTGGCATATGCCATCATCCAGGGTTTGTCACAGCGCTATCTGGCGCGCTTCCCGCGTCCCGAAAATGTGGAGATCGACAAAGCCAAGCGTTCTACCCAGATTATCGCAGCGATTGTCGTCTCCGTGCTGCTGGTGATCGTCTACGCGCTGATCATAACACCGCTGTTGGCAGTCGATTAACGATGAGAATTTGGGTGTGTTTGGGTAGGTACCACCATCCCAAACACACCTTGACCACAGTCAATCTGCTTAACTCCAGATGCAACAAGCTGGCCTCAGGTGGGGAGGAACCCTAATGCCAGTTTGTTGTTAAAGTTACAATTGGT
>JAQBDA010000337.1:0-8543 GCA_032124675.1 Chloroflexota bacterium
TCATTCACGTCTGCTTTGTTCCCCAGGCTGACAAACTTCGAGAGTCCCAGCCGTCCTGCCAGGGCGATATCCAGCACCGCTGTTCCCAAAGCGCCGGACTGGGACATGAACGCCATCGGACCAACCGGAGGGGTGCCGGCGGCGAAAGAGGCATTCAGGGGTGTGTAGGTATCGATCACTCCAAGGCAGTTTGGGCCGATCAGACGTATATTGAATTCCCTGGCGATCTCCAGCAGCTCATGCTCACGATCGAGCCCTTCCCTTCCAGCCTCACGGAATCCAGCGCTGAT
Organism: Chloroflexota bacterium; assembly: GCA_032124675.1. GTDB lineage: Bacteria > Chloroflexota > Anaerolineae > Anaerolineales > UBA4823 > JAQBDA01. Next base: position 291 of record JAQBDA010000337.1, read on the forward strand.
CACGATCGCCGCTGGGATTCCTTTTTCGCCACACAGGCGTAAGGCATCCGGCACATAAGGATATGGAATGACGATCACTGCCAGATCGATGGGTTCTTTTACATCCAGCACTGTTGGATAAGCGCGGCAGCCAAGGATCTCATCAGCTTTCGGGTTAATCGGGTAGACCTGACCTACTTCCGAGTAGCCACCCTCGATCAGGTTCTTAAGCACGGAGTGACCCAATTTACTCGGGCTAGTCGAGGCACCGATGACGGCGACCGATCCTGGGTTGAAAAATGCGTCTAGCATGTGATGTCACTCACGGTTGGACGATGATAACGACCAGAGTCCGCGTCCCCCTGGTATCCGTCGCCACATTGACCGATGCTTCGCGGCCTGCTTTTAGATAGCTCATGTGTGCAGCAGAAGCGAGTTCGAACCACTCAGCATCGTTTACCTCCCAACCGTGCGCCGGCATCTGCTGTTTATAAAAATCCAACACCTGGGCGAAGGGGAGCGGGGTCGTATAAGAGATCAGGGATGGGGACTGGGCGTATATTTCAAGACCGCCTCCGACCAGGGGAATATCGGCAGCTGGTGTCGCCTGAGCTATCTGGGTGGTGATTGCCTGGGCAGTTCCAACGACAGATGGACCCTGCTGGGTGGCAATCGCCGCGGCGGTAGATAGGAATGCAGAACCCTGCTGCGTAGCAATCGCCGCGACGGTAGATAGGAAGGCGGGCCCCTGCTGGGTGGCAATCGCCGCGGCGGTCTCCAGGACACCGCTTTCGCCCAATTGAGTGGCTAACGCCTGGGCGGTGGGGATCAGGCTCTGCCCGCCAATCTGGGTTGTGAACGCCTGGGCGGTCGCCAGCAATTCCTGCCCTTGCTCGATTCTAGTGGCGGCAGCCTCAACCGTCTGGCGCGTTGTACCGGCTCGCTCCTGGACATCGTTCAGCACCCCACACGCCAGCGCAGTGAAAGCCAGTATGGCTAGCAGCCAGGCTGCTCGAAGATAACTTGGGCGCATTTCATCTCTCCAGATTTCATAAAATCACTTTTGCCAGTCCTTCCAGACCCTGCACGTCATCCAGGTCCAGCCATTGGAGCATTACCTGCTCTACACCAGCCTCTTCCAACTGAACCAACTGGTCTACGATCTGGCTGCTCGTACCGATGATGACACCACGCGCACGCAGCTCGTCGAAAGTAAATTTGCCACCACTACGCGCCTGCACCTTCTGGCGCACTTCTGCTTCGCTGCGCCCAAAGATGCAGCCGGTCATCAACGAACGGCGCACGCTGCTGGTAGGGCGCTGGGCTTCGATAAGCAGCGCATCGAGCATGGCATTCAGTCTGGTAAATTTTTCGGCCGGGATAAATATGGCGTTCCATTCATCTGCGAAGCGTGCTGCAAGCGGCAGGGTACGTTTCTCACCGTTCCCGCCAATCAAGATTGGAGGCCCACCGGTTCTCCCAGGGCGGGGGAGCAGAATGGCTTCGTTTAATTTATAGTGCTTTCCGGCGAAACTAACCGGATTATCGCTGCTCAGCAGTCGGGCGACCACTTCCAGACCCTCTTCAAAGCGATTGATCCTGTCTGGGATGTCCAGCAGATCCCTGCCGTAATTGTTATGCTCACGCTCCTGCCACCCGGCTCCAAGACCCAGGACAAGGCGTCCTCCAGACAGGTCATCGACCGCGGCTGCCATACGGGCAGTCATTGTCGGGTGCCGGAATGAGAACGGTGTTACCAGGGGGCCGAAGGTGATCTGCTTCGTATTGCTGGCCAGCCAGGTCAGGGACACCCACAATTCCAACGAATCCAGATCGGGTGGGTTGGCATTGGTGTAGTGATCGGAACGGTATAGACCGGCGTATCCCAGGTCCTCAACGGCCCGGGCAATGCGCTGCCAGCGCGGCCAGTTCAATCCATTCTGACCTTCAATCATAATTGCAATATCTAACATTGGCGCCTCTTGTTCTCGCTTTGATGTTATCCGTAGCGCTTTAGATATTCTTCAGCTTTCTCAACCAGCTCCCGGTTGCCGACGTACAGAGGTGTCCGTTGGTGGAGCGAGGAAGGCTGGATATCCAGGATGTTTTTTGTTCCGTCCGACGCATATCCGCCTGCCTGTTCGGCTATGAATGCAAGCGGGGCTGCTTCGTACAGCAGCCTGAGCTTACCGGCAGGTTTGTCAGCCGATCTGCTGTCCGCTGGATAGTAGAAGATACCCCCGGAGAGCAAATTTCGGTGAAAGTCTCCGACCAGGGAGCCGATATACCGCGTGGATAGCGATATCTGGTCCCTCTCAATGCCCTGAAGGTAGCGGGTAAAACGGCTGACCCCTTCACTCCAGTATTTTTCATAACCCTGGTTGACGCTGTAATACCTGGGTCTGGCTGGGAAGCGGATATCCGGATGTGTCAGCAGAAACTCTCCTACGCTGGGGTCAAGGGTGAACCCATGTACGCCCGATCCGGTCGTGTAGACCAGCATGGTGCTGACACTGTACAGCAGGTACCCTGACACGACCAGGTTGCGACCGGGCTGCAGGCAGTCTGCCAGGGTTCCGGGGCCGCTCTCGCTTGTCCGCCGGTAGACGGAAAATATCGTGCCGATGCTGGTGTTGTAATCGATGTTGGATGAACCATCCAAAGGGTCGTACAGCAATATATATTTGCCCGTCGGATACTTGTCAGGGATGGGCATGATATCTGCGTGTTCTTCAGACGCCATAGCCGCCAGCCTGCCGGTATGGTCGTTGAAGCGATAGATCGTCTGGTCTGCCAGCCGGTCGAGCTTCATGACCTGCTCACCCTGGACGTTGTAATCCTCAGTGCTGCCCAGGATCTCAACCAACCCGGCACGGGCAGTATTGCTGGCGATGAACTTGCCCGCCAGTGCCAGATCGTACAGCAAATTGGTCAGCGTTCCGGTGGCTTCCGGGTGGACTTTCTGCTCTTCCAGGATGTGCCGTTCGATTGTGATGACGCGTTTGATTTCCGGTTGCTTATACATTAATTAGGCCTCCTGAATTATAAACGACGCCCGTGATGCGGGTTTATCCGGTATCTGGCTTATGGTTGGAAGACGTGGCGGTCCGTGGTCTCCGCTGGCGGATGCGTAGGATGATCGAGCGCAGCAATGGGGAAGTGATCGGGCTTCGTCCCAGAGCGACAACCAGGCGATACTGCATCCCGGGTATGCAGATCACCTTCCCTTGCGCAAGGGATTTCAGCGATTCGCTCACCACGAAATCGGATTCAAGCCAGAAGATTTTGGGTAATGGCGACTTTCGGATGCCGGTAAGATCAGGCGAATTATGGAACTCACTGTAAGTAAAACCCGGACAGAGCGCCTGCACGCGGATATTCATCCCTCTCGATTCTGCATTCAGAGCTTCGGAAAATGCGACCAGGTAGGCCTTGGTGGCATTGTATGAGACATTTCCCCAAGGGATGTATGCCGCCACAGAGGAGACGTTGATTATGCCCCCCCGACGCCGGGCGATCATACCCGGCAGCACAGCATGCGTCAGGCTGAGCGCGGCTTCAATATGCACCCGGTTCATATACAGGTGCTTCTCAAGCTCGATCTTGCTGAAATAGCCGGACATCCCGAATCCGGCGTTGTTTACCAGCAGGTCCAGCGTCTCGAGCCCGGCGATCCGATTTGCAACCCGTTGGATATCTGTTTCTTCCGATAAATCTGCCTGGATCATTTCGACCCGTGATGAGCCGCCATCCTGCAGGTCAGCAGCAATGGCCTCCAGGCGCTCAATCCGCCGTGCAACGAGAATTAAGTGGCAGCCATCTGCGGCCAGCTGCCGGGCAAAAGACTCTCCAATCCCGCTAGAGGCACCGGTGATCAGTGCTGTTCTCGGTGTTCGCTCGGACATCAGGGTTTTCGATCCGCAGTCAACATAGCTCAGCCAGGGTGATCCACTTCCCGGGGATATTTTCGTAATGAATATCAGCACACACGACCTCAGCCTCGATCAGGTTGTTCACTGAAGCCTCTGCCACCTTCGAGGACCACTTGAATACCTTGGCTATATCCCTCAGTTGGGCGGCGCCGACAGAGCGGAGGTACAGCTCGGTAAGATGACGGCGTGCTTCTCGTTCACCGATATAGCGAGCTTCCTCGATTTTCTCGGGGTAGTGTCGAGCGACGATATCGTAGACAAAGGCGTATCTCCAGCCGCCAGCCTGGGATACAGCTACCGGCATGATTTTGAAATCCACCTGCAGGTCGACGAGCGCTTTATTAAATCGCGAGTCGCTATCACGGCTGGATAGGCGGGCTGCTCTGCGTAAGGCAATCGTGTCTAACGGGCCTTGATCCAGCAGAGCTTCGTATACCGCTTTTGCCTCCTGAGTCAGGCGACCTTGCTCGTAGATGGTCAGGTAATCTTCTTCTGGAGATCCATAGTTTTCGGAGAGGGCGTAGAAATAAGGCATGACCGGTAAACTGATCATGGTTGATTTTTTGCGCAGCACTTTGGCGTAGTACCATTCCTGGCTGCCGAGCAAGGCATCTTTCCAACCCCAGGTCACATGCCCGGGGTCGTCATGCTGGTCGGCAACCGGTCGGTCTCCGGCAACTGCCGTCCAAAGACTTGGGTACGTGATCCCTTTGATCGGCCAGAAGAGCACGAAACCGCGCTGGTTGACAAAGTCCACCGCTTCGTCACGGGTGCGCAGCCGACGTCCAGGTGTGGTGCGGAAGGTCTGCGACCGGTATTTGTTGATCGGTTTCCAGGAACGTGATTTACGATTTGCCATACCTATATATTAGCGTGAGTGAGCATGCTGCTCTCATGTTCAAGGGACAGGATGTCGAGGTGACTCTCGCCGGATAAACTGACCGGACCTATGATAAGCGGCGATATTATTACCCGGTGCCAAACTGACGGTCACCTGCATCACCGAGACCTGGCAAGATGTAGCCGCGCTCATTGAGGCGTTCATCAACTGCTGCCAGGTGGATTTTCACCTCAGGATGGTGCTTCTCCATCAATGCTATCCCCTCCGGTGCGCCCAGAATGCCAACGAACTTGATTTTCGATACACCCCAGCGCTGCAGCACGTCCACTGTGGCGACAGCCGAACCGCCGGTTGCCAACATGGGGTCCAGGATCAAACAGAGGGACACTGTGGGCTCGATGGGGAGCTTGTTGTAATACTCGACCGGTTTTAATGTGCGTTCGTCGCGGTACAGGCCGATATGCCAAACTTCTGCGGAGGGCATCAGATTCCAGATACCTTCCACCATACCAAGACCAGCCCTGAGGATGGGTACCAATCCGATCTTCTCCCGGCATTCGTCCCCGGTGAAAGGCGCCAACGGAGTGTGCACCTGGCGGGGCTTCAGAGTCAAATCTGATGTAGCTTCATACGCCAGCAGAGCTGCGATCTCGCGTACCAATTCGCGGAATTTCTTCGGTTCGGTATCCTGACTGCGCAGCAGGGTCAGCTTGTGGGCTACGAGAGGGTGTGGAGAGGGGTAGACATTCGGCATATTCGACTCCATGGGTTGGGATGGATACATTATATCCCGAGAGTGAAAATACGAAACTAAGTTATAATTTTTCTCATGAGTGACGCCCCAAATCGATTGATAAATCCTAAACCACAGCCGGAAGACCGCCTGGACCAGGCGCTTCGCCCCAGGTTCTTGAAAGATCTCATCGGTCAGGAGCGTGTGAGAGAAAACCTGTCGATATTGATCGATGCTTCACGCCAGAGAGGAGAACCGATTGACCATGTGCTCTTCTATGGACCGCCCGGTCTGGGTAAGACGACGCTGGCGCACATTTTGGCCAATGAGATGGGTGTAAACATTAAGGTGACTGCAGGTCCGGCCATCGAGCGCCCGGGGGATCTTGCAGCCATCCTGTCGAACCTGCGGGCTGGTGATATTCTTTTCATTGACGAGGTGCACCGTCTCGGGCGTTCCATCGAAGAGGTGCTGTACCCGGCGATGGAAGATTTCGCCCTGGACATCATCATCGGGAAAGGTCCTTCAGCACGTTCGATCCGCTTGAAGCTGCCCAGATTCACGGTCACCGCGGCCACAACTCGCCTGGCGCTGGTCAGCGCTCCGCTGAGAGCCCGTTTTGGGGCGGTGCACAGGCTCAATTATTATAACCTGCTGGCAATGCGCCAGATCGTCAACCGTGCCGCAGGGGTGTTGGGTGTCGAAGTGGATGATGAAGGCACCGATGAGATCTCTCACCGTGGTCGTGGCACCCCCCGCGTCGCGCTTCGCCTTTTGCGCAGGGTGCGCGACTATGCAGAGGTGCGTGCTGATGGAGTCATCACCCGGCTGGTCGCACAGCAGGCACTGGACCTGATGGAGGTTGACAACCAGGGTCTGGATGATATCGACCGCAGAGTGCTTCTGACGATCATCGAAAAATATAATGGCGGACCGGTAGGTTTGAGCACGATTGCTGCTTCGATCAGCGAAGAACCAGACACGATCATGGACGTGGTTGAACCTTACCTGCTGCAGCTCGGCTTCCTGGATAGGACCCCGCAAGGCCGTACGGCTACCCGACTGGCATATGAGCACCTGAATATTGCCTATACCAGGGAGGATCAGCCGAGACTGTTCGAGTGAGCTATTCGATGCTACCGATTGCACGTATGCTGATGATCGCTGGCATTCTCCTGTTCCTGTTTGGTGGGCTGCTGTATCTCTCCGGAAGGGCAGGTCTGCCGCTTGGCAGGCTCCCCGGCGATATCCGTATCCAGGGAGCAAATTACGCTTGTTTTATCCCGCTGGCAACATCAATTTTGCTGTCCATCGTGCTGACCCTGGTCATCAATATCGCTGCCCGATTCCTGAACCGATGAAGGCAGGCTCAGGATATGAGAACCTATCCGAAAATTGTTTGGGGGATTGTGTGTGCGCGCAAAGCAAGCACACAATCCCCCAACCTCCAATTTTCAGGATAATTTAAACTGAATCCGGTAAAGGTTGATTGTGAAGACCCTAGATTTCGATTACGAGCTGCCAGAGGAATTAATCGCGCAGGTCCCCGTTGAGCCGCGGGATGCCTCCCGCCTGCTGGTGCTCGACAGGCAGGAGGGGGGAATCCGGCATAACCACTTCTACAATCTGGCTCACTATTTGCGCCCCGGTGATTTATTGGTGCTGAATGAAACTCGGGTTATACCAGCGCGTTTATACGCCCGCAAACTGCCCACCGGAGGGCAGGTAGAGATATTGCTGCTCAAGCGAAAGACAGATGGTACATGGGAAGTACTGGTGGGTGGGAAGGGGATGCGCCCCGGGGTGCAGTTTGAGGTAGAGTCCGGTCCTGGCGGCAGGGTCGTACTACAGCTGAGCGGCGCCCGGCGGCTGGTCGAATTTACCGAGCCGGTGGAAGACTACCTGCCAGCCGTCGGACATGTACCCTTGCCGCCATATATTCGCGCCTCACTCCAGGACCCTGAAAGGTACCAGACCGTGTATGCCAGGCACTCGGGTTCGGCCGCGGCCCCCACTGCTGGACTGCACTTTACACCCCGGCTGATCGAGAGCTTGAAAAATATCGGCATTCGCTTTGCTGCTGTGACTCTCCATGTGGGCCTGGACACGTTCGCCCCGGTAACAGAAGCCTTGCCGCGCGACCATAAAATACACACCGAGTGGTGCCAGCTCTCTCCATCAACTGCCGAAGCTGTCAACCGTACTCACCTGCGCGGGGGACGAATCATTGCCGTGGGCACAACCAGCGTACGCACCCTGGAGAGCGCTGCTGGAAATGCAAGATCCGGTGATCTGGTTGCCGCTATCGAAGGTCCGACGGATCTGTTCATACTGCCGGGCTACGAATTCCGCGCGGTGGATGCCATGATCACCAACTTCCACCTGCCGAAATCCACGCTCATCATGCTGGTAAGCGCCTTCGCAGGTAGGGAGGTCATATTGAACGCATATCAGACCGCTATCCAGCGCCACTACCGGTTCTACTCGTTCGGGGATGCGATGCTGATCTTATAGGCTCAATAGTTACCCGTATTATAGACAACTATGACACGGGTGTTGACCGGGCTGATTGACTGTCGGAAGCGGTTCAAGGGCAACCAGCACCTTACCTCTCGGCAACCAGATTGCAGGTTGCAGTTCTAGCCCGGCGGATGCACTACGGGCATCCGGGAGACGGCGCATGAACCGGATCGCCAGTACCGTCTCCACATCACGGAAGGGAAGCAAAATCAACTCATCGTCGCCGAAACGTTCGGCAATTACCTGAG
>JAQBDA010000338.1:0-9731 GCA_032124675.1 Chloroflexota bacterium
CTGAAGCGAAATAGTGGTATCCCGCCAGACCTGCAAGAGCGCCTCCGAGGATAAAAACCAGAAGAGGTATCATGGATGTCCGGATTCCGGCATATCGCGCAGCTAACGGGCTGAGTCCGTAAGCCTTGATTTCGTAACCAATTTTCGTTTTTGCGAAAATATAATAGATTAACACTGCAATTCCAAGGGCGATGATAATCGTAAAAGGAACACCTTTGATCAGAGGGGCAATTATAGATTTTGGCAGCCCGAAGCTCTCACCCTCCCCCCCAGATTTCATGAATGGGCCACCTTCTTTGATCATGTAAGAGACCAGCCAGAAAGTGACAAAGTTCAACATCATGGTCGTGACGATCTCGTTGACATTGAACCTGCCCTTTAAGAACCCGGCAATCGCGCCCAACGCAGCACCACCCAGAACTGCTGCAATCATCATTAATGGGAGCAGCAGCCACGGGGACGGTTCAGCATTAAACTGCTTGCCTCCCAGGGCAACTACAACCGCGAAAATGCCAATTGATCCAGCATAAAGCTGCCCTGTCATACCAATATTCCACAGCCCAGCTCTATAAGGTATGATGAACGCAAATGTACAGAACAGCAAGAAAATTGATCTGTTGATCGTCAATGGCAGCCCAAATGGATTGATGAATGCATAGGAAAATATTTCCCGGTAGGCGACGAGAGGATTGACTCCAGCCAGGATGAAAAGCAGGCTCAGAAGCACCAAAGCAAATAATATCGCCAGGATCGAGATGAGCGCAGCCTCCCAACCGGATAGGGTTACCCTCTTTTCCAGCATAATTTGGTAGCGACCGATCTTCATGTCTCAATATCCCTCAGTGATAAACCAGCCATCATCGCGCCCACATTCTCCTTCCTCGCCTGGCCTGCCTCTACAATGCCCATAAATCTGCCCTCGTAGATTGCCGCAACCCAATCACTCAACGACAAAATTTCATCCAGGTCCTCTGATATGAGCAGGACACCGGCTTTACCTTTTTTCGCTTCTACCAGCTTGTTCTGGACAAACTCCGTCGCCCCTACATCCAACCCCTGGCAGGGGAGATCCGCAATGACAAGTCTGGGATTGCGCGATAATACACGCGCCAGGATGAGCTTTTGAAGATTGCCTCCGGATAGGTTTTTTGCCTTCGCGTCTGGACCCGGTGTCGCTACGCCGTACTCTGAGATCACATCCTCAGTAAGCCAGCGTAATTTTTTATAGTCCACGATGCCACGTTGTGAGTAATTTTCATCGAAGTAATAATTCATGGCAGTATTTTCTACAAGGGAGAAATCCGGTATCGAACCTACATGAATGCGATCGGAGGGAATGTAGCCGATGCCTTTTCGCCATCGTTCCAGGCTGGACGAGTGGGTAATATCCTGCCCATCCAGGATAACTTTGCCGCTATCCGGATGGCGCAGTCCGGCAAGCACGTCAACTAACTCCTGCTGCCCATTTCCAGAGATGCCGGCTATTCCGAAGATTTCACCTTCGCAAATAGTAAATGAAACGTCGCTTAAAGCCTGCAATCCTTTGTCGTCCGATACGGAAAGGTTTTCTACCTGTAGTATTGGCTTGCCCTTCTCAACTTCAGTCTTTTCGATCGAAAAGATGACCTCACGACCTACCATTTGCATCGCCAGGCTTTGCTCGGTTGCCTGCGAGGTCTCCATGCAGGCTACGACTCTACCGCGCCGTAGAACCGTCACCCGATGGCTGATCCCCAGGACGATGGGTAATTTATGCGTGATGAACGGCACGATAGCCAGGTCATCATTGGCCATCGCCTGTATAGATTCCAGGAGTTTCTCCGTTTCCTGGGGCGTCAGTGCTGAATTCGGTTCGTCTAAGATAAGGATTTCAGCCCCGCGATAGAGTGCTTTTAATATTTCGACGGCTTGCTTTTCCCCTTCGGAGAGCTGCCAGACTTTTGCTCTAAAATCAACTTTGAAGCCGTAGCGTTCGCAAAGTACCTGCACCTGCTCTTCCGCTTGTTTCACATTGAGAATAAATCCAGCATTTGGATGCCCCAGGATGATATTCTCAATTGCCGAGTGAGCCGACACCAGTTTACGGTGTTGATGGACCATCCCAATACCTGTATTGATCGCATCCAGAGGCGACCTGAATCGAACTTTCTCGCCGCGGATTAAAATCTCACCCTCCTCGGGGTGCAGGAGACCAAACAGGATATTCATCAAAGTGGTCTTGCCAGCACCATTTTCTCCGAGTATGGCGTGGATCTCACCAGCTTTGATCTCAAAATTGACCCGGTCATTGGCCAGGACACCCGGAAATCTCTTTGTAATCCCGCGTGCCTCTAAGACTGTCTCCCCACGTTTTACCCCTTCCAGAACCATCATAAGCCTTGTCTTTTCTCCAAAGAATAATCTCGTGGATACAAGCTGATATCAGGCATAAGGCTCTCTCCCGATTACCGGAATTCCTGGCAATTGGGGGGCCTCATACCTGCTGGATAGTTTGTTGATTGTCTGTCAATTCAGAACTGTGGGTGTTTTGCGGAATGAAACACCGCAAAACACCCACACAAATATTGGATAGACACCAGTCGAGACTTTTCGCCTCTGTGTCAATCCAAAATAATCATGCCTTGCAGGTCAAAGTTAAACTTGGAAAGCAGCCAATCATTGGTTGGCATTTCACCTGCCGGCTTGACCGAGGTGCCCGCTTCTGGAATAGGTAGCCCCTCTAGCTCAAGACCCGTTCCATTGCTCACAAACTCGTGTTCGAAGAACGGATCCCATACCCCGTCAATCATCTGGCTTCTTCTCTGCTCGACCAGATCTACGATCTCTTGCGGGATCAAGGGCAGTGCTTTAGGACTGATCGCCTCAATGCCTACCTTGCCGTCGTTCATGATGTCAATTGTGTACTCCTCTGTTCCATCAGCCAGGGTCATTTTATCGGAGAAGCCCAGGTAGAGAACCGTCTCTGGATTTTGCTCCCCGGACAAAAAGCTCTTCACAATCTTCTCGTAAAGAACTTCCCATCGGGTGTCGAAGGAAATAGCTACGGTGTCGGTGTTCGACCAGCCGTATTCCCCAACCGTGTCCATATCTTTCCCTACGAACCAGATCCCTTTTGTCTGTGCGACATCGAGAGGAGACCCAGAATCGGTCTGCTGAGTGATGACATCAACGTTGTACTGGTCCACCAAAGTGTTGGCAATATCAGACTCCTCAGTTGGCAGGTACCAGTCACCGGCATACTTGACATACACATTGATCTCTTTATTCAGCAGTTCAGCGGCATCCTTCACCCCAAGGTAGAAGCCGGCTGTGCGCCGGATGACCTGGACATTGGGGAATGCCGAGACGATCCCGATATTGCCTGTTTGGGTCAGTGCACCAGCGATAAGCCCTTCCAGGTAGAGCGCCTGATATTGCCGGGGAAAGAGGCGGATAAAGTTGCGCTTCGTGCTCAAATCGCTGGCGATGATGGAGCCAAAATATGCATCGGGATATTTATCCGCGATATCTATCAAGGGCATCCCCATGAACTCGGCGTTACCTACGACGATATTGGCTCCCTGGGCAACCAATTCCTCTGCAAATGGAACGGATTGATCGGGTGATACATTCTCTCGATATACATACTCTACATTGGGATATTTTTCTGCGATGCGCTTCCCGGCACGGTCCTGGGCTCCGGACCATGTCGTCCCTTCGATGACACTGAAATGCAGGATTGCCAGGGTTGCGCTCTCCTTGACCTCCATCGGCACCTCGACGGTCGTGACGACTTCCTTCTCCACCTCGACGGTCGTTACAACTTCAACTTCCTTAGGCACCTCGACGGTCGTGACAACCTCGACGGTCTGGATAACGGTTGCGGGAGTAGGTTGTGCACATGCCCCCAAAACCAGGCTCGCTACTATCAAAACAGCGAAAAACACACCAAACTTTCTGCTCATTATGCTCTTCTCCTTTCCTTACATATGTCTGAGAGACTGTCAACTTTCCGTTTTCTTATAGCTGTAAGTAATAATGTCTTGTCAACCTCCTTTCTACATTTTCAACAATGCAGGCCTTGTTCCTCGCGGACACCAATTGTCTTCCGATGCTAAAACGACCATTCGGTCCAGTTTTGCTCAGCTCCCAGCGCTAGTACCAATCCAGATTGCCGCGATGATGGCAATGACGACAAGGATAGCGATGATGACACCAGCTATACGGGCCGGCGTTAACATCTGTCCTGCCATGTCTTTTGCCACTGCTGTCATAAACTCGCTTTCTGAGGGAGGCGTGTATTCGACTTCTTTACCCTCAGCTTTTGCGGCTACTCGTGCCTGCAAGGCCAGATTTAATGCCTCCAGCCCCTGCTGTATCATGCTCTTGCTGGCAGTATCTAACAGCCGCTGCCCAACACTGGCCAGTCTGCCTCCTATTTGCACATCTCCACCGTACTTCATTAAGGTATTTTTATCGCCTTGGTCGTACAGGACTAGATTTCCTGTGCCACTAAGAAAACCAGGACTGCCTCGGCCATCCACATTGAGGGTGCAGCTCTCGGGGGGATTTTCATTTGAGACAATCAAATGCCCTGAGAATAGCCCGCCGACCGGTCCGATCCTGACGTTCATCTCTCCTTCATATTCATTTTCGCCGACCAGAACCAGGCTTTTTGTGCCCGGTAATGCTGTAGCCAGAACTTCGGGATCCCGGACAATATCCCATACATCTTCTCGAGGCCCATTAAATAGATACTCACCCTCGATTTTCACCTTGGTTTCTCCTTATTCTGAATCAGCTCGTATAGTCTGTTGGGGCTGAGGGGTGTTTCGAGTATTTCTAAATCGTATTCAGGTAGAGCATTCTCCAATGCCTGTGCAAACAGTGCCGGGACAGGGATCGTCCCTGCTTCGCCAGCGCCTTTGCTGCCTAAAGGGTTGAGCGGTGAGGGCGTTACCTCATGTCCGACCACAATACGTGGAATCTCTGTGGACGTAGGAATCAGATAATCGGCTAGAGATGCATTTTGGAGCTGCGCATTTTCATCATAAACCAGCTTTTCATAGAATGCATTACCAATTCCCATCGCAACACCGCCGTGAATCTGCCCTTCCAGGATCAATGGATTCAAGATTGTTCCGCAGTCTTCAACGACGACATAGCGCATGATCTCTACCGTCATTGTCTCTGGATCTACTTCCATGACCATGGCGTGAGTGCCAAAGGCTGTTGCCCCATACTGGGGCCCGTAGTACGCTGTGGCCTCCAGACCGGGTTCTGTGCCTGGTTGGACTGCACCTCGCAAGGGATTTGCACGGGCGGCAAGTTCACTTAAACTGATCGACATCCGGGGGACATCAGCTACCCGGACCTGGCCGTCTTCCAGTTCAAGCTCATCTTCAGGCGCTTCCAAGATTTCACTTGCTAATTTGAGTATTTTTTTACGCACGGCTACTGCAGATGCGTGGATAGCATTACCTGCTACCACAGCCCCTCTGCTGGCGAAGGTGCCCGTTCCCCAATGAAATTCAGCGGTATCGCCGGTCACCAGATGAACATCTTCGACTTTTACACCTATTTGATCGGCAACAATTTGGGCAAAGGATGTGAAGTGGCCTTGGCCTTGTGTTCCAACACCCGTCGCGACAATGATTTTACCGTTGGTGCCTACTGTGATGCGCGCCCCTTCATACGGACCTACACCGGTTGTCTCGACAAAGCACACGATACCAATCCCTACATGGCGACCTTCGGAGCGCAAGCGCGGTTGTTCTTCACTTATGAAACGATCGTAATCGATTAATTTCCGTGCTTTTTCCAGCACGGGTTGATAGTTTCCGCTATCGAAGATCAGGGGAGAAAATGCCTGGTCGATAATCAGGTGCTCATATGGAAATTTGTCGGGAGGGATAAAATTCCGCTTTCGGATTTCGACAGGGTCAATACCTAACTCTTTGGCGGCCAGGTCCAGCATTCGCTCTGCTATGTAGATCCCTTGTGGTCGCCCCGCCCCCCGGATTGGTGTGGTAAGGACCATATTGGTGAATACAACAGTGAACTCGGAGTGGTAATTGGGGACATCGTAAGCACTCATCGAGTGACTCTGAGTATTCAGGGGGATAGTTAAACCGTAGGGGTCGTATGCACCGGTATCGTGCAGGAAGTTATCTTTGATGCCCAGAATCCGCCCGTCCCGAGTCAATGCCATCTCAGAATCATGGATCTGTACTCTCTCCTGGGTGGTTGCATAGAAGTTCTCTCGCCGGTCTTCTATCCACTTGATCGGTCTGGCCAATTTCATGGATATCCAGGGGATGAGCATCTCCTCCGGATAAAACATCATCATTTTTGGACCAAATCCACCACCTAGAAACGGAGCGATCACCCTGACTTGATGTTCCGATAAGCCAAGCCGGGAGGCAAGACCATTACGGATCGGGATTGGCGCTTGAGTTGTATCCCATACTGTTAAGTGCTGGCTCTTGGCGTTCCAGTCAGCGACAATACCGCGATTTTCCATTGCCGCCGCAGCACCTCGATCGATCACAAATCGCTTCTTGATGACAAGGTCAGCCTGTTCTCGAGCCATGTCATAATCGCCTTTACTTTGTTCCAGGTGCGCGGCCAGGTTTGATTCAAGGTCATCGTGCACCCGCACACTACCTGGCAACAACGCCTTTTCCAAATCTGATACTGTTTCTAACGGTTCAAGATCCACCCAGATGTCTTCGACAGCATCCTCAGCGATATAACGGCTCTCAGCGACTACAGCCGCAATTGCCTCTCCCGCATGCCTTACTTTATCTTTAACCAGGGGCACCTGAGTTCGAGAATTGAAAATTACATCTTCCAGCGTCGGAGGTGGTGATACCAGCGGAGGTCCCGGTTTCCACTCGTCCCCCATATCTTCAGCAGTGTAAACAGCCACAACCCCAGGCCGGTTCCTTGCGGCGGATACATCAATGCCTTTCAAATAGGCGTGAGCGTAATCACTGCGCAGGAATGCTACATGCAGCATACCCTGAATATCGATATCGTCGACAAAGATGGCTTGCCCGGTTAAGAGTCGAGGATCTTCAATTCGTTTTATTCGTTTGCCGACAAATTTCTCGGTCACTGAGCACTCCTATATTCAACCAACTTATCAAGGTAAAAAGAAACACCCCCGCTCACGATTGCAATGTCAACCAGTTCCTCATCATGAGACTGACAACTTCGCTGCTGCTATCTTCACGGCATCAACTATGTGTTGATAGCCGGTGCAGCGGCAGATATTTCCGGAGAGGGCAAGGCGAATTTCCTGTTCACCTGGATCAGGCGTATTCTCCAAAAAGGGTATCAATGTAAGAATGATCCCAGGTGTACAAAAGCCGCACTGCAGACCATGCGCCTCAATGAAGCTTTCCTGAATAGGATGCAGATTATCGATCGTCCCTATACCTTCAATAGTAGTGATCTCATGCCCATCGGCTTGAACTGCAAACATCAGGCAAGACCGAACCGACTGCCCGTCGAACAGAACCGTGCATGCCCCACATACACCATGCTCACATCCGATATGTGTCCCTGTCAGACCGAGCTCCTGGCGCAAAAAGTCACTTAATAACATACGTGGTTCGACCGCACGAGAGTACTTATTATGATTTACCTTGAGGGTAATATCGATGGCATTGCTCATAAACATCTCCTACCTTGAAAAGCTGTTGAAAACCTGTCCCGGTGTGTTTGCACAACGAACACAGTTATACCTCCCCTTTAGCGCGGCCATAAGCTTTCTCCAATGCTCGGAAAGCCAGAATTTTCGCCAGGTGCCTGCGAAATTCCGCGCTGGCATGAATATCACTCCCGGGGTCGATATCAAGCTGAGCAGCGGTCTCAGCTGCCTTGCGCATCGATTCTTGGGTAAAAATCTGATTCTTGAGCATTTCGCCTGCCTGGTGGGCGACCACTGGTCCATCCCCAACACTTAGAAACACCAATCGCGCATTCTGACAGCGATCATCATTGTCCAGCGTCAGGACAACTGCCACTCCAACCAGGGCAAAATCATGAGGCCGGCGGGATAGCTCCACAACTGCACATCCCGTACGTGCGGGTAATTGTGGAAATTTAGCCTCTATCAACAATTCATCCGGTTCGAGCGCCGATGCAAACAAACCAACAAAGAAATCCTCCGCAGGAACCCAACGTTCATTTTGATGATTGCGCAGCAAGAAACTGCCCTCAAGAGCCACACTGACCGCTGCTAATTCTGCAGATGGGTCCGCATGCGCAATGCTGCCCCCAAATGTACCGCGATTGCGGACCTGAACGGTCCCAATGTGAGGCATGGCTTCGTAAATTAATGGAGCACGCTCAGCAATAAGCGGATGATGTTCTACCTGATTGTGGCGGGCCATAGCTCCGATGCTGAGTCCCCCATCTTCATTGGCGCGAATATAAGAAAGTTCGGTGACTCTATTGATATCCACAATGACTGAGGGTTGAGCCAGGCGAAAGTTCATCATCGGGATCAAACTCTGTCCACCCGCCAGTGCTTTCGCTTCGTATCCATGTTCACTCAAACGAGCCAACGTCTCACCAATAGTGGTCGGTGCAAAATACTCAAAGGGAGCAGGTTTCATACCATCCGATCTCCTGATTCACTGCAAAACATTTGAACGTGCCTGGATTTCCCGTCTCACAAATTCTTTGAAGCTGGTGGCTGGACGGTTGAGCAAACAACTCAATACCCAGGAATTTCCCCAAAAACCGTATTCTTCATAATAATCGAACATCTTAACCAGTATATTTATCTGGTAATCTCCTAAGCCCGAGTTTTTTGCTCCATCGATCCAGACGGGCATCGACACTCTCTCCGCTGCCACGGGACGCTCCAATTGTTCAGCCACGATAGCTGCGATTTCGTTGGGCGTCATAGCTCTTGTGCCAACCAGTTCGTATGTGGAACCAACGTGGTGTTGCAGCTGATCCTCGTCAGGATTGAATTCCATTAATACATTCGCTGCAGCCAGGGCTACGTCTTCCAGATCAACCATGGAGATGCGACTATCCAGCGCGTACGGTACGCTGTATTTGCCAGTTTCAACAATCTTACTCCAATTCGCTAAAATGTTTTGCATATAAACCGCAGGTTGAAGGATAGTAAATGGCAAACCTGAAATGAATAAATATTCTTCTAAGCGCATCTTGTTCCAGTGATGAGGCATTGCTTCGATCTGTGGGTGCAATACCGAGTGGTAGACAAAGTGGGTGACGCCAAATTCCACTGCCATCTTGATGATTTGCATCCCTAAAGTGATCTCATCTGGGTGAACATTTGGGCAGATAAAATAAACCGCATCTACGCCTTGCATGGCTCGCCGAAGGATTGAAGCGCTGTGCATGTCACCAGAGATTACTTCACTTGCACCCAGAGCTTCTACCTGCTCAATTTGCTCCTCACGGTACACCCAGGCTTTTGTACTGCCTCCTTTTTTTGCCACTTTCCGTAGCACTGCCTTGCCAGTCTTACCTGCTGCACCCGTAATTAAAATCATGATTAGAGGAATGAGTCTTAGCTGACTAGCTTCCTTCTTTCCATGCAACGATACGACCCCACATCGATTCAGCCTGCATGGCTTTTTGTATGAAGCATCCAATGTAGTAGCGGCCGCTCTTTGCTGACCTAATGTCCTTACCCAAATTCTCAGCGTGGACGATCTTCTTCGGAAATAGGTTTAGATGGGTGTCCTGGTAATATTTATCCA
>JAQBDA010000339.1:0-20096 GCA_032124675.1 Chloroflexota bacterium
CCCATATTTATCTTGAACTACGTACCAGGGATGATCAGGGCTAAATTGTGCCATGCGAACTGGCATTTGTCCAGTGAATCCAGGATTCTCTAAGCGAGCTTTTATTAAAAGAATACCGCAGGTGGATTGATGCCTATCCCACGCTGCCTAGAGCAATTATTATAACTTACGCAGGAGTTGGAGAACAGAGGTGCTGGAGAAACGATTAAATTATGAACTCAAATACCGGATACTCTTCACCGGTCAGTCTGAAGCCCGCTTTTTGATAGAGTGAAAGTGACACCCGATTGTAACTCTGGGTGTTGACGGTAACGGTATGCAGACCCCGTCTCTCTCCTTGCTTCAACATATCATCTAGAAGTGCATACCCAACACCTGTCCCTTGGAGCTCCGGAAGAACGGCAAGCCGTGCAAGATGACCTCCCATCTGGGTTGCTGTGCTTATCTGGTAGCCAATAAGGCGACCATTTTCCTCTGCCACTGTTGCAAGTGTAGATTGTCGGAAAGCGATCTCCAGACAGGGTTGTGAATTTTGCCATACCCCTCCGAAGGCTGCTGCGTCAACCATCTCGATTCCGGGGATATCATCCAGCAGCATCGGTCGCAGGTTCAATGATGAGCTTTGCTTAGCTAAGGGCCTTTCTCCATGGTTCCACGAGAGTACGACAACCTCGTGATCACTGGTAAACTGGCTTGCCTTGAGCAATTCTCCAATCCAGTCATGCATGGGGATGGTAGCAACTTTAGGCGGGTTTGGTAAATCCTGCAGCCACAACCTGGCTTCTGCCCATAGCTGCAGCCACACACTCTTGGTAGATACCCTACGGGATGCAGCAAAAAGGCGGATCCAGGCCACGTTGGGTGGATCTGGTGGACTGGCCAACGCGCCAACAATCTCACCAGCACTCCTGGCAATCAAAAACGGAGATTGTCCAAGCCAATCCAATGGCGGCCGCCAGTCTAAATGGCGATGCACATATGACCCGAAATGGATAAGGTTGGCTAGGTAGTGGCGATCCTCAAATACAGCAGGTTCAACGATAAGCTGGGTTGAATCGGTTACTGCTACCATAAGTTCACTCATTGTCCATTGAGCATTTTAAATGGCATTTGCAGCAGCTTCTTCAGGGCTAGCTGCTTTGGATTTGGCTTATCGATCCCATCCAATCCGGCTTGCATCGTCGCCAGCGCTTCCAATTGGTGACCGGTTTTTAACTGCAGTGCGGACAACGACTGCATAACACTTACACGCATATTGGTCTCACCGGCCTGTTTCAGCAGCTCGGCAGACTGCTGGTACATCTCCAGTGCTTCCTCCATCTGCCCGCTTGCCTCCAAAGCCGTCGCATGATTCCCCAATGCCAGACCTTGACGGCGCAGGTCACCAGCTTCTGCAAATACATTTGCAGTGCCGGCAACAACCTCTAGTGCCGATTGGGCATCATCCGCCTGGATGTACGCCACGCTGCTGTTATTGAACATCTCTGCAGCATCCAGGTGGCTGCCAATCGATTGATATCCTTCTGCAGCAGCCCGGAACTCCTGAGCTGCTTTAAGATAGTCTTCTTTCTTGTAAGAACGTTGGGCATCTTTGGCCAGTTGGGCCGGTGATAAGGTCTCATTCATAATTCTATAGATCCTAGAGGGTGATCTCAAGCAGTACTTCAGCAACCGCTCTCAATTTCTCTACCGACATAGTGCTCAATTTTTGAGCCATCACCAGGTAAGGCCGATTGACGGGCGTAGCCACGAACGTGCGCAAATCTGGGGGGAGCTGCCTGTATTCCTGGACCAGCCGGTCCTGGTCGTCGAGATTTCCAGATGGACCGCTTTCATCGTAATAATCTACCAGGGAGGCAGCATAATTATTCGTAAGAGCCTCTAATATCGGTAGCGGCACGGGTGCCTCCCCGGACTCGAACGCCTCGAGCTGATCCGATTCCATACCCAATTGTCCTGCTGCGTCTTCTAGTGAGATCTCTGCTTCAATTCGGATTCTGTGCAGGGATCCAGCGATCACCACATTACGTGTTGCAATCTGGTTATCGATTTCTATTCCATGACTGGATCGATCTATGCTTAATAAGGAGCTATCTTCCCAGAAATGGTCAAGAGGAACAAGCAAATAGTTTGCCAGCAGTTCCAATTCGGGCAGTGATGGTGCCTCCTGACCGAGCTCATAGTTTTCGAATTCAGCGGGCTGAACCCCGATTGCCCTGGCACACTCTGCAATCTGTTTTCCAGCAGCGATACGTGCATCGGCAATCAACACGCCAAGTTTTTTCGCCCGAAGCCTTAATTGTAGAGGGTTTACTGTCATCGCCGTCCCTGCCTGTCCTAGCTCTCTCGGAGTCAACGAAAACCGCGAAGTATCCTTTAGCTATAGAATATTTCTACCGCTCAGGGATTCTTCGCCAGTTTCCACAGATTGGCATATTGCCAGGTCATGTGTATGGTATTGCTTTAGATGATCTGCCATTCTCCAGTCTGGTCATTATAGCAGAAATGATAACTCAAGCGCCCAAAATGCGGTCTGCCTAATAGATATGACAGGTCATCCATAATACCAGGGATTGGCTACTCCTGTATCGGAGGCATGGTGTAGCCCAGACCAGATCGCGTGACGATGTGCTGCGGGTTCTTAGGGTCATCTTCCAGTTTCTGCCGCAATCGTGAGATGCTGACCCAAAGGATTTCCTTATCCTCGCCATACTCTGGGCCCCACACATTGGTAAGCAGTTCTTCGGAATTGAGCACCTTGCCGATATTATGGGCAAACTGCAGCAGCAAGCGATATTCGGTCGCCGAGAGATAAACGATCCGTTCTCCACGGAACACTTCTGCCCGAGCAAAGTCGATGCGTAGATTGCCGTGCGTGAATACCGACTGCTGGGTACCACCGGAGGTCTTTACTCTCCGTAACACCGCCCGCACTCTGGCAAGTAGTTCGGTTGCCGAGAAAGGCTTAACGATATAATCATCCGCCCCCAAATCGAGCCCTCGCACCCGGGCGTTTTCTTCCCCACGAGCGGTGACCATAATGATCGGTACGCTGGAAAATTCTCGTATCCGCTCACAGGCTGCAAAGCCATCCAGAATTGGCATCATGATATCCAGAAGAACCAGATCAGGCTGCTGTGTTGCGACGATATCCACAGCCTCCTGCCCATTGGTCGCCATGATCACCTGAAAACCTTCTGTGATCAAATTGGCTTCCATCAGGCGTATATACCGCGGTTCATCATCGACAATTAAAATACGAGCGCTCATAGATTACTCTCCCTTAAATGAAATGCTGGTTTCCAGTCCTGCTTTTCCTTTTTCCCTTTCCAACGGCAGGTGGATATGAAAGGTTGTACCCTTACTAATAACAGACTCAACCATAATCTCTCCACCATGTGCCTGGACAATCCTGCGGCAAATATACAAACCCAGACCGGTACCCCGCACGGTAACGTTTTCAGAAGGTACACGAAAGAACCGGTCGAATAGATTTTTTAGGTGTTCGGGTGCAATTCCCGGACCATTATCACTGACCGTGATATGGGCTTGATTCCCCTCGACAGCCAATATGATCATCACCCTGGAGCCGGGAGCATATTTTATCGCATTGGTCAGTAAATTATCGAACACCTGTGCCAGACGGGTTGGGTCCGCCTGTACCTGCAGCCGATTGACTTTCAAATCCAGGTAGATCTGGATATCTTCGTTGCGAGAACCCGCACGCAGCACCATATCCTTCAGGAATGTATCCAGACGGATGGGTTGGAAGCTCATCCGTAATGTGCCGGCTTGAAGGCGAGATGAATCCATCAGATTCTCGATCAGCTCGTGCAGACGGTCTGCCTCATCATCGATGATGGTCAGGAACTCATTCCGGGTGTTATCATCCCAATCGATGTCATCTCGCAAGAGGGTGGTTGCGTATCCTTTTATGAAGCCAAGGGGAGTCAGCAGCTCATGAGAAACTGTGGCGATAAAGTCCTCTTGCAGCCGGTTGAGTCGGTGCTCAGCCTCGAGGTTTGCAACCTTCTGTACCAGGTGTGTGTGCCCAAGCAATTGAGAGACGTGGACAGCGATAAATTCAGAAAGACGAATCTGATCCGGCTTAAAGGATGGTCCACCAAATCGGATGAACACCAATGCACCCATTGATTCTTCACCCGCCCAGCCTAAGGGTAAGCCTAAGGAATAGCGCAGGCGTGTGCGATCCTTCTCGTAGTCCTCCATCTTCTCGACCCGGATGGCAACCTGCCCCGTCGCCAGTGCCTCTTGAGCCGTCGATTCACCCCAGGCGAGGTCTGCTTCTTGAGAGCGCCCCCTACCGATAGCTTTGGCATAGGCGGCATCCAGCAGATCCTCCCTTCTCTGCAGGTATAGCACCATATTATCGAAGATGAACACCGGCCGAGCCAGACGGATGATCTCATCCAGCGCAGTGTCCAGATTGACAGATCGTGCAACAGCCCGGCTGATTGAATAAACTGCTTCAAGCTCTTCAGGTCTCAATATGGAATGTGTCTTCTTACTCTCAGCCATCGCCGTCAATCACCCAGAGAACGTTGTGCTATCGGCATTGAAAACATGAAAGCAGAGCCTTTACTGACTACTGACTTAACCTTGAAGGAAGAACCATGCGCCTCGATGATACGGCGGCAAAGTGCCAGCCCTACACCCGTACCCCCAAATCGCCTTGTCGCCGAACTATCTAACTGGTGGAACGGCAGAAATATCTCATCTATCCTGTCGGGGGGTATCCCAATACCCGTATCGGCGATGATAACGGTTGCCAGGTCTGCCTGGCAGATCGTCTTTACCTCGACCCGCCCGCCGGCAGATGTGAATTTAACCGCATTGTCCAATAACTGAGACATCACCCACAGGATTTTCTCGCTGTCACAATTTACACTTGCAGATTCTGGCGCGAGGGCTTTTGTGATGGTAATATCTTTGCCCTGGGCTATCTGCTCTACCAGGTCCACCGCCTGGGCAGCCAGATCGTTTAAATCCGCGGCCTCAATATTCAGCGACAGCTCGCCATGCGATGCCAGGGAAAACTGGATCAGGTCCTCGATCAGCCGCTCGAGGCGTGTATTCGCCCTGCGAATGACTGAGATCGCCTCCCGCTGCTCTGTATTCAGGCTGCCGAGGCCATCATCTGCTAATATATCCAGGTACCCTTTCATGTGAGTCAGTGGGGTGCGGAGTTCATGCGAGATATTGGCGATAAAATTTGCCTTCAGCTGGTTGAGCTCGGCCAGCTTTTCCAGTGCTTTCTGCAGATCCCTGGTACGCTCTTCTACCCGCTGTTCCAGCTGTGTGTTGTACTGCCTCAACGCAGATTGAAGCTGTATGATTTGCTCTGTTATCACCAGATCAATTGTCCCAGGGTCAACCAATCCCCATTCAATCAACACACGCCCCAATAAGACAGCCTCCCCTTCGTCCAGCTTCTGCTTCTGGTGCTGTAACGCTCGATCCAGATCACTTGGTCTGATAAACCCCTTCTCGAGCAAATAGTCCCCTAACCTCGGTACGAGGATTTCTGGCGCGATGATCCCTTTATGCGTTGGAACAGATTGCCGGACTCTGCTCTCCTCGAGGACGGCTGCCACAGCCAAATCGACCCCGCAATACTCGCAGTAGCGGGCTTGAGCATCCACTGATCTTTCACAGTTGGGGCAGGAAACGAGGGCAGCCATATATCCCCGTGGTTATCCAATTCTAGTCAGGGTTCCTTGTAATAATATCCTTAGTTGCGTGAAGATGCAAGGCTTTTTACCAATATTACGATATTAAAAATGACTTTTACGTCAAATCGCCGATAGATGACTTTTTGCCTGTTAAGTGTTTGTAAGGTAAATTGCCAACCTTTTCGTGCATAATTGGAGCAATGAATAACCGGGAGCAATGCTGGATAAAATACAGCGCCCGAATACTCATCCGACACCGACACACTAACAAAGAGGTATTCCCGAGTGACAAAGGACGGGCTAACCCGCATTCTAGTTATTGATGACGATCAAGCTATGACCGAGATGCTTCGCTTGGTACTCGAGCCGAACGCGTTCGACGTACAGGTGGCTCATTCAGGACCCGAAGGCATTGAAGCAACCCGCCGGCTCAGTCCAGAAGTGGTTGTGCTTGATCTGCTAATGCCAGGCATGGATGGTTGGGAAGTGTGCAAGGAAATTCGTGCATTCAGCCAGGTGCCAATTCTCGTATTATCAGCGATCAGCAAACCCGGGATTATCGCTCGTGCCCTGGATGAGGGAGCTGATGATTATCTTCTCAAGCCGATGCCCAGCAGTGTGCTCATTGCACATCTGAAAAGACTGGCGCGGCGTGCCAGAGCTGAGCAGGAGTCAAATAACCCGAAACTGAACTACTACAGTATATAACCTCAAATCGCTGCCATACTCCCAAATTATTGGTTGATCGATCATCCCCTAGCGGACGTTATTCTGGGGGATAATCATTTTTAATCGAGGGTACGAAGTAAGGCGAAACTCGATTACAATTAGGGCTATAAACACGGAGGCAGCCACGTGCAGACCTGTACCCAATGTAACCTTCAATCCCCAGATACCGAGACGCTTTGCATTCACTGCCAGGCAGACTTGAAAGAATTCTCCAGCACCAATGTAGCGCTGAAGCGCCTACAAAATAACCCACGGGTGAAAGATGTCCGTGTAGTCGTTTCTGATGATTGCTGCCCTGCATGCCGGGGCGCAGAAGGGACATACGATAAAATGGACTCTCCCCACCTGCCAGTTGAAGGGTGCTCGCATCCCCGTGGATGCCGATGTTTCTACGAACCCATGCTGAACACAATCTACCCTTAGTAGTCTAAACCTCTTCCTGTGTCCGATCAACCCCTTCAAGAATAGACCTGGCTAGATCAATCGCCTGTTGGCGGTCGTGGATTTCCCCCACAGCCGCAGCTTCACGGATCTCGTCCAAAAGGCTCCCTATAAGCGGGCCAGGCTGCAGCGAAAGTTCTAGCATTAGATCGCGCCCATTCACATACATCGGTGGAGTGACGACCTCAGCCGGTCTCTCCCACCAGGCTTCCATCAGGGAACGCACTACCTCCACATGCCTGCTCCACTCTTCCGCCGGCATACCGGGTCCGTAAGTACCCCAAACATCCGCGAGGGACAGGATGCATACACCTATCCCGGCATCCTTTGCCTGTCTGAAGAAGCGATAGATTGCCTTGCTTGACGGGTGTCCTCCGTCCTGGGCCAGCAGTAAAGGACGCAGATGATAACGTACAACCCGGTTGAGCCAGACGATCTCCGGGTTGCTCAAATGCAGCCAACGACCTCTCCGGTCGATGATCTCTGCCCCAACCCGATCATGATCGAAGAAGCGTATTCGTCCATCCGGGTCAGTATGCTGTGCCTCAGATTTACCGACATCATGATACAGCGCGGCGAAAAACAACATCGATTTCAAAGTGCGCCCCTCACTCAGCTCACCAGCCAACTGGGTTGTGATTTGTTGGCGGTACCTGCCTAACCGGTGAGATACCATTGCTGTATAGATGTTCTGGGTCGAGTCGGTGTCGTAATCGACCGCCAATACATTCAGCACCTGCTCAAGCCGTGAAATTACATCCAGCGTGTGGATCCAGGCATCGTTCAAATGCGGCGGAGATTGCTGAAGTTCACGCAAAGCGTCCAGTTCAGGAAAGATCGCCTTTACACCCCCGATCGTATCCAGTACTTGCATACACACAGATGGCTGCGTGCAGTCCATCATCCGGAATATCTCATCCCTCAGCCTCTCGGCTGACACACTCCCCAATGCTGCTGCTGCGGCACGCATGCCCTGAAGCGTTTTGGGCAATATCCTGAATTTATATGTGACAGCTAAGCGAGCTGCGCGCAGGACTCGCAGCGGGTCGGTGGTGAAGCTCGCCGAGGTACATGCTCGGATCTGCCTGGCGAGCAGGTCTGCTGCGCCGCCAAGCGGGTCTATCAGCTGAAGTGGATGGTCGATATCGATAGCGATTGCGTTCACCGTAAGATCACGCGCGGCCAGATCACCCTCAAGATCAGAATTACGATAAACTGAAAAATCCAGATGCCATCTCTTGCCGGACGAATCTGTCCAGACCACCCTCCCGGTATCCCGTTCTTTGTCAAGCGGATAGTACGCCGCCTTCAATTTATCAGCCACAGCCCTGGCTGCGCTCTGCCCATCTCCAGGCAGAACGAAATCCAGGTCATGCACGTCCCGCCTGAGAAGAATATCTCGCACTGCTCCACCAACCAGATAGACTGGTATCCCGCGCGGTACTGCACTGCGAACTTTATTAAGAATGGGGAGGATCGAACTAGAAGAGTCGAGAGATTGAAGAGTCACCGGAATTCTTGTAGCTTCTTCCAGGATTCAGATCAGGGATTAACCTTCGGGTGAATATCTGGCTGGATCCACCGCACCGATAAACGGCAGGTTGCGATACAGCTCATCGATATCCAGCCCGTATCCGAACACAAATTTGTCGGGTATCTTAAAACCACAGTAATGAATGTCAACGTTGATCTCACGCCGTTCTTCTTTGTCCAGCAGGGTGCAGACCCTCAAACTGCTTGGGTGGCGTGAATCCAGGAAATCGATCACCGTCGCAATGGTATAGCCGCTGTCCACAATATCCTCGACCAGGAGGACATCGCGGTCCATAATATCCTCTTGCAAATCCAGTGTAATCCTGACCTGACCGGTTGAATGCCGTGCTCCAACGCCGTAAGAAGAGACGGCCATGAAATCGATGGTGTTTGGGGTGCTGATATGACGCATCAGATCGGTAAGAAAAACAACTCCCCCACGGAGGATGCAAACCAGATGCACTACTTTTCCCTGGTAATCCCGGCTGATCTCCTCTCCAAGCTCTGCAATGCGTAATTTAAGCTGCTCTTCGGGGATCAGTATTTCAGATAAGAATTCACTATAATGCTGCATTGTCAATCCTTCGGCACATCATGGTGGTCTCGGCAGCGTGCCTCATACAACTCAGCAGCCCCCACAACAACGACTGGCTCTTCAAAATGCGCTGGTCTCCCATCCACCAGACGCTGCGTGCGTGAGGCTGGTTCTCCACAGACCATGCATATAGCATGGAGCTTGTCAACCCGCTCGGCTTGCGCCATCAGGACCGGCATTGGACCGAATGGCTCACCCCGAAAATCGGTGTCTAAACCTGCAACGATCACCCTTAATCCTCGATCTGCCAGCTTATGACTGATACCGATGATTTCATCGTCAAAGAACTGGCACTCATCGATCGCTACTACCGTCGTGCCTTTGGCTAAGTATTCCAGGATCTCTTTTGCTCTACGAATCGGCAGCGCATCGAACTCGCTGCCAGCATGTGAGGTGACTTTTTCCACCGCATAGCGATCATCGATTGCCGGTTTGAACACCTGGACCTTTTGATGTGCAATAGTTGCACGACGCAGCCTGCGGATCAGCTCATCCGTCTTACCGCAGAACATAGAACCGGTGATGACTTCTATCGAACCGCTATGATGTTTCATATATACCTCAAATCAAGTGGGGATTGTTTTTCGACGGAATGGCTTATGTTACGCGTGAATTCTATCATACCCGCCTCCCAATCGTGCATCACCAATGAAAAATCTCCCGGCAGCTGTAGCTTGCCGGGAGATAAATAGTTAAACCGATCAGGGGGTGCGGTTTGATTATACAGTAATCTCTTCGCCCGCCTCGGGGATCGTGTATCCGAATTGGCGCAGACGTTTCTTCAGGTCCGCCAGGGACTTGCGTCCAAACCCATCGATCGCCAGGAGTGTGCCTTCACCCAGAGCAAATTTATCCAGCACCTGACCGACGTTTTCCAACCCTGCCTTGGTTAGGGAATCAGCGGCTCGCGTACCAAGCTCCAGTTCAGCAATTGGGCGATCCGGAGACGTCCGTGCAGTTGTGCGAGCTTCCTTTTCATCCAGGTATTCCTGGCGAGCCTGAAGCTTGCGGTAGAACCGGTCAACCTGTCCTTCAGAGTCAACAATTCGCTGCTCGCCGGTAAAGAATGGGTGGCAGCGTGAGCAGACATCCGTGGTGATGACTTTCATTGTCGATCCGGTTGTCCATGTATTACCGCACGCACAGATCACTTTAGCATCCGTGTAATAAGTGGGATGTATTTCAGACTTCATAACGATTAAGAACCTCTCGATACTCTATTTGTGAGTAGAATCCAATATCTTAGGAAATGCGAGTTGTATATTCTTCCAGACTGATCACATTCACCCGTTTGCGATTATCCCGGATCGTCTCGTAATATACGATACCATCCAGAGTAGCAAACAGTGTATCATCTTTCCCATGCCCCACATTGCGTCCGGGCTTAATGCGGGTGCCTCTCTGGCGCACCAGGATGTTCCCAGACCGTACCTGTTGACCGCCATACACCTTTACACCAAGACGCTGTGACTGGCTGTCGCGACCATTGCGGCTTGAGCCGCCACCTTTCTTGTGAGCCATATCTCTCTCCTATCCCGTCGAGATGGAATCAATCTTCAACTGAGTATACTGCTGGCGATGACCCTTTTTCACCCGGTAACGGTTCCTGGGCTTGTACTTGAACACCACCACCTTCGGGCCTTTGACCTGCCCGATTACAGTTGCCTGCACTTTCGCGCCATCAATCAGTGGAGTGCCCACGGATATCTGTTCGTCTTCGGCAACAAGCAGAACACGTTCCATGTCCACCTGCTCTCCAATATCGGATTTGAAGCGGTCCACCTCAATCACACCACCTTCAAATACTCGATATTGCTTACCACCGTCTTCAATAATCGCATATTTCATAAGCTTTCCTCCAAGCTTCACTTCGCCGTATGATCCGCATGATGACATATCGCATGCCGATGTACGGGGAAGTTGGGGACACAAAACTTCACCCCAGCGTTTATGCTGCCGGGGTAGGGCAAGAGATTATTATACAGGCTAGCTGATTTCATGTCAATATAATTTCAAAAAATTCGGGATTAAGGAACAAGGATTAAGACAGATTATGGTAAACTATGACGTTGGTTTATCGAATACGGAAGTATTGCTTGAGAGCGGACTGCAAACCACATACGAATAATTCTGCAATCAAAATTCATAGGGCTAAATCAGATGCAGCAAAGAAATGGGGGTGTTTGGGCAAGAAACGCCCAATCGAACATTCCCCACTTCTTTTATCAACTGTGCAGCTCCTTAATCAAAATTATTAGGAGGTTTTCATGACAGAAAATAAATGGGTTTACCTGTTCGACGAACTAGACGACGCTGAACAGCATGTTGGCGGAAAATGGGACGATGTCAGGTCTTTACTGGGCGGCAAAGGGGCCAATCTGGCAGAGATGACACGCATCGGTGTCCCTGTACCGCCGGGTTTCATTGTGACCACTCAAGCATGCAATGCCTATCTCGATGTCGGTGCAAAATTCCCTGCCGGGATGTGGGAGCAGGAACTCCAGGCACTCAAGATGGTCGAAAAACAGACCGGCAAACAATTCGGCGGCACTGTCAACCCGCTCCTGGTATCCTGCCGGTCAGGCGCAAAGTTCTCGATGCCGGGCATGATGGATACTGTGTTAAACCTGGGCCTCAATGATGGTACCGCTGCTGCGATGGTCGAGCTGACCGGTGATGAGCGCTTTGTATACGATGCGTACCGGAGGCTGGTACAGATGTTTGGCTCGGTTGTGCTTGACTTACCGGACGAAGCATTCGAAGATGTGCTCGAAGAATTCAAAGAACACAAAGGCGTGAAATCCGACACCGACTTGAGCGCAGAGGACTGGAAGAAGCTGACCGCCAAATTCCAGGAGATCATCCGTGAATATAAAGGCTTCGAATTCCCGCAGGATCCGTATGAACAACTGCGCATGGCAACGGAAGCGGTTTTCAAATCCTGGAACGGTAAAAGGGCAATAGATTACCGTAATGCAGCCGGTATCACCCATGACCTGGGCACTGCGGTTAACATAGTGACGATGGTCTTCGGGAACATGGGTGAGGACTCAGGAACGGGGGTTACATTTACCCGCGATCCGGCAAATGGTGATAGAGAATTATATGGTGACTACCTGCTCAACGCCCAGGGCGAAGATGTCGTAGCCGGCATCCGAAACACCGAAAAGATACAAAACCTCGAAAACGAAATGCCTGCAGCTTACAAAGAGTTCCTGGATATCTGTGAAAAGCTCGAACAGCACTACCACGAGATGCAGGATGTGGAATTCACCATCGAACAAGGGAAGCTCTGGATGCTGCAGACCAGGGACGGTAAACGCACAGCCAAGGCCGCGGTGAAAATTGCCGTCGATATGGCCAATGAGGGCTTGATCACCAAAGAGACCGCCATTCTTAAGATCACACCAGAGCAGGTCGACACCCTACTCCACCCGTATTTCGATCCAAATGCCAAGAACAATGCCAGGAACGAAGGAAGACTCTATGCAACCGGCGTAAACGCCTCACCTGGAGCTGCGGTCGGTCGCGTGTATTTCGATGCCGATACCGCAGAGCAGAAAGCCAAGGAAGAGGGCCTGGATGTGATCATGGTGCGTCCCTTCACCCGCCCGGACGACGTTCACGGAATGCTGGCTGCTAAAGGCATCCTGACCAGCGAGGGTGGAGCTACCTCCCATGCGGCGGTGGTCGCCCGCCAATTCGGCGTGCCCTGTATAGTCGGGGCAGCCGCAATTCGCATCGATCTCGAAAAACGCGAGATGAATGTCGATGGTCTGGTCGTCAAGGAAGGTGAATGGATATCTGTTGACGGAACGAGTGGTGAGGTCTACCTGGGCAGTATCGATACACTATCGCCGGCGCTCGAAGAGCAAACCGATTTGCTTACTCTGCTTGGATGGGCCGACGATATCTGCGCCACCCCTGGCATACGCAAAGCGCCAGCCGGCTGGCCAACTACCGGGCTGCAAGTGTGGGCAAACGCAGACTATCCCGCCGATGCACGCCGTGCACGTGCATACGGAGCCGTCGGTATCGGACTATGCCGCACCGAGCACATGTTCTTCGAGCCAGAACGGCTTCCGATCGTCCAGCGCATGATCCTGGTCGATTCGAGCAGCGAGCGCAAAGCTGCGCTGGATGAACTGCTGCCATACCAACGGTCTGATTTCGAAGGTCTGTTTGAGGCGATGGATGGCTATCCGGTCATCATCAGGCTGATCGACCCCCCGCTGCACGAATTCCTGCCACCCCTCGAAGAGACTTTGGAAGAGGTCATCAGCATGCGGGTGAAAGGCGAGACTGAGGGCCTGGCGGAGAAAGAGCAGCTGCTGAAGAACATTCAATCCCTCCATGAGAGCAACCCCATGATGGGTCTGCGAGGCATACGGTTGAGCATCGTTATGCCAGAAATCGTGGAGATGCAGGTACGGGCGATCTTCGAAGGCGCCGCTGATGCAACTCTGAAAGGATTCCATGCCAAACCCGAGGTGATGATCCCCCTTACAGGTCATGTCAACGAACTGAAAATCATCCAGCCGCGCCTGGAACAGATCGCCAAACAGGTGATGGATGAGAAAGGCGTCGAGTTCCCATACAAATTCGGTACCATGATTGAGATCCCACGCGCCGCGTTGACCGCTGCAGAAGTCGCCTCGGTGGCCGAATTCTTTTCCTTCGGCACAAATGACCTGACCCAGATGACCTATGGCTACAGCCGTGACGACGCTGAGCGCAACTTCTTGCTGAAGTATGTGGAAGATGGCATTCTGCCGGAGAACCCCTTCCAGACAATCGACCGCGATGGTGTCGGTCGCTTGATGGATATGGCTGTCACCGAGGGGCGTCGAACACGCAGTGATCTGGAGGTTGGCATCTGCGGTGAGCACGGCGGTGACCCGTCGTCCATCGATTTCTGTCACCTGGTAGGCAACAATTATGTGAGCTGCTCACCCTTCCGTGTCCCAATTGCACGATTAGCGGCTGCTCAATCTGCGCTGAAGCATAAAGGTGTATCGATCGATCTCGACCTATAGAAGATTATTGCTGCTAGAACCTATACGGGCAGATGATTACTCGTCATCTGCCCTATTTTTATTTCCCAGTAGCCAGGATATCCCCCAATAGATTACCATTCATCAATATATATACCGTCTTGACACCCGGAAACTGCCGGATTGTGGACCAGATCTGCGCCCGCACGCGGCTGTCGTCGCATCGGTCACCCGAGCGCACATAGCCTCCACTGAGTGATACATTCACCTGGCCTTCGTAGGCTTTAAATTCCACGCTGTCTACTCTCCAGTTCGACAGGTATATAGGGTTATATAAATTGCCAAAATACTGCTGATGGTTGAATAATCGCTTCAGAGCACTGGCAACATCTGTGGCAATATCTCCGGAGCGGTACGCGCCGGTGTTGATCTTTACCGCTGTGTCTCCACAGCCCACAGGACCACCATCGTCTTTCAAGATGTAATATACATATATTGCCTGGTCCCCCGATGCGGTTGGGGGCGGGATCGTTTCAGTAGGCGTTGCCGAGGGAGCGGGCGTATCCGTCGGCGGCGGGGTATTTGTGCTGGTTGGTGTGGCGGTCTTGGTTGGCGGCACAGGTGTTTCGGTTGGCGGCATAGGTGTATTTGTGGAAGGAACCGGGGTTAAGGACAGAACTACAGAACTGGTGGCAATGTTTACCTTTTCGGACGGCTCAGGTGATGATGCACAGGCCCCAATGGATAGAACCACACATCCCAATGCAACCCACAAAAAGAATATACTTATTTGCTTAACCATAGTACTCACTCATAATCAACATTACTTGTCGTTTGAAACCCGATCACCAAAAGGAATGCCGTTTAAAAGGATATCGGTTGTTTTCACCTGTTTAAACTGGCGCACGGTTGACCAAACCTGTGCTTTCACTCGGGAATTATCACACGGGTCCCCGGTTGGTTTATAGGTACCTCGCAGATCCACAAAGACCGATCCAGTCCTGTCGTTAAAATCCACATTGTTTACCCTAATATTGGATCGATGCAAAGAATTCAGCAAATTTCCTAGGTACTCCGCCTTAGTCGAAAACAGCTGCTTCAAGGCATTGGAAACATCGGTCTCTACACTCCCATAACGTTCCACCCCTGTGCTGACGGGAACTGCGGAGTCACCGCAAATTGACCCCTCCGTACTCACCAGGATCATGTACATAGATACATATCCCCTTGATGATGTGGGTGATGCTGAAGCAGACTGATTTGCAACAGGGACCAGGGTATCCGTTGGTACAACAGTCGGAGTATCACTCGAGACTGGCATCTCTGTAGCTGTCGCTGTAGCTGTCGCCGTCGCTGTTGGCTGACGTTGGGTTTCCGTCGCAGTTGGCGAGGCTGTTGCCATCGGCGTCTCACTCGAAGGAACCTCGGTAGGTGTTAGTGGAACTGCCGTTGCATCAGGTAGCTGGGTCGATGGCGAGGTGACCGTCGTACAGGCGGAAAACAGCAGTGATACAGAAAGCAGCAATGCAGCGACCAACAGATGGTTATTTTTCAATTTATACCTCATCAATCAGTAATTCGTTTTGCTTGAGTCTTCTTTTATGTGATGACATAGACATTTAGCACGGATTTTTACTGCACCCTAGGATCATATCGGGCAAGAAGCAGACCCAATTTTACACCCATTTTCTAACGCAGGTAACGAGTGATAACCCCCTCAGGCTCAAGACCACTCGCAAATGCCAGCAGCTCAACCGGATGCACTGCCGGTAGACCGGTCGCATGTGTGATCTGCCAGCGGCAGGTCTCACTGTCGCAAATGACGAAGGGTGCTTGAGAGCCTCGAACAAACTCGAACAGGTCTTCCCCAACCGCCATACTGATATCATATTTTTCTTGTTTGTACCCGTAAGTACCCGCAATGCCGCAGCAGGTTGCGTGACTATCTACGATGCGTAGATCCGGGATCAATTCCAGGACATCTAACGCGGGTCGCCCGATGCGGTGGGCACGATACTGGCAGGCTGCATGATAGGGCAGTGTGTAAGGCAGCGGTTTAAAGTCTATCTTCAACGAACCCTCATGGAACAGTTCCAGCAGGAACTCATTGAAATCGTATGTAGATTGGGCAACCAGCCGGGTATCCGGATCGTGCATGTCCAGCAGCTCAGGGGCTTCTTCTTTAAGGGTTAACGTACAGCTCGTGGAAGTACCCACGATCGGAATGCCCTGCCTGGCATAACTCGCGAGTTTACGCACGTTGGCAGCATGGTAAGAGCGGGCAGCATCGAACTCCCCGTTCGATAACAGCGGGAGCCCGCAGCAGTTCTGTTCCGGCACGATCACCTCAAAGCCATTGGCTTCCAATACATATATCGCTGCCTGCCCTATTCGCGGCTCATAATACTCGGTCGAGCAGCCATGGAAGTAAACCACTTTGCGGTCTGATTGAGGCAGGTTTTCACGCCTGCGGAACCAGTGCGTAAAACGCTGTCTTGAGAATGACGGCAGCGGCGCCTGCCGGTGGATCCCAAGAACTCCTTCCACTGCCTGGCGCACTACTCGATTGGCGAGGATCGCATTCGCCAGCGGCGCGATCGGCTGCCCGAGTTTGCCGACTAGCTCCGTCCGGGCGATGAGATTATTCCTCAAACGCAGTCTCAGCGGGACCAGGTTCTGTTCAACCATGGTAGCGCGCGCCCGGGCATTCATCTCGGCGATGTCCACCCCGGTCGGACAGACCATATTGCACACCCGGCAGCCGCTGCAATAATCAACAGACTTGTCCGGGCTGTTCTGTTTACTCGAACGGAAGCGCCCCCCCTGTGGTGCTTCATATTTGGGTCCGGGGAACAGGTCAGTAACTGCAGAAACCGGGCAGGCTGTCGTGCAGATGTTGCACTTGATGCACTGGTCAAGTGATAATTCCACCGGATGTCTAGGCTTAGGCGATCCACGTTCGCTGCTCATCGCACACCACCTCTTGCGCCAGCCGCAAAGCCGGTCACCAGCGCAACCCCTTCTACAGAGCGTTCGTGGACAGGGTCTGAATATGCCAGTGCAGATCCGACGGTATACAGGTTCCTGTAAAACCGCTCTCCATTTGGAGAGATCGGCTGCAGATCGCCGTTCACATTCACCCCGGCGCGGAACACCGGATGACCTCCTGAACCGAGAAAACTGCGCCTGAACGGTATACCCTCTTCAGAATAACCGGCCAACGGTAGATCAAAAACGCACTCTCTCATCCTGCCATCGACACCCATCTGGACGCCACCACCCAGGATACCGCCTGTCGCCAGGATATAGCTGCTTGCCCGGTTGAGTTTGGGTCGAGCTGCGGCCTCACTCCACACACCCCTCACCATATCACCCTCGTACTCAGCGGACATCACATCCATTCCGTCCAGCACGCGCCCGCCGTGCCGCTCGATCTCCGCTACCAGCATATTGTGCAGGCGGATACCCGGAATAGATGGCGGCAAGGTAGGGATCTCGAAGACCAGCAGTCCGGTCATCTCCTCCAGGTCCCTCACAACCTCCACCGCCCGGTTCAGCCCCAAGACTGCTGGAAAGCCGATCCGAGCAGTTCTATTTTTGTCCAGGATCTTCATCAACACCCGGACCACACGCTCCCTGAATTCCGGCTGCTCGAACAGTGCTGCCAGGGATTTCGGGGTGACGGACGTTCGCCCATTAAGGTGATCCAGATCGAGCATTATCGCCTCAGCCTGCACTCCCATCGATCTCAAATTGTCTGCAACCAGCTGCGGGTAGAAATCCAGGAACTGCTCGAACCCAACAACCGCCATCGCCCCGGGATTGCGCAGGTCTCCAGCAAGCATCGTTTCAGGTGCAAGGCATGTATACCGGGCCGTCCCAAGCCCGGTTGGAAAGATCCAGCCGTCCTCCAGGGAGCCCCGCAAGGGATATCCAGCTCTCTCGGACAGAGATTTGAATTCATTTACGGCCTGTTCCAACATCCCCATACCGGTCTTCGAATAGGGGTGGTCAGGATATTTTTCCATCATTTCAGCCAGGGATCTCGCCTGGGCATCCGCCGTTGTCGTATCTGCTGCAGACTCAGGATTCCATACATCAATACAACCCGCGTGCCAGAATAATGTCCCCCATCCCTTGCTGATCACTCGCACCCGTGCACCGCGAATAGCTGCCTGCCAGGCGGCAGTCAACCCTGCCAATCCTGCTCCGATGATCAGCATATCTACACCCAGTGCTGAGGCTGAAAACCCCTTGCTGGGCAGCACGGTTCCGGCAGATATGTGTTGAATATACCCATGCCTGGCCGGAGCGTCCAGTTGGTGCTCACCGGATTCAGGCGGCACGTACAGTTCTGCCCCCAGACGAGATTGGGCTGGACCCGGTAGCACCTCGGCATTCAGCAGGCTCAGATAGATCAACTCGTTCAGGCGTTCCTGGCGCAACTGCTGTCCCCACAGGATCGGAAGCAGCCCTTTCCAGCGTTCCTGCAAGAAATCTCGCAAAGCGACATTCGACTGCTCTACGCCTGGGCGCCGCAGCCGGTGCAGCAATCCTGTTACCCGGTAAGTGCAGAATCCGCCCTGGCACGGGCCCATTCCCAGACGGATATCCCGGCGAACGTCATCTATCGTATTGGCTTCTCCTTGCTGGATGGCACCGGTCACATCATCGATCGTAGCCAGCTCGCACTCGCAGACCAGCCGTCCGTAATCACTTACTTTTTCGACAGCAGCAAACCGGCTGCCCATGATATGGTAGCCAGGCTTGTGGTTATCAGCAGGCAGTGCCTCAAGATGTGTTCGGCAGGGATGTTCCTGCCCCAGCTTCGAGCACACCAGATCTGCTGTTACCTCTGCCATCTTCCGGTAGGTCGTCCATTTTCCGCTAGTAATCGTTACCAGACCTGCGACCCCATCCCTCTGCTCATGATCGAGTAGGACAAACGCCCGGGTGATATCACGTGTGTCCTTTATCTGCGATTCCTGGTAAAGTGGGCGAACCCCGGCCCAGGCGCGCAGCATACGCATGTCTTTGAAGCCCGGCACCAATTTGTCGCCCTCTTCTAACATCAATCGTACTTCCCAGGGCTCAATAGCAAAACGGTCCGGATCACTCACATGCACATCTGTGGTGCCAATCACAGTGACGGTGTGGATGGGCACCAGGATATCTCCATCGGATGGCATTTTGCAGCGATTTACAACCGTGTTCAAGATGCGGTGGTTCGCCGCCAGCATCACCCCCTTACCGGGGACGATATGGACGGGCACGCCTATACTGCCTGTAATCTGCCCGGCCCAGGCACCCGAAGTATTGACGACAAAGTCAGCATGGATGGTTACTTCCTCATCTCTGGCGATATCCAGGCACACGGCACCCACCACGCGGTCACCCTCCCGCAGCAGCTTTATAGTTTTGTGGTAGCGCAGTATGGCTGCCCCATATTCCCGGGCAGATTTCGCATTCAAGTCTGCCGCCAGCCATGAATCGGCAGCCGCATCCGGCACACGATAGCAGTGGGTTATCTTTGGATTGAGCAGCGGCTCCTCCCGCATCATCTGCCCAACCGGCACCTCTTCCAGGGGGATCCCTGCATTGCGGCATCCCTGGACGAACATTGGAGCGTATTCAGGGCTATCCCAGGGTGTAACGACAAAGAAACCGCCGGTATCTTCGATACACTGCGGCATAATACGGCGCAGGATGCGGTTCTCCTCAATACACTCTCTGGCAGCCTGCGGGTCTTTTACAGCATACCGTCCGCCGCTGTGCAGCAGTCCATGATAACGACCGGTCGTCCCGGTCGCCAGATCGCTTCTTTCAACCAGGACCGAATTGAAGCCGCGCATTGCCAGGTCACGAACTACACCGGTGCCAGTCGCCCCTCCGCCGATAACAAGGATCTCTGTTTGTATGTTTCTCATAGGATGATCAACTCACCAAGTTTCAGACTGCATGCAATTATAGCAGTCTGCATCCCGGCTCCAATCCTAAAAGAACCTGAATTCGGGTTAAGAGAATTTTGGGGTTGTGTTGTTGGGGGGGGGGGGGGGCCGGAGAGACACCAAAAAACACAGACACGGGATAGAACAAGAGGGAGGAGGGGGG
>JAQBDA010000340.1:0-5682 GCA_032124675.1 Chloroflexota bacterium
TCTCAGTCATAAGAGGTCTCCTTGGACTGCATAAATCAACCTAATTAGATTATATCCCTCTTAATAACGCCCATAAAGTGTCAGATGTCATATTAGAAGTTGACAAACAGCGTACATTAATAATATTAATCGGGGTTTTTATGAACCTCCAGTCAATCTTAAGAGTAAGAAAAATACGGTGCCATTGCTTTTGGTAACCTGAATGTGCAGCTGTGCCCCAGAGTATTGTATAATACTAGCAGCTCAACAAATTTAATTATTCAGTGTTAAAGGAGGTGACGTGGAGGAAAATATACCCGATCGCACGTCAAATTTGATGCGCGAAACTTTTCATATGTTTAAGAGGAGAGAAAGATGAAAACCAAGAAATTTTTTGCTTTGCTCGCAGTGCTCGTGATGGCCAGCATGATTCTTGCGGCCTGTGCACCGGCCGCGACCGAAGCACCGACAGAGGAAGTTGTCGCGACTGAAGCACCACCCGAGCCAACGGTAGCGCCCCCTCCGACCGAAGCTCCACCTGAACCAACGGAAGCCGCGGAACCTACCGAACCCCCTGTGGAGGAGAAGGTTACCCTCATCATCGGCACCACTGATGCAATCTCAAGCCTCGATCCGGCTGACGCATACTCCGTACATGACTGGGAGCTGATCAAGAACACGGGCGAAGGTTTGCTCAAGTGGGCACCGGGAACGACTGACCTTCAGACTGGTTTGGCTGTAGACATGCCTGAGATATCCGACGACGGTCTGGTTTATACCTTCAAGCTGCGCCCCGGGATCAAATTCGCAGATGGTCTCGAGCTGACAGCCCCCATGTATGCTGAGCAGCTAAACCGCTTGCTGACCATCGGACCAGAATGCCCCAATGGTGTCGCCGACGCATTGACTACACCTTACGTGGAAAGCATTGAAGCGCCTGATGATGAAACGTTGGTCTTCACCCTGAAGGCTGCAGTCGGTTTCTTCAGCCAGATTATGGCAAGTGCAACCTACATACCCGCACACCCGGATATCTTCTTGGCAGACGAGTGCGTACTCTTCCCGGAAGCCCCGATCTACGGTGTCGGACCTTGGTACATCAGCCAGTTCACACAAGCTGAGCAGGTTGTGCTCGAACCCAATACCTTCTACAATGGGGAGCTCACGCCTCAGGTTGACCAGGTCATCATCCGCTATTTCTCTGACCCGCAGACCATGTCCCTCGCCGTCCAGAATGGCGAGATCGATATCGCTTGGCGCTTCCTGGGTCCCGAGCTGATCTCCCAGTTGGAGAGTGTAGCTGACCTATCAGCGAACAAGATCCCTGCGGGACCTATCCGCTACCTGGTCATCAACCACACTTTCCCGCCGATGGATGACCCCAATGTCTATAAGGCTGTCGCGGCTGCGATTGACCGGGACGAGCTCTCCGACGTGGTCTACAGCGGTAAGGCGGCACCATTGTACTCGCAGGTCCCACCCGGATTCCTGGGCGCTACCGAAGCCTTCGAAACCATGTACGCCTCGCCAAACATCGACCTGGCTAATGAGTTCCTGAGCGCATCCGGCTATACTGCGGACAACCCGGTGGAGCTCGAGCTTTGGTACCCACCAGAACACTACGGCACCGAGACGGTTGCCTGGATGGAAATCATCCAGCAGCAGCTCGAGGCGACAGGCGCGATTAATGTCACTCTGCAGGCGCAGGAGTGGAGCACCTACATCACCGCATTGACCGGCGGGGAATCTTACCAAGCTGGCGTGTTGGGCTGGTTCTTCGACTACCCCGATTCGTCCAACTACCTGACCCCCTTTGTCTATAACGGAGGCTTGGGCACCAATGTCGCACTTGCCGCGGAAGGCAGCGACTACGGTGAACCGATCGATGATCTGTCCGCCGAGTTGGTTGACCTTTTGGTACAGGCTGATGTCGAGACGGATGTAGCTGCACGCGAAGCCCTTTACCAGCAGGCACAGGATGTCTACGCCGACCTGGTAGTGACTTTACCCCTGTTCATCATCGCAGAACACATCACTTACAGCTCGAATATCTCTGGTTCTGACATGTACGCCGAACCGGGAACGTTGAACATCGGTCCAACTCTCGAGTTCAATTACTCCACGGTCTCCAAGAGCCCGTAACATCATCAAAACTATCTCTAAGGGGCGGGTTTATACCCGCCCCTTATCTTAATTAAAGACAATAATCTCGTGTCACCTATCGCAATTATTGCCCTCATCCTCGGGATACCCGCACTTATCGGGCTGATCTATATTCTTGTTTCCGGATCGACGGGTCTCCGCCGCTTTGTCATCACACGCGTCGGCTTAACCCTGCCGATGGTTTTTATACTGGCCACCCTGGTGTTCTTTATTATGAGGGTTTTACCTGGCGACCCGGTAACCTCAGCGCTGGGACCAAAGGGGACACCTGAGACCATCCAGCGTATCCGCGAGCAGCTCGGATTGAACGATCCAATCTATGTGCAATACGCCAACTTCCTCAAAGACATGATCACCCTAAACTTTGGAAACTCGCTCACCGGTGGTCACCGCCCTATCGTAGACGAGATGAGCGAACGATTCCCCGCTACTTTGGAGCTGGTCATACCAGCTTCAGTAATAGCTCTTACAATAGGAATCATTGGTGGAACCTGGGCGGCTTCACGCCGCAAACGCACTACCGATTACGGTATGCGCATCTATTCAGTTGTGATCTATTCGCTGCCGATATTCTGGTTAGGCTTGATGATGCAGCTTCTTTTTGGTGTCAGGCTTGGCTGGTTGCCTATTTCAGGTCGTATTGACCCGGTGATCGGTACAACGCTGGTGCACACCACTAATATTTATACGATCGATTCTATTATCAGCGGCAACTGGCCTGCTTTGGGCTCTACCCTGACACATCTCGTGCTCCCGGCTTTCACCCTCGGGCTCATCCTCTCCGGAGTTTTTGTACGGCTGACGCGCATCAACGTGATTGAGACGCAGCAAGCTGACTACATTGCTGCTGCGCGTGCACGCGGCATCAAGGAGCGCGTGCTGACCTATCGACATGCCCTCAAAAACGCCATGATCCCAATTATTACACTGATTGGCCTGCAGGTAGCTATCCTGCTGGCTGGCGCGGTGCTAACGGAGACCGTGTTTTCCTGGCCGGGGATGGGCAGATATCTGGTGGAGCGCATCTCCTCACGAGACTATACCGCTGTGCAAAGTGGGATTGCAGTTTTTGCCTTGCTCGTAGCAGTCATCAGTCTCACCGTTGATATCATTTACTCGCTGGTTGATCCAAGGGTGAGGTATTAGTCCATGACCATAAATAAAGAAGAATTTCCCGAAGCTGCTGATGAGGTTGCTCCTTGGGAGCTGGACCTTGAGCGAGTTGGTTTCGTACGGCGTGGTCTCAGGGCGCGTAAATGGTATGGAGCTGACTGGTGGTTCGTAGTTATCTCGGCGGTCATGGTGATCGCTTTCATGATCATCGCCTTTTTTCCTGATCCTTTTGCACCATTTGGTCCTAATGAAATTGTTGGTTCGAGCTTCTTGGCGCCTGGAGAAACTCCTCCTGTCCCGGTGCTGATCGTGCCGCAGGATTCGCAAATTGAATTGATGCAGGATCTGGCGGTTCCAGAAGGTGCAGAGCGACCAACTATCGGCGTGGAGGAAGGCTTACCAACTGCCGTAGCATTGCGTGAGCAGGCCCAGGCGATCGACAACCAGCTAAAAAATGAACCCGAGGGCCTTCGATTGCGGGCGCGGATCGAGCGCTATGATTCCCTGGAGGAAACCCTCCAGGCGGTTGTGGATGGAGAAGCGCAGGCAGCGGTCGTGCAGTCCACCGACTTCGAGATTGTGGCTTCCCAATTCCCATCTTTGCGAGCAACCGAACGCATCATGGGGGATACCGCTACAGCTGGAGGTTTCTTGTTGGGCACCAACGATATCGGACAGGATGTCTTCAGCCGATTAATATGGGGTGCCCAGGTCGCTTTGCTGATCGGGTTCACTTCCTCGATTGTGGCACTGTTTATCGGCGTACCTCTTGGTTTAATCGCTTCCTTCATAGGCGGATCACTCGATCGTTATCTCAGCCTTCTCATGGATAGCTTATACGCCTTTCCCGGCCTTATTCTGGCCATTGCTATCACGGCCGTTTTGGGTCCCAGTGTGTTCAATATCATTGTCGCGATCGCCGTGTTGTATATCCCCACGTACTACCGCATCGTGCGTGGTCAATCTTTCTCTGTGAAAGAAGAAATCTATGTTGAGGCAGCACGCAGCATTGGGGCACGTAGGACCGAGATTTTGAGACGTTACATTTTTCCCAACGTGATTCCTTCGGTCGCGATAATCTTTTCGGTGAATGTAGCCGACGCGATCCTGACCGGTGCGGGGCTCAGCTTCCTCGGTCTCGGTCTTCCCCCCACCATCGCTGATTGGGGTATCGACCTGGCGCGCGGCCAGCGCTTCATCCAGACTGCCTGGTGGTTGATCACATTCCCTGGTGTGGCGATCATGTTGGTGGTGTTGGCTTTTACATTGATGGGTGAAGGACTGATGGAGATATTCAATCCCAAATTGAGGGACCGCTGATGTCCAAGGATATTTTGTATTCTGTCAAAAACCTGACAGTGGAATACAAAACTCGATCTGGCTCTGTCGGGGCAGTCGATAATGTCAGCTACGACATCTTCCGTGGTGAAATCCTTGGGCTGGTAGGGGAATCCGGCTGCGGCAAGTCAACCTTAGGCAAGGCGCTGATGCGCCTGCATACCGGACCTGCGGAGATCACTGGCGGGGAGCTATGGTTCGACGGGCGTGACTTGATGACCTATTCAGACCGGGAAATGACTGATTTGCGTGGAGCCGAGATAGGCATGGTCTTCCAGGACCCGATGACCTCCCTTAATCCAGTCCAACGTATTATGGAGCACTTGACTGAGACCATCCAGACCCATGAGCCTGAAACATCTAATGAGGCTGCAGAAGCCCGTGCTGAGGAGCTGGTCGAGCGCTTGGGTATTCGCCGGGAGAGACTGAGTGAATATCCACATCAGATGTCAGGCGGAATGCGCCAGCGGGTTATGATCTCCCTGGCACTTGCCTTAGATTCAAAGTTGGTCATCGCCGATGAACCTACAACCTCACTGGATGTCATCGTCGAGCATAAATTTCTCGATCTGCTCTGTGAACTCCAGGATGAATTTGGTTTGACCATCATGCTCATCACCCACAACATCGGTGTGGTTGCCGAAATTGCTGATCGTGTGGCGGTGATGTACGCCGGAAAAATTGTTGAAATCGGCGATGTTTTCGATATTTTTGGTGATCCAAAACATCCCTATACCCAGGGCTTGCTGCGCTCGGTGCCCAATATCAAGCTGGATGGCGGAGAGCTGTACAAGATGGAAGGCATCCCCCCAAACCTGCTACGCCCCCCCTCCGGTTGTCGCTTTCACCCGCGTTGTCCATTTGTAATGGACATATGCCGGACACAAGAACCAGCTTTCGAACCTGTTGAAGAAAGAGACCAGATAACAGCTTGCTGGCTTTACCAGGAGTCTTCGGTTGATCAGGAGATGAACCATGTCTGAGCAATCGAAACCGATGGAGGCCAATACCGCCTCAAATTCCAGCTCCCCTATGAATGAAGAGCTGGTTAAGGTCGTGAACATTAGAAAACACTTCCCCGTGCAAAGC
>JAQBDA010000341.1:0-3654 GCA_032124675.1 Chloroflexota bacterium
GTAATATTAGTCGGCAGGTCAGCAAGAAGCTTACAGAACTTATCCTGCATATCTCTGATGAGAGCCCGGTTGTGGGTTAATACCAGGAAGGTCTTGGAAGGGTACAGCTCACGCAGTAACCGCAGCCGGTAGAGCAGGAGCAAGGTTTTCCCGCTGCCCGCCACGCCATTGACGAGTGAGATCTGGAAATCTCTGACGATATTTTCAGCCTCTGTTGGAAGTTCCAGATCTGTTTTCAAGACCATTTCCTGGTCATAATCCAGAATGAAATCCTTCAAGCCTGCTTCCAGGTTTCGTTCCCTAGGTCTGCGGACGGTGATCTGGCAGGGGACGACCACCTCGGGGGTGAACAATTCCCGGATGTGCTGCCGGGAAATTTCGTCCAACGCTTCCGGTGGGTAGATCTGCTTCCATAGATCAAAGCTTGCAGCGTCTAAATACTCTTTCCCAATCCAATGGTGATCTTTGTGCTTTTGCGACTCCGGGATGCGGGCGATATTTTTGGCAGCCAGATTGGGGCAGAGAACGATGCCCCGGAGGTAGTGCCTGTTGTTTGCGGCTGAAACGGATGATCCCGACACCCGTTGCT
The DNA here is from genome assembly GCA_032124675.1 of Chloroflexota bacterium. GTDB lineage: Bacteria > Chloroflexota > Anaerolineae > Anaerolineales > UBA4823 > JAQBDA01. Next base: position 590 of record JAQBDA010000341.1, read on the forward strand.
CCAGCTCCTTCTGGAAATCCAGCAGCACCCCGGTCTCCTGTTCGCCGATATTCTCTTTATTCTTGCCGATCAAAACCATCTGCAGCCTGGATTGCATTTGGTCCGGAGTGGCATTGCTCACCTTGATGACCACCGCCCGTTGGTCGGGACTGATCACCAAAAAATCCGGCATGTCCACCTGCCAGGGTGCCAGGTGGTGCCAGACGAGATATTCGTCCGGCAACCCCTTCAAATAATTGAAAACCTTCAGGACAGTGGTGGGTATGCTTCCAACCGGTTGGGTGGGAAAGATGGTTGCCATGTCAATTCCGTTGCCCGGCGTCGATAACCTTACAGGTAGATAGCAGTTCTTTGAACATGCCGATCGAACGCTGTACCTCGGGATCGTCATGTGCAGCTTCCAAAACGTGCCGGCTCCCGAGGACGATCAGCTTGGTGCGTGGTCTGGTGACCGAAACATTCAGCCGCTGTGGCTGGAAGAAGAACTCAGCCAGGTTGGCTGCAAAGCCAGCAGACGACGTGGTCAGCGAAACCATGACCGCTTCGCGCTCCTGACCCTGCATCCGCTCGACGGTATCCACAACCAGGTCTTTCAATCCATCTTTGACAGATATGATCTGGCGCAGCCTATTGCGGATCAGCCTGGCTTGAGCGCGGTAGGGGACAACAACACCGATCTCCTCCGGCGGCAGGCCTGCCTGGATCAGCTCGTTCACAATCTCGCACACCACCCCTGCTTCTTCCGGGCTTCGAATCGTGTTGTTCCAATGCCTCAGGTCAATAAATATTGCCGAATGGTTCGGGTCCAGGGCCGCTCGCCAGCGCGAATTCGATATTGGGATTTTCAGCCTGCGGCCAGCAACGCTTGGATCCGGTTCTAATTGCCCTTCGTAAAAAGTTCGGTTCGGCCAGACGATCAGCTCATCGTTCAACCGATACGTGGTGGTGAGCATGGTTTCGTAGCCGCGGTCGCTCAGGTAGCTGAAGATCGATTCCCTCGCCAGCTCACCAGATTTGGACGTCGTCACTGGTGGAAGCTGGTGCTCATCACCGATGAATATGTATTTCTCCGCCGGGAGCATGCCCATCAGCGCCAGCGGCAGCGTGACCTGCGAGGCCTCGTCGAAGATCACCGCGTCGAATTCGACATTTCCCAATCTCTGTGTGCGCGTGGCAAAGGGGGTTGCGCCGATCACATAACCGCCATCCAGCTCATCGAACCCGGAGCCGTAGAAATATGGGTAATTCTCTACTTTGAGCCCCTGGGCACGTTCCTCGCGGCCAATTTTGCAGGCAGGTATGTGTTTATCCAGGGCTTGGATTTTATCCAGCGCGTTGTTGATCGCCCGGTGAGTGAGCGCGGTGACAAACACCCGCAGACCATCCTTCACCAGCATCCGTGCCAGGTGCGCCAACACGTAGGTCTTGCCCGTGCCGGGCGGACCCTGGATCAAGTGGGCAAGATCGGTGGCGTAGCCATCCGCCAATGCCTCCGACTGGCTCGCATTCAACCCGGCTTTGATCCCGACCTTGTACGCGATCTGGTGCGATCCATAGTCCATTGTTGGCGAAATGTCGTTGAACAGCAATGGGAGAATGACCCTGCGACCACGGTCGCTATCCGCCACCTGATTGATGGCGTCCAGGTAGTATCCGCTCAGGTCGAGCGTGCTTTCATCGGCGGTCCACCCCTCGTGGTACTCTTGCAGCAGGTTGATATCCCCATAGTCGATGCGGACGGTCAGCTCGGTTTCATCGTCCTCTTCCAGCGTGACCTGGATAGCGCCTGGATCGGTAGGGGTGCCTCGATGCAGCACCAGGATATCGCCCTCGCGAAAACGGGAGTTGTTGGCCGTGCAGTGAAGCTGTATCCTGCCATCATAAGAAACGCTGACCACCCGCAAGCCGGCGATGGCATCCCCGGCAGCCACCCGCTCGCCAAGCGGGCGCGACCATTGGCGCCAGAGGTCGGTCTTCTTATTCTCAGCCTCGCTGATGATGAAATGCCTTAGCTTCGCCAACAGGGCCTGGTAATCGAGCTTCATCCCTATATCGTTTTCCAAATATGAGCTCCCGCTCTATATCCCTGCCAGCCGCGGTTGCTACTCGAACAACCTCCCGTGCTGGTACTGCTCACGGATCTCGCTGGCGCGCTCCTGGCTGGCGCCCCACGAGAAGCGCTGATCGTCCAACCAAGGGGCCTCTACGGTGCCAGCATCAATTCCACCATCCCAGTACTCCTTGCCGGCTTAAGCCTCCCCCACCCAGTGCACCCAATCCACGCCCAGGGCAGCCGCGCCGTTTGCCAGTCGCCTGTCCCCCGTCCACAGTTCAGCTCCCTCCTGCTCAGCCAGCGCCAGGTACTGCGCGTCGTACGCCCGCGATTGCCCCAACTGCTCAGCCCATTCCAGGGCGCGCCGGTGCAGATTTGGGGAGGCCGGCACGACTTCAAGTTCCATCCCCAGCAGCTCATCCAGGCTGGATTGCGCCTGTTCCAGGCTGAGCAACCTCTGGAAGCAAGCTCTCCGCAGACCTGTGACCACCTCATACTCCCACAGTCCCGGCACCAGTATGCGTGGCAGCTCGTCCTGCCATACCCGCATACGTTGGATCACTGCCGGCGAATAGGGTAATGGCAGCACCTGAGCCAGGCTGAGGTTAGCATCCACGACAACGAACGTCATTCCTCACCCCGCCAGACCCGGTCGATGTCCTCGTCCCGCTCTGCACGCGCTTCCTCCAGCAGGTCGCAGTGATAGACCCCATACTCCTGCTGAATGCGTTCACGGATCTGGTTCAGTCGCTCCAGAGCTTGCATACGCTGCTCCCATAGTCGCTGCTCGTCCTGCTGGATAAGCCAGTGGTCCACGATCTCACGCACAAGGTCGGATATGCTGCGCTCTTCCCGGCGGGCAGCTTCCGCCAGGGCGGCGTGCTGCTCGGGTTCGAGCAGGATCTGGGCACGGTATTTGTTCTGCTGCATGTCATACCTCCATCGACAGTATACACCCGCGCAGGTGTAGGTGTCAATATCGCGAAGGGGATTGCCTGATATTGGGGTGACC
>JAQBDA010000342.1:0-13562 GCA_032124675.1 Chloroflexota bacterium
CTCCACTTTCCAGGAAAGCTGATTTCGCTGCAGCGGTGATCTGGGTGGCATATTGCGAAAGATGTTGGGCGTCTGTCAATGCTCCAGCATGGGATATGGCCAGTTCGTTGGCGACTGCGACGATGATGGTGATTGTTGCGAGCACTATCCTGGCTTTGGCTGGTTCAGAAGGATCAGCCAGCCAGCAGCTTAGCCTTGGCAGCCGTAAACTCCTCGTCACTCAGCACGCCCGCATTGTGAAGCTGGGAGAGCTGTTGAAGCTGGGCGGTCAGGTCGGGCGCAGGCGCTTGCTGAACTGGAGCCTCGTCCTCGTACTCTTCCTCTGGATAATATTCCTCTTCTTCCTCGTACTGCTGCTGTTGGGCAGCTTGCTGTGCATATTTCTGGTTCTGGTGGTGGTGCACCGCACCGGCAGTGCCGGCGACCACCGCCGTGCCGACCGCAGCTCGTGCTACACGTCTTCTTCTCATTGCTCTTCTGGCTCTAGGCATGTCAAACTCCTGTTCTATGGTTTTGGTTAATGTCTCAATCCCAGGCTGTGCTTCAGCGGCTTATTCGGCGGCTGCCTCAGCGGCTTATTCGCCGGCTGACTCAACGGCTGACTCAGCTAGGGCAAATATCTCCATGGTTTCATTCACCACCTCGAAGGGGATGCGGTCATACATCACCATGCGGCCGCTGGAACGGGTTACAGCTTCCCCAAACTTGATCGCCCACAGGTTTTCAAAAAGCAACAGGGCGGCGGTGGTGTTAGCTTCCATCGCCTCAGCGATCAACTCGATATCTTCGACCTGGATGATGCCGCTGATTTCCACTTCCAGCGGATCAAACATCGCCAGAACATCGGGAGCCAGCTCCTCGATCTCCAGAACCTGGTAAACCCCATCCTGATCCTTCAGGATGATGACCAGATCGATCACGCGGATGATCCCATTTTCCACCAGCTCGAGCAGGGCTGGCAAGCTCTCTCCTGTTAGCTGGTCGGTCTTGAATTCGATTGCGATAAAATCGATTGGACCGTATGTCATTGGTTTTCTCCTTTCATCTATAGAAATAGTGATATTCAGTTGGTGGAAGGGTCGGTGTGTTTGGGCGGTACCCGCCCAAACACACCCCTAATTTCACCCTAAAATGTGCAGCTTACTGGTTTACGGTGCGGTTTCTGGGTAATAAGGCACCTGCTGGCGGTTGTGGTAGCCGCCGACGTAGCTGGCGATGTCCGCCATAATCCCAAAACCCAGCCAGATCCAATCCCAGCCGTTCAACGGGAAGATCAGCACATACATCAACGATGTCCACGGGGCAAAGATCAGACCCATCAGGCCGACCAACCAGGGAAAGTTGAAAGCTGCAAACGAGAGGTTCACCCGCAGCGGCGCCAGCAGCCAATACACCAGGAAGCCCAGGCGTGGGCCAAAGAATACCAGAGCAGCAAAGAAACAACACATTGGAAACTCCTCCTCAAAATAGAACCTGATAGGGTTAATTCTCGGGGATAGGGATTACTCGCGCCATCTCCGAGAGCGTCATTCACCCGGCGGCTTAGCGGCCTTCGTGGGCCATCTCGTCGATGCACACAGCCACTGCCAGGATGATCACGTCATCCTGCCCGGGATCGATGGCCACGCCGTAGCTGTCGCGCAGGCGGAACCACTTCTTGGAGACTTCGGCCACCTTGTCGCGGCCTTCTCCGATGGTGTACTCATGATCTAATATGTTTCCTTTCACCTCCAAATCTGGGCCGCCCTTGATCTTGACCACCCAGCGTTCGCGCACGGGGGTGATCAGGGCTTTCTTGACCGTGGCGAGGTTCTCGCCATGCGGTCCTTCGATCTCCATGCTGTCATTCACCCGCAGCATGCGCTCCTGGATCTTGGCCAGCTCGCTGCCGTGGGCGTCTTCGAAGACCAGGGTCTGGCGCACTCGTAATGCCTTACCGTCTACTTTGAATACCTTCTGCCCCTTGTCGTTCTCGATCCAGAAATCATCACCGATGGATACCATCTTCTGGCGCATCTGGTAGTGGTTTCCGCCCCCGCCGCCCGGTCGTCCGAGCTGGCGATCGTCACGCCGTTCTTGTCGTCTGCCTGGCATAATTTTTTCTCCTTTTGGAACACAGTATTTGGGGAAGGAGGGTGGGTTCCCTTTACCTCACTTCGATATAGACATAGAACTCGCACACCGGTTGGTTGCCCAGCACAACCTGCCACAGCTCACCGAAAACACCCGTCTCGAAGGGTGCGATCATCGGCACGGAGAAGTTGTAGGTCCAGCCCGCTTCGACGGTGCTGGTCAGGTCGTAGCGGTCGGAGCCCTGGTGCAGCGGGATATTCGCCGCCGCGCCCACGTAGGCCAGGTCATACTCGCCAGAATCCCACTTGCTGTCGCCGGTGTTTTGCAGCACCCAGGTCGTGTTGAAACTTGAGCCAACGGCGAAAGTCGTCCCATCAGCCGGATCCTGCGCGACCACCACGCAGCCTGTGGCACCAGTGGGCGGCGGAGGTGTGGTTCCTACGGGCGGCGGGGGGGCGGGCGACTCGACCACCGGTGTGCTGGCAGTGTTGGCCGTGACCACGTAGCTGGCTGACACCCAGCCGAAGCCGGTCGGGGAGTAATCGGTGGAGACCACCACCTGCCACCAGGCGCCGTCGGCGCTCTTACCGCTGACTTCACCCGATGCGCCTGCCGGGGCGACCACCAGCACCGGGTAGTTCGTTCCCGGTCCGTTGCGCACGTTGATCGGTTCCACGGCAACTGCCACCGGCGTTCCTGCCGGCGGTGGGGGCGGAATGTAAGCTTGAGGCGCCGGAGGTGCGGCGATGGTCTGTACATTCTCCACGTTCGTCGCCTGGGTGTACTGCGCCATCACCCAGCCGTAGCCCGCGCCGACATTCTCCGGATTGAGACGCACCACCCACCACAGGCCATCCTCACTTACCCCGATCACGCGACCCGTCTGGCCGGTTTTGGCGATGCCATAGGCCGGGAAATTGGTGGCCGGTCCGGTGCGCACATACACGTTGGCGATGGCGGCTGCCTGCGGATCATCTGGTCCAGGCGGGACCATTTCCGCGGTCGGTGGAACCGGCGGCGTGGGAAGCACTGCAACGCTGTCGGCATTGCTCACCGCCACCCAACCAGCACTCACCCACCCGTTCCCATCCGGGGCAACCGGCACGCTGACCGCCCACCACAGACCGTCTTCGCTCTTGCCGGTGACTCTGGCAGTCTGGCCGCCCAGGAAGGTGGCATAGACCACGTAGGCTTCTCCGGGTCCGCTGTAGATGGTGGTGTTATAGTTGGCGATCGCTGATGGCTCGCCAGGGGCGGGGGTGGGGATGACTGCCACCGGGATATTCGGATCGGGTGTTGGGCCAGGTGGCGGCGATGTCTCGGTAGGCACCGCCGGAGGGGCCGCTGTGGGTGGCGAGGGCGGTGCGTTCTGGGTTAAGTCAGCCACCACCGTTTGGGCTGCCTGAGTCTGGATCAGGGTTGTATCCTGGGTTGGGGCGGGTGTGGCCGCGCCGCCGCAGGCACTGAGAACCAGCGCCATTACCAGCGCTGCGATGAATAGTACATTACGATGATTGCGTTTTGTTTTCTGCATGGTTTCCTTGAGGCAGACACTGGCAGGTCTTTCAGACCTGCCAGCGTCTGGAAATAGTTTATTCCTCTGCGAAGGCAGCCATGAGCTGCTCTTCCTGCTCTTTGGTCAGGTTGGAGGCGATCAGCTCGAAATCGAAGCCCTTGAGCTCATCGAGCACCTTGTCCTGCACCGCGTCGCTTGTCAGCAGGAACAGCGCCGAAGTGCCTTCGGTGACCTTCTCGCGGCTCTGCTTGATGAAGTTGTCGTCGATGCCGTAGTCGGCCATCTTGCCGCCCAAAGCGCCCATGGCGGCCCCGACTGCCAGACCGAAGAACGGCACGAAGAATATCAGACCGAAGAGCATACCCCAGAAGGCGCCCTGCATGGCGCCGATACCCGCCATGTCGACCAATTGCTTGGTCTTGGGTTTGCTCTTGCCTACAGGCCAGGTGACGATAGCCGCGTCCTGGACGGTGATCAGCTGCATGTTCTGCAGAGACTGGACCTTCTCCAGCATCTGCCCGGCCCCATCGGGGGTGGAAAACTTGAGTGCGGTTAGTGTTGCCATTTTTTTTCTCCATATAATAGTAGTGTATCGTATCAATGACTGCCAGTCCTGGCAGGACTGGCAGTCATTGATGATTTATTATTCCAGCCTCGACCTTTCCTGAGACGGGAAAGTCTACTCCAGGTTAAGCTTGACCCCGCCCATCATGCCAGCCACGGCGTTGTAGACCAGCGCCACGACCAGACCGCCCAGCGCGCCGCCCAGGGCGTTGATCAGGCTGCGCCAGATCACTGCCAGGAGCGTGGTGAAGCTGTATACTGACCAATTGGCCAGGTTCATATCGATCCACCAGGAGCTGGCGCCGAAGATCCAGCCCAGGATCCAATAGTACAGACCGAAGGCGAAGGTCCAGAAAGCCGCCAATACTGCGCCATATATAACGAAGGATTTGACATCAACTGATCGGATTGTTTTCATGATTGGTATTCTCCTTTTCTGATAGAAATGATTTGGTTTCTGAACATACACTTACAAATCTTCTGTTTGGCTGCCGCACACTTGGCGTCATCCCGATTGGCATAACCAGGAGGACGCAAATTAATGCTAGCTGCGACTCCTACGCATGAAGAACTTGATCACTTCGTCCACCAGCAGCAAGGCGAAGGCGAGAGCGATGCAGCTCAGCCATTGGTTGCTGGTGATCTGGGTTAAGCCCAACAGGCCAAACCGGACCGGTATGATGGTCAACAACAGCGAAATGCCATACAGCATCAGCTGGTGTCGATTCTTGAGAACATCGCGGTTGAATGCGCTTGCAGTCTCACTGCGGGCGCTGAGGGCGAGCACGATCACCATCAATGAGAAAACAACCATTCCCATCGTTGCTGCAACAGCAGCGCCTGAAGCCTCATACACTGCCTCCAGATAGATCGTGGCGATCGACATCAGCAGACCAATGAAGGCAATGCGGACCCATTGTGCAGTTGTAAGGATGGGCTGCTTTAATGGGCGCGGCTTGTGCTCCATCAGATCCGGCGCCGGGTCGTCGAACCCCAGCGCTAAGGCAACCGGGATCTGCACCAGGAAATTTATCCATAGGACTACGAACGGTGTGAAAGGTGCTCCCCCAAGCACGACGAAGAAGGCTGCCAACAGGTAGGAAATGATGAATGCCACCAGCGATTCCATCTGGAAGCGGACGAAGTTGAACAGGTTCTGGTAGATGGCGCGCCCGAACTCCACCGCCTTGACGATGGTGGCAAAGTTGTCATCGGTCAGGATCATCACCGCGGCCCCCTTCGAGACCTCGGTGCCGGTGATGCCCATGGCTACACCGATGTCAGCCTTCTTCAGCGCCGGCGCGTCGTTGACGCCGTCCCCGGTCATGGCAACGATGTTATCCAGCTGCTGGAGCATCGTTACCAGGCGTATCTTGTCCTCCGGCGACACGCGCGCCACCACGCCGATCTCGGGCAGCTTACTCTTCAGCTCGTCGTCGCTCATGGCCGCAAACTCAGCACCGGTCAGCGCCATTCCGGTGATCCCCAGCTCCTGACCGATGGCGGCTGCCGTCACGGCGTGGTCGCCGGTGATCATGCGCACCTGGATGCCGGCGCTGTGGCATTTGGCAATAGCCGTTTTAGCCTCTGCACGGGGTGGGTCGACGATGCCAACCATGGCGAGCAGGGTAAGGTCGTTCATCTGGTCAATCAGCTTGCTCTGCGGATCGAAGGTCTGCGGATCGAAGTCTCGCTGCGCCACCACCATGACCCGCTCGCCCGCTTTAGCAATGCGCTCATTTTCCTCGAGCGCCAGATTGCGGTTCTCGTCGGTAACGGGCCGGTCGTCATCGCCCGGCATCCAGTAGTAACCGGAGCGAGCGATCAGCACGTCGGGCGCACCCTTGACAAAGCAGCGCACCACCGGCTTGCCTTGCTCATTCTGCATGTTATGGAAGGTAGCCATGAACTTGTAGTCCGAGTCGAAGGGCACCTCCGCCACGCGGGGATACATCTCTCGAGCGCCATCTATACTGATACCGCCTTTCTCTGCCAGCACGATCAGCGCCCCTTCGGTGGGATCACCGATCAGTGCGCCTGTACTGTCGAGGCGGGCGTCGGCGCACAGCGCCATGGGCAGCAGGATTTTCTCGAGATCGACCTTGGCGCCGCCTGCGCTCAACAGCTTGCCTTCAGTGCTGTAAGCCAGGGTGTTTTTCTGCCAGGGCTGCAATCCTGCAACACCGCTTGCCAGCGTCATTGTCCCCTGCGTTCCGTAGCCTTCGCCGGTCACGGTAAAGCGGTTCTGGCCGGGGATGGTGAACTCGCGGGACGTCATCTTGTTGAGGGTCAGCGTGCCGGTTTTGTCCGAGCAGATGGCTGAGACCGAGCCCAATGTCTCTACCGAGGGCAGGCGCTTGACGATAGCGCCTTGGCTTGCCAGCGCACGTGTGCCCATGGAATACATGGTGGTGACCACGGCCGGCAGACCGGTGGGGATGGCAGAGATTGCCAGCGCCACGCCGGCGATGAAGATAGCGTCCATGGCTTGCCCGTTACGCAAACCCATGATCACCATGAGGATAAATGCCAGTCCAGCCAATGACGCAATGATCACGGTCAGCCGGTCGAGCTGCTTCTGCAGCGGTGTCTTGTCCGCCTCGGTCTTGTTGAGCAAGTCGGCGATGTTGCCCATCTCCGTGCCCATACCGGTGGTAGTGACGATCATCTCAGCGCGACCACGCGTGACAGAGGTGTTCATATAAGCCATGCAGTGGCGATCGCCGAGGGGAGCATCGGCTTTAGCGATAGTTTCGGTGTCCTTCGGCGATGCTACGCTCTCACCAGTCAGGGCAGCTTCCTCGATCTCGACATTCGCAGTTACAAAGAGGCGACCGTCCGCCGGGACACGATTGCCGGCCTCCATCAGCACGATGTCGCCAGGTACCAGCTCCTCGGCATCCACCTCGACTGCCTGTCCATCCCGGCGCACGCGAGCGATGCTCTTCATCGAGGATGCCAGTGCAGCCAGGCTGGCCTCGGCTTTAGCCTCCCCACGCATGCCAAGGACCGCGTTGAAGATCGTCAGGCCGACCAGCACCAATGTGGTTCCCCATTCTCCGGTAAAGATCTGGTTGATGATCGCCGCACCTAGCAGGACGAACTGCATCAGGTCCTGATACTGTTCCAGAAATGACTGCCAACCCGATTTCTTCTTCTTCTCTTCCAGACGATTCGGGCCATATTTACCCAGCCGCTGCTGCACCTCGGCTGCGCTCAAACCCTTAGCCGGGTCAACCTGTAGCTGCTTGCCAACTTCTTCCGGGGTCAAGGTGTACCACTGCGTTTGACTTCCTGATGATTCTGTCATGGTCTGTCTCCTCTCTAATAAAGCTGCGGTACGTATCGATAGGGATAGTCCGGCTCTTGGTATTTGCCTTTGGCCTGGCGTCGGGGAAACTTGATCGGTTCCCGCGGCACGTCTTCATAGGGGATCAGGCTCAAGAAGTGAGTGATGCAGTTCAGCCGCGCCCGGCGCTGGTCATCGGAAGGGACCACGTACCAGGGGCTTTCCGGGGTATCCGTTGCAGCAAACATGGCATCCCGCGCCTGGGAATAGTCGTACCAGCGTTTCTGAGCTGTGAGGTCCATCGGGCTGAGCTTCCAGATCTTGCGCGGGTCGACATCGCGCTCTCGGAATCGTTTGGCCTGCTCATCCATGCCCACCTCTAACCAGTATTTGATCAGCGTGACGCCAGAGCCGATGATGGCTTTTTCGACGGCGGGCGTGTAATTCATAAAGGTCTCCACCTGTTCATCGCTGGCAAAGCCCATCACTCGCTCGACGCCGGCCCGGTTGTACCAGCTGCGGTCGAAAAGGACCACTTCCCCGGCAGCCGGCAGATAAGGTATATAGCGCTGGAAGTACATCTGTGACTTCTCCCGATCCGTCGGGACCCCAAGCGCCACCACTCGGAAGACGCGCGGGCTGACCCGTTCGGTGATGCGCTTGATGATCCCGCCTTTGCCGGCCGTATCGCGCCCCTCGAATACCACGCAGATCTTGGCCCCGCTGGCCTTGACCCACTCCTGCAGCTTGACCATCTCAACATGGAGAGGTCTCAATGCATTCTCGAACTCCTTGCGTTTCATTTTTGGCTTGGGTTCTCCGGGGACCTCAGTTTCATTCGCATTGTCTGGGGTCACTCCTTCAGCTTCGATAGAGACCTCAGCCTGGTCTTGCTCGAGATTCTGCTTCTCCTTGCTCTTCTTACCCTTCTTCTTTTTCTTAGCCATGGTTATCTCCTTTTACCTAATAGATACTCTATCGATTATTGCAGCCTCTTTAAAACATACCGTCGTATGAATATCGGTATGAAGGCCTTGATAGTAGCATGCTGGTATCTTGCTTTGGCCTCCAGGACCGCTAGACGGATATATTCACGATCTACACGCCCGTTCAATTCTTTGCAGATCGATTCGATCAGGGCATGATCGATAGTTTCACTCGCAATGCTTACGCGTTCAACATCCCCAGTCTTGGTTTCGATAGATAAAGCTTCTTCCATCTGTATATATCCTATCTAAAAAAGCAGAAAATATGTTGGATCCGACAGCTTGAACACATTCCAACCAACGACCTACGTGTGCAACCATTCCCAGGCAGCTGTGCGCTCATCGGTCGGGAAGAATTCAGTCTCGCGGGTGTAGCTGGAGCGCGGTAAATCGAACCACAAACACTTTGTGAGAGTCGCTATTTATCTTCATAATTAATTCGTTTCTCGAATCTACGAAGCGTTTGCAGCAACCAATCAGGCTGATCTCCTTTACTAATAAAGGCATCTGCGCCAGCTTTGAGCAGCATTCTGCTGTATTCAAACTCGCTGCTCATGACGATCACGAATGGTCTGGGTTCGAGTGCATGTAGACTGTCTATCAGATCTTCGATAAGGATGCCTGGCAGTTTCCTATCTACCAGGAACAGATCAGCGCTGTGCTTTTCAGTCAACTCGATCAAACTCTGCGCATCGTCCACCACGCCAACTAGATCAAATTCCGGTTGCTCCTGAAGCACTATCTCAAGTGCCCAAAGTGATTTTGCGTGGTGGTCCGCCAGAATGATGCGCATTAATATAAGTCCTTGGCTGTGAATATTTACACAAGGAACCAATTAAAAAGTACTGGGAAGTTGGACATTTGACAATATTTAGGGCTTTGATCCTCTTGCACGCCTATAGTAGGGTATCAAATTAACCCCCGCGATATAACAACCGAAAGGTTAATTCGGAGTCTGGTTTTTTTCGTCCTAAAGATGGGTTTCGCACCCAGCCGAAAGGTTGGGTTTAGGGTTTAACGAAATAATTTATCTGGGTGCCTAATGGTGCTTATCTACCAGGTTGTGTTCCAAGGCGATGGTCGTTGCCTCAACCCGGTTTTTCGCCCCCAATTTGGTGAATATATTGGTCAGGTGATACTTGACGGTTGCCATACCAATGGAGAGCTGCTCGGAGATTTCGAGGTTGGATAAACCATCTACGAGCAAGGCCAAAACCTCCCGCTCTCTTGCGGTCAGGTCGAATCCGACGCCGGGACCCTGGCGGGTAGCCCGGATCAAGGCTTCGGTGGCTTCTGGTGCCAGCGTTGAGAGCCCAGCATGGGCAGCCCGGATAGCCACAGCGAGTTCTTCAGCACCGACATTCTTCAGCAGATAGCTAATCGCCCCCGCTTTCAGCGCCTGCTGGACCAGGTCCTGTTCGTGGAAACTGGTTAAAACGATGATCTTGACAGGTTTACCAAGCGCCAGGATGCGCCGGGTGGCTTCGCTGCCATCCATCAAGGGCATGACCATATCCATCAAGACCACATCCACCTCATGGGTGGCGCAAAATTCCACGGCTTCAACACCGTTCTGGGCCTCACCGAGTGAATCCATCCAATCGTAAGCGTATATAAAATCCCTTAAACCGCTGCGTACCATAGGATGGTCGTCGACAATTAATATGCGTATGGGTCGTGTTTCATTCATTTTGGGTTCCTGATCCGTTGCACCAGGTTACGGTCACTTGAGTCCCGTATCCAGGTTTGCTTTCCAGGGATAAGCTCGCCTGGATGGCTGCAGCGCGTTCGTGCATGATGCCAATACCCAGTTGCCCCGACGGGTCCTTCATGGAGGAGAAGCCAACCCCATCGTCCTTGATCTCCAGCTTGACTTCGTGCCTAGCACCACCGCTCGAATTCGGAGTAAGCGGTGTTGCGCTCAAACTCACGGAAACTAGATTAGCTTGGGCATGTTTGACGACGTTGTTCAACGCTTCCTGGGCGATGCGGTAGAAGCTGGTGTGTACATCTTCTGGCAGGGAGGGGATTTGTTCGAGATATAGCTGAAATGGCAGACCGGAACGGCTGGTGATCGCCTCGGTCAGCTGACCCAGCAGCTCACCCAGAGGGGTAATGATCACCGCAGATGGACGCAGTTCTAGAAGCATGGTGCGCATCTCAGCCAGCGCGCCGCGCGTCTGCCGCCGCAGTTTATCCAGACTTTGGAATCCTTTATCTGGATCCCGTGCCCAGATTTTAGGCAATACTTCTGCCAGCAGGCTGGCGGAGAACAGCATCTGCGTTACCGAGTCGTGCAGGTCACGCGCCAGGCGGTTGCGTTCTTCCGAGGTTATCAGCGCCTTCGTTTGCTCGAACAGATGGCTATCTTCGATTAATTTAGCGACATCGAAAGAAAATATACTCAACAGGGTGGTTTCCTCAGGCGTAATTGTCCGTTCTTCATCATATACCTCCATCCCCAAGAAGCCGACGACACTTTCCCGCAGGTTTAATGGTACCAGCACGATGGTATGTATCTCAGAGTTCAGGAAGTGTACCCCCAAGGGCCCGTTCAGCGTGCTGAGTTGGTCTCTGGCGAAAATTGCCAGCTTTCCATCTTTGATATTCGGATCTGACTGTATCGTATCGCTAAGTAAACTGACCGATCCGCTCAGATCAGGGTGAGAATCACTGCGGCAGGAGTGGGCCAGGATTTTCACATTTTTACTGTCCCCAACTAATTCAGCAATAAAGGAATCTTCTGAAGCAAATAACTGATTGATGATTTCGATAATCTTTTCGTAGATTTCTGTGAAGTCAGCCGAGCGAGCCATGATCTGATTGACCAAATTGATCGCAGACAACCATTCCAGACGCCGCTGTAATTGCTCATTGACTGCACTTAACGCCACGGTTCGTTCTTCCACAAGTGACTCGAGATGTTTGCGATATTCAACCAGCTCGGCATCCGTCTGTTTGCGTTGGCTGATATCTTGAAAAGCTACCACGGCAGATTGGACATTACCTGCTTCGTCCCGAACAGGGCTGGCCCAGATTTCCAGTGGGACTCGCCTGTCCACCAGATCTGCCTCGATGTCGTCGGCAGAGGCCGGCACACCATGCAATGCGCTATATATCGGAAGGTTCTCTAAGGGGTATTCTTGGTTGCTGCCTGCAACCTGTAACGAGAAGTAGCTCAACGCCTGTGCCAATGTACGCCCGGCGGAGATATCCACCTGGATTTCCCTGTCCGGGTTGCTGAGGATGTCGATTGTGCGCCGGTTGACATAGCTGGGTTTATAATCCTTGCCGTAAACGACCACTCCAAGAGGCAAGCCTTCCAGGATTTGAGACAACCGATGCTTGCTGTCTTGTAAATCGAGATTAGCAGCTTCTGTTTCGGCTTTCAGCATGTTGATGCGATCGGCCAGGGCGATCGACCAGCACACTGCCATCCACACCCATCCCAGGCGATAGGCATTCTCACTGAATACTGTGCTCGGGGCAACTCCCAGCCGCACCAGCAGTACAAGGGAAAAAGTAATAATCAGACCGAACCAAGCAATCATGAAGAATCGGGCGGGATGGTAACCTCGCAGCCAGGTAACGATCCCAGCAGCCAGGACCGCCGCCAGGGTAAGCAATGCCCAGGGTACCATTAAAATGGCAATGATTTGATACCTGGTGAATGGGATCATGAGTATCAGCACACCCCAGACACCTAATATGGCGAGATTCACCCAGTGGAGTTTTGGAAGCCGCGTTTTCAGTTCCAGAAAAGTATCAGTAAATATGAGCATCGAGATAAAAACTAGCGCAAAAGACAGCGCCATATAGTAATGTCTTAGGTAATATAGGTTGGGAATGATGTAAACTTCCAAATAACCGACATAAGCCAAATCGAAGATTATTATACTGGCAAGAGAAATCACTAAATAAAGGTAGCTTGCCTCCCGTAATGAAAAAAGCAGGAACAAGTTATATATTAGGAGACTGAGTAATGCGCCGAATATTAATACTTGCAGTAACTGGGGCCATTGAGACTGATTAATGAAAGTGGTCGGCTCCCAAAGGATGATCGGTAATGCAATCGAAGCCTCACTTTGGATTCGTAGGTAGACAGGTTGCTGGCTTTGGGTTGGAACGGTCAGGTAAAAAACAAAATGTGGGTGCAGGATGTCGCGGGTTTCGGGGTGACGCGCGGTTCCGGTTTGCTTGACAGCAAATCCCTCCCCACCCGGCAATGGAGTATAGAGATCGATGAAATGGATATTGGGATAAGCCACCTCCAGCAGCCACTGGTCTGTCAGGTGGGTTTCGTTTTGAAGGTGAAAGCGCACCCAAACAGCGCTTTTTGTGAAACCTATATTCGGCACTGCCACATGGTTGGGTGTAAATAACAAGTCAAAATCCGGGGAGGAGACGTCTTCGATGGTCAGCTCACCGCTGGGGTCTTCCAGGATTTCCAAATGTAGGCCTAACGGGTATTCACCCTGATCGTCGGTGAGGATGATGGGTCCTGGCGTGGGAGGATCGCCGCCCTGCGCCAGAGCCGTGCTGCACAAGACGAATGTCACGATCAAGGTCAGGATGGATACCGTTGTTTTCAGAACACTCACTCTCATTTGATCAAACCTTCTTGTCCAATTCCAAAGATCTTCGTACTTCATAAAAAGGGGGATTTGTCTGAGCGGTAATTTTTATGTATCGATTGTGAAACTTGCTATTAAGATTATATTCGAGATTTAAGAAAAATTACGGGGCTGCCTGAAATCCATCCAAGCAGCCCCGTTGGTGGTTATAGAATTCCATGTAGATTATATGCAATATTTTCCCTGATTTTGACCCCCTCCAAGCGCACCAGGACGCAGCATTCGCCGTTATGCTAACTGATGAGAAGGCTTGTTTGTAACTGTTGGGTAATAATGGGGGAATTAAAAGAAATCATACCGTCGTTGACAAAGACTGCGATTTTGTCCCGCTGTTCAAAGCGGAGTAAAGCGAGAATTTGACTATGCATCAGGTAGAGAAAAATCACCACCCGCGATCGAAAACATGCTGTCGTGGTGTACATCCCACCATCTCCGCCGCCTGACAGCGGAAGATGATAGATATTGGTTGTTCTTCGGTCTTCGAGATAGCCGTTTGCAGT
>JAQBDA010000343.1:0-10377 GCA_032124675.1 Chloroflexota bacterium
CGCCGTCATCGCTATTGGCGGCAACTCGCTGGTTAATAAGGGACGCGAGTCGATTCAAGATCAGTATGCTGCTGTTACAGAAACCTGCCGGCATATCGCCGATATGATCGAACAAGGCTGGACGGTGGCTATCGGTCACGGTAATGGACCACAAGTGGGCTTCGTTCTGCGTCGTTCTGAGATTGCATACCGTCAGGAAGGGATTCATGAGGTCCCGTTGGATGTCTGTGGGGCGGATACACAGGGAGCAACGGGTTATATGCTGCAGCAGAACCTGTATAATGAATTCTTGAAGCGCGGGATCAAGAAGATTGTTGCTACTGTAGTCACCCAGGTCGAGGTGGACCTCAAAGATCCGGCCTTCCAAAACCCCAGCAAGCCCATCGGTACGTTTATGGAACAAGAACAGGCACAAGAAAAGAGGGAGAAGGAAGGTTGGTTTGTAGTGGAGGATGCCGGGCGCGGCTGGAGACGTGTAGTCCCTTCTCCTTTGCCTAAACGCGTGGTCGAAGAGCCGGCAGTCAAGTCGCTGATCGATCTGGGTATGTGCGTGGTCACTGTTGGCGGAGGATGTATCCCTGTTGTGGCTGATGACCAGGGCGAGCTGCAGGGTATCGCAGCAGTGATTGATAAAGACTTCGCATCATCGCTGTTAGCCAGCCGGATTGGAGCAGAACTGTTTGTTATCAGCACTGCGGTTGAAAAAGCAGCATTAAACTTCGGTAAGCCTGAACAGAAATGGCTGGATAAGATGACCGTGGAAGAAGCCAAGGCGTACCTGGCTGAAGGCACGCACTTTGCAAAAGGAAGCATGGCACCGAAGATCCAGGCCTGCGTCTGGTTTATCGAGAATGGGGGGGAGGAAGCTATCATCACCAACCCGGACAACATTGGTCGTGCCATTGCCGGTGAGACTGGTACCCATATCGTTCCGTAAGGGAAGGGAATTGTGTCTGAGCTGTACCTGAAGAACGCAACTGTCGTTTCTGAAGCGGCCGAGTTTCACGGTGGCGTGGTCGTTGAAGGTGAGAAGATCGTTCAGGTAGTCGAAGGTGTACCGGATGTGGACGCTGCTCAGGTCCTGGACCTCGGTGGCAAGGTGCTGATTCCAGGTGTGGTAGATGACCACGTTCACTTTAATGAGCCCGGTCGCACGCACTGGGAGGGCTATCGCACCGGTAGTATGGCAGCCGCAGCTGGCGGGGTGACCACGATCTTTGAAATGCCGCTTAACGCAACACCACCCACAATTAACAGAGATTTGCTGGCTAAGAAGCGCCAGGTGGTCAAGGACCAAGCTGTCGTCGATTACGGCAATTGGGGCGGTCTGGTCGACAACAACCTGGAGGATTTGGCTGGTCTGGCAGAAGATGGCGTAATTGGCTTCAAAGCCTTCATGAGCAACAGCGGCGTCGATTTTGAGCGAATTGATGATGACTTGCTTTACGCAGGGTTGAGGTTTGCCGGTGAGGTGGGCAGCCTTGTCGGTGTGCATGCCGAGAACGAATATATCACCAGCTTCCTCGGTCAAGAGATGCGCACCGCCGGGCGCACCGACCGGGCTTCCTGGTCCGAATCGCGCCCACCGGAGAGCGAGCTGGAGGCTATCCAGCGCGCCTGCTATTGGGCGGAATTTGCACGCGGCAACCTGCACATTGTCCATATCACTATCGCCGACGGGATACGCGCTGTCGCGGCAGCCAAAGAGAGGGGCGTACGAGTTACGTCAGAGACCTGCCCGCATTATTTGTTCTTCGATCACGGCGATTACGAGCGTATTGGACCGTCAGCTAAATGTGCTCCCCCCATCCGCTCTCGCCAGGCTGTCGAAGAAATGTGGGATTGCGTCATCGGTGGTCAGGTGGATACAATTGCATCCGATCACTCTCCCTGTCCGTGGGAAGATAAATTTAGAGGGATGGATGATATCTGGAAGGCTTGGGGAGGCATCTCTGGCATTCAAACCTTGCTGCCAGTACTGCTCACCGAAGGCGTTCATAAGCGCGATTTGCCTCTGCCTGACCTTGTAAGGATGGTTTCGTCTAATCCGGCTCGCATCTTTGGAGTATATCCAATGAAGGGCGCTCTGCAGCCTGGATCTGATGCAGATATAACTGTCATCGATCTGGATGCGGAGTGGAGGCTTTCCGCGGAGGACTTGCTGTATAAAAACAAGCACAGCGCTTACGTAGGATATTCATTCGAAGGGAAAGTGGAACGTACTTTCGTGCGCGGCCAGGCAGTTTACCAGTTTGGAAAGGTTGTAGTTCAGCCGGGGTACGGTAAAGCCTTGAGCCGCCAGTACGCGTATTCTTACTAACAATACGCTGGTCTCCCCAAAATGAGCATCGTTATGTCGGAGAAGAAACTAAGCCCTCACGAAGAAGAAGTGCTTGCCACGATTGACACGCATGAGGTGGCAGGCTTTCTGCAGGCAATTATCCGGCAGCGAAGCGATTACCCACCTGGAGATTGCCGTGCGGCGGTGAGCTTGGTGGTAGAAAAATTATCCGCTGCCGGCATAGAGTTCGAACTGGCCTCCCGTCAGGAACACCAGCCGAATCTGATCGCCAGCCTGGGAGGAGACCAAAAGGGGCGCGCCCGCTTGATGTACCACGCCCATATAGATACCGTCACGCCGGGAGAGCTTGACCATTGGTCGGTAGACCCATTCGGTGGTGAAATCATTGACGGTGTCATATATGGGCGCGGTGCCGGCGACGATAAGGGAAGTGTCGCTGCACAGGTGATGGCACTTGTCACGCTCGCCAGAGCTGGCGCACCGTTGGCAGGACCGCTGCGCGTGGTCGTGGTTTCAGACGAAGAGTTCGGTGGATTGAACGGCACCCATTGGCTGCACACTGAAGGTGTCCTGCAAACCGATGCTCTGCTGGTGGGCGAGCAAACCAACAATCATGTTGCTGTTGCCGAGAGAGTAGCGTGTGGAATTGACCTGACGGTCTTCGGGAAAAGCGCTCATGGGGCTACTCCGTGGGAGGGTGAGAATGCTGTGCTGAAAGCTGCCCGCGCTCTGGTGTGGCTGCAGGATAGGCTCTTCCCACGATTAGAGCAGCGTACTCACCCTTACCTGCCTCCCCCTTCGTTATGCGTCTGCAAGATCAGCGGGGGTCTTCAGTGGGGTATCGTGCCCGAGCGATGCAAGGTCGAAATGGACCGTCGCTTGGTGCCCGGTGAAACTCGAGAGCAAGCCATGGAAGAGATCAGGCAGCTGTTGGACGAATATGCAGTTGAGGTCGAGCCGCTGCGCTATGAATTGTACTCGAGCGGAGAGGTGGCAGCCAATATCGATACACCCTCCGATGACCCCTTTGTGACTGTGGCGAGCCAGGCGCTGGAATCCGTTAGCGGTGAAGCGCGGGCTCTGAGAGGTTATGTCCAGACCAGCGATGGGCGCTGGTTTGCCCGGGACGGTATCCCGATCATTATCTTCGGTCCCAGCGATCCAGCAGTTGCCCACGCTGCTGACGAGCACGTGTCCGTAGAGCAGCTGGTGGGATCGGTGAGATTTTTGACCCTGCTGGCGCTGCGCTGGCTGGGAATGTCTGAAGGATGAGGAGATTAATTGATGCAGAGCAATATGCAAAAGGAAAAATTTATCGTCAGCGATGCGGATGTCACCTCGCGCTGCAGATGTATCAACAAACCCGGCAGCTACATGGTCTTCCCGCGCGCCAACCGGGTGGAGCATCAGCTGCCGCACTTTAATGGTGTGTTGGCCCAGGTCCTGGCTACACCGCAGCATGGCGCGCAGTTCGTTGAACACGAGTTGTTTGTTGAAGCGAATGGTGGTACATCCAACCCTCGAGAGGAAAGCTTCGAGCAGTTCTTCTTTGTGCTGGAAGGCGAGCTGAAGTTCAGCCTGGATGGAAAAGCCAGCAAGATGGTGCAGGGCGGCTTTGCCTGGCTGCCTCCTCAACAGACATATGCCTTCTCCAACCTTGGTGATTCAATGAGCCGTGTGATCTGGATCCGAAGGCGGTATGAACAGGTCGATGGGATTGGGATCCCGGATGCCATCATCGCCCATGAGAGCGATGTTCCGGCATTCCCGACGGATACTTACATGGAACAGCACCTGACTCCCTACGAGCAGTTGGGGTTTGACATGGGCATTAATCTGCAGACCTTCGATCCGGGAGTGTATTTCAGCTTTGTTGAAGCCCATGTCATGGAGCATGGTTTATATATGCTGTCTGGGCGGGGGCTGTACTGGCTGAACCACGACCTGATTGAGGTGCAGAAGGATGATTTTATCTACATGGCGCCATATTGCCCTCAGTTCTTCTACTCCACCGGCTGGGAGAAATCGGCTTACCTGCTATACAAAGACGTCAACCGGGATTATGTGAGCTTCCTGAAGTGAAAACAATTATTATCGACCTATTATGACTGGTGAGATACCTTGATATAGAAGGAGGAAAGGTTATGTTGAATCAAGTTTATCGAGATGAGGATGTCGATCTTGATGTGCTGAAAGGGAAGACTATCGCGGTAATGGGGTATGGTATTCAAGGCGGACCGCAAGCCTTGTGTTTGCGGGATAGCGGCTTAAACGTTATTGTTGGAGCTGGACCGCGTGACCGCTTCCCGGATTGGGATAAAGCCGAAGCTGAGGGATTTGAAGTTTACGACTTCGCTGAAACCACCCGCCGCGCGGACGTGATCCATATGCTGCTGGCCGATCCGGCTCAACCGATGGTTTACCGTGAATTCATCCACAAGAATCTGAAGTCAGGCAGCACACTGAGCTTTGCACACGGCTTCAATGTGCTTTACGGTGCTATCCAACCCCCAAAAGATGTCAACGTTGTGCTGTTTGTGCCAAATGCACCCGGACATCTGGTGCGTGAAAAGTTCCTGAAAGGTTCCGGTATTTACGGAGCTGTAGCCGTCGATACCGATGCAACCGGCGACGCGATGAAGGTCGTTCTGGCGATAGCCAAGGGCGTCGGCAGTACGCGAGTAGGTGTGGTTGAAGTGGATTTCGACTCTGAAACAGAAGGGGATAACTTCGAAGAGCAGGTCCTGTATGGCGGGACAATCGCGCTGATGCGGTCTGTTTTCGAGGTGATGGTCGAGAACGGGTACCCGCCATATTTTGCCTATGCTAAGGCAATCCGCTCATTACGTTCAGTAGTGGATGTCATGGATGAGATCGGTATCGAAGAGTACATCTCTGAGCGCAGCAGCCGTACCTGTGAGTTTGCCGTACGTTTGACCGGACCTCGAGTGATCAACCGCGCTGAAATCGAAAAGATATTTAATGAGACAGTGCAGGGTGATTTTGCCGCCAGATGGATGACCGAGTGGCAGCTGGGTATGTTCCATCTATATCGCATGCGGCGGACGTGGAAGAAATCTCAGATGGAACAAGTAGGGCGCGAGTGGCGCAAACTATTCGGGGAGGGATGAGCATTGAATAATGAAATCTTCTTGAAAGGCAAAACCCCTGAGGTGTTTTTGGAAGGCTACGGAGATAACCGCCCCAAATTCGAGCAGCTTCTCGAAGATAGCACACTGAGTGCTGAGCAGCTCGAGCAAGCTCAGACGCTTCCAGAGGGGTTGAAAGTGCTGGTGATAGCCGAACCATGGTCCGGTGATGTGCTGTATAATCTGCCGCCGCTGCTCAAACTAGCCCGGGCAGCAAGCTGGGAGGTGCGTATTTTCCATCGCGACCAGTACCCGGATCTGATCCTGCCCTACCGAAAAGACGGGCTATATCACTCGATCCCGGTATTTATCTTCTACGACAAGGATTTTAATGAATTGGGTCATTGGATCGAGCGCTCTGGGGAAGCTACGAGAGTAATCGATGAGGAATCGTTGAAGCTGCGCAGGCGACTGCGGGAAGAAAATAAGGATGAGTGGCGTCAGGAAACCATAGCAGAATTACTGAATCTAGGAATGTCTGGGCAGTAAGACTTGCCTAGCAAACTACAACTAACATTATTTTTAGGAGGATAAACACATGATTACTGAAGGATTAAAAGGACGAGATTTCATCACCCTGCGCGATTTCACGGTGGAAGAAATCGACACAATGCTGGATGTAGCGCTGCAGCTCAAAGCCGATAATGCTATGCGCCGGCGCCATGACAACATCCTGCCGATGCGCACTTTGTTCATGATGTTTTTCAACCCCAGCCTGCGCACGCGTAACAGCTTCGAAGCCGGTATCTTTCAACTGGGTGGGCACGGCCATTTCCTAGAGCCCTCGTCCACGCGCCTGCCAACTCTGGAAGGCGAGGATATGGGCTATGCCTCTGAGCGCATCTCAGATGTAGCACGTGTGCTCTCGCGAATGGGGGATGCCATCTCGATCCGCATCCTCGGAGCGGTGGTTGACTGGGAGTATGACAAAGGTCTACGAATCATCAAGGAATTCGCCAAGTGGGCGCAGGTGCCGGTGATAAATATGGAAGACAACGTCTACCATCCCTGCCAGGGAATGGCGGATGTTATGACGCTGAGGGAGATGTATGGACGCGACCTGCGTGGGCGCAAGCTGGGTGTTACCTGGACATGGGGATCGTCCCCGAAAAAACCGATTGCACCACACCATGATTTTATGTATGCCGCCAGCCTGTACGGCGCTGACATTGTCTTCTCCCGCCCGCCGGAAATGCGCATCGATCCGGACATCGAGGCTGCGATCAAGGCTAATGTGGAAGCCAGCGGGGGTACATACAGTGTCTCCGAAAAAATGGAAGACGCCTGCGAAGGCGCAGACATCGTATATGCCAAGAACTATGTTGCCCTGGATCTGCTGCCGCCCGTGACAAGCAAGCCTGAGCAGGATGAGATGGTGAAGCTGTTTGAAAAGTATAGAGATTGGATCGCCGATGAGAAGCGAATGAACCTGGCGAAACCCACTGCCCAGTACATGCACTGCCTGCCATGCGAGCGCGGCGCTGAGGTGAGCGACGCAGTTTTGGATGGTAAATGGGGCGCTGCTTGCTATAACGAAGCAGAAAACCGGCTGCACGCTCAGAAAGGTGTGATGGCCTGCATTATCCCGTAGAAAATTCTTCCTCCAGAGAGACCCACACCCGGAAAAATGCTACCGGGTGTGGGGCGCGATCATAAAATAGGAGATAAAAAATGGCAAAGAAAAAAGTAGGTGTTATCGGCGGGGGGATCGTCGGTACAGCAGTTGCTTATAACCTCAGCCTATACGATTTTATTGACGTGTCATTGTTTGAGAAGGATCAGATCGGTTCAGGCACAACTGCCAAGTCCGCCGGTACCGTTTGCCTGTTCGATGACTCGCTGCCGCACGAGTTCTGGTCGGTTCGTCTGTACGGTTTCCAGACGTATATGCAGATGGAAAAAGAGGAGCATGGCTCAGCCGGATTCGACAACACCGGCACACTGGCAGTCTGCCCGGATGAGGATTATGAGATTTACACCAAGACCGGCATAGCCCTGGCGAAGTCCGCTGGCTATGAAGCCGAGTATCTGACCGACCCTGACGAAATCCGCAAGCACTTCCCGGATATCAACTTGGAGGGCGTGCTCGGCGCTGGTTGGACGGCAGCGGATGGGTATTTTGATCCGACGATGGCTGCCAATACATTTGCGAAGAAGACCAAAGCGAACGGGGGTAAGGTCTACCAGTACACCAAGGTTACCGGGATGAAGAAGTCCGGCGACCGAGTGACTGGTCTGGAAACCGACCAGGGTGACTTCGAATTCGATGAGGTTGTGGATGCCTCAGGACCATGGTCGCGCTATACCAGCCGCATGGCAGGTTTGGAGCTGCCGCTGTGGCATACCAAGGCGGAAGTTTTCTTCCTCGTCCCGCCGAACAAGAAGCTGGATTACACCTTCCCGGTGCTCAAATACCCGCGCTTTTATGCCCGGCGGGAAGGCGATAACATCTTCATCTGCAAAGCTCACCTGACTATGGATTTAAACGACCCGTTGCACGCCGGGATCTGGGATCCGGACTTGCTGACACCTACAGGAATGACGGATGATTACTTCCTGGATTTCCTGTTCAGCGAGCTGGAACTGCGTGCACCGCGGCTGCTCAATTCGGGTCTG
Organism: Chloroflexota bacterium; assembly: GCA_032124675.1. Lineage (GTDB taxonomy): Bacteria > Chloroflexota > Anaerolineae > Anaerolineales > UBA4823 > JAQBDA01. The sequence goes on from JAQBDA010000343.1 coordinate 8,068, forward strand.
GCGTTCTCCTGGCTTGGCTACCGCGCCGAGCCGCCGGACTTCCTGCCGATATTAGGCGAGACCCCGGTGGATGGCTATATGCTGGCTGTTGGGTGCGGTGGTAACGGTGTCATCGAAGGTCCGGCGGTCGGTCGGGATATAGCACAGTACATTGCCTATGGCGAGAAATCCTTGTTTATGAAACGCCTACCGCTTTCTCGCTTCGAGGAAAAGTTTGATCTTTCGGCAGTTGGCGTTATCCAGCAGCCCTGAATTGATCGGTGGGCAGGTTCGTTCTTGCCCACTGTCTACTCGATCTCAGGAAGGTGTATCCCAGTGAATTCCAATGATCAGTCTATGATCACACTTATACCGGAGACAATGCCGGAGCGCGCCCCGTACCATTTGCTCACCAGCATTGCCGCACCCCGCCCAATTGCTTGGGTGTCAACGGTAAATACGGATGGTGTGCCCAACCTGGCGCCGTTCTCGTTTTACAATGCGGTTGCAGGCTTCCCGCCCACCATCATGTTCTCGGTATCCTACCGCGTGCGCAAGGAACCGAGAGAGAAGGATACGCTGCGGAACGTGCAGGACACCGGTGAGTTTGTCTCCCACGTTGTTGACGAGGAGATGGCGCAGGCGATGATCTTGACAGCTGCCGACTTCCCTCCCGGTATGGACGAGTTTGTGTTGGCCGAATTGCAGGCTGTGCCTTCGATCGATGTCAGACCGCCGCGCATCGCCGCGGCTTCGGTAGCCCTGGAATGCCGGGTGACACAGATCGTGCCTGTGGTGGGCGCGACCAATGTGATGGTCCTGGGAAGAGTGCTAAGGTTTCATGTGCGGGAAGACCTGCTCCGACCCAACGGACTGGTCGATACGATTAAGATGAAACCGATCACTCGTCTCGGTGGTCCAGTTGAATACGCAAAGATCGGAGAACGGTTCCACCTGGAGATCCCGGATGTGGAGCAGATACCAGAAGTTTGATGGATAGAGAGAACAAGATGCGCATATTATTTATCAATCCAAACACATCTGAAAGCTTTACTGAAAAAATTCAGTTAATCGCCAGCCAGTATGCCTTGCCTTCTACTCAGGTATCAGCAATGAACCCGGCCTCGGGGCCGCGCTCGATTGAGAGCATCTATGATGAGCTGCTTAGCTCACCGGGTACTTTGGAGCTTGCCCTGGCGCAGCGCGAGAACTTCGATGCCTTCGTTATCGCCTGCTACAGCGACCATCCAACTGTTTATGCTCTGCGCGAGATCACCGACAAACCTGTATTGGGTATAGCTGAAGCCTCGATGTATATGGCCTGTATGCTGGGGTACAAATTCAGCATTGTGACGACCAACGATGAATGGGAGCCGCTCTTGTGGGATGCCGTGCGGCATTATGGTCTGGCTGAGCGCTGCGCATCGGTACGGACGACCGGTATGGCTGTGCTGGCTCTGGAGTCGGACGAGCAGGAAACACAACCCCTCATAGAACTGGCTGCTCGGCAAGCTGTTCAGGAAGATGGTGCCGAAGTAATCTGTCTGGGTTGTGCCGGCATGACCGGTCTGGATAAGCATCTTGAAGTAGTTCTAGGCGTACCGGTGATTGATGGAGTGGTTGCCGCATTGAAGTTCTTGGAAGGCATGGCTGGCTATGGCGTTCGTACAAGCAAGCAGCGGGCATACGCCCAACCTGCACGCAAAGAGTTGCTCAATCTCCCGGAGATTTTCGATCGAGCGTATGATGAGAGTGATTGATTCCTATACACAGACTACCAGCAAGTGAACACGACTGCCGATATCACCTGATAATTTTCAATCTGGAAATAGGCCAGCTCTGTGATCCCCTCCCCTGGAACACCAGCTGGCCTTTTTTACTAGGAGTGTAATTATGGACGATTTTATGCGTGCTGCAGTCGAAGAAGCGCTGATAGGTATGGACGAAGGGGGTGTTCCTATTGGGTCTGTGCTTGTGGTGGACGGTGAGATTGTGGGGCGCGGACACAACCGCCAGCGCCAGATGAACAGCATCATCCGGCATGCTGAGATGGATTGTATCGACAATGCCGGGAACCTCCCGGCTGATGCATATCAGCGCTCAACTCTATACACCACGCTTTCCCCCTGCGATATGTGCAGCGGGGCGATCCTGTTTTTCAAGATACCCAAGGTGGTGGTTGCTGAGAATCAGAATATCCTGGGTGCAGAGGCTTATCTGAAAGAGCGTGGTGTGGAAGTCGTTGTGCTGAATGACGAGGAAAGCATCGCAATGTTGAGGGATTATGATCATTCCAACCCGGGAGTGTGGAACAAGGGAGAATAGCGGCAC
>JAQBDA010000344.1:0-11233 GCA_032124675.1 Chloroflexota bacterium
ATCTCCGGTCGGGCGTCCACCACGATCTTCAGCGCTTCCAGGCTGCCTTTGAAATCAGGGATCAGCACCTCGATCGAGCAGCCCGGATGGATCTCGCGGATGCGGTGGATGAGCATGGCGAACACCGGCGCTCCGCCATCATTGCGGTCGTCGCGGTTGACGCTGGTGATCACGGCGTGCTTCAGGTCCATGGCTTTGACAGCCTGGGCGACGCGTTCTGGCTCCAGCCAGTCCAGCGGGCTCGGTTGGCCGCGCTTGATATCGCAGAACCCGCATGAGCGCGTGCACACATCGCCCATCATCAAGAAGGTCGCTGTGCCGGAACCCCAGCACTCGCCCATGTTTGGGCACATCGCCTCTTCGCACACGGTGTGCAGGTCCTTGCTGCGCATTAGTTCCTGCAGCCACTCGTAGGTCTCCCCGGAGGGCGCGCGCACTTTGACCCATTCCGGGCGGCGGCGTGGGGTGGTATCGATGTCTTCAGGTTTTATTCGATCTCTGGTTGGGGTAAAAGGCATAAGAGTTCCTGTTTTTGGGCTGGTTGTAATATACCCATCATTTTACTCTGAATTATCTGTGCCGTTGATAAAGATTTTATAAGTATGCGCTCGCCTTAAGTCGGTGCGTTGGTCTGGGATTCCCAGGCTATAATAATCCATGAGGATGTAATCATGAAAAAGCCCGTCGTAATCCTGTCGCTGCTGATCCTGGGGCTCATCCTGCTGTCTGCCTGCAGCTCATCACGCGCCGAAAGCGCACAGCAAGCGATTTACACCTCCGCCGCCCACACATTAGCTGCCCAGTTGACCCTGGCGGTCGGCGAGACCGCCGTGGCGCAGCTTACCCAGATCGCCGCGCAGCCTACGGAAACACCCGTCCCACCCACACAGCCGTCTCCCAGCCCAACCGCCACCCATACTATTCCTCCGCCGACCGCCACCCCGTCAGGACCCTGCAATTGGGCTGAAGTGGTGCAGGATATCTCAATTGCGGACAATTCGGTCTTCTTTCCGGGAGGCGTGTTTACCAAGATCTGGCGCGTGCGCAATATCGGCACCTGTACGTGGACACCCGCGTACGCACTGGTTTTCGCAGCAGGCGATCCCTTGGGCGGACCTGCGTCGGTATCGCTGCCCGGCGATGTGCGCCCGGGAGCTGCGGTCGATCTTTCCGTCACCCTCACAGCGCCGGGAGCACCCGGCGTGTACAGCAGCGGCTGGCTGCTGCGCGATCCATCCGGGGTGCTGTTCGGCACCGGTCCACAGGCTCAGGTTCCGCTCACCGTACAGATCCAGGTCGCCCTGCCGCCCACCCAGGGCAGGGGAGAGTACGACTTTGCCCTGGCATACTGCTCCGCTCAGTGGAGCAGCGGCACTGCTATACTGACATGCCCCGGTTCGGTCGATGATCCCAATGGCTCGGTGGTGCTGCTCGGTCAGCCTTACCTTGAGTCGCGCCTCGAAAACGAGCCCGCGCTGTGGACGCGCCCCAACGCGGCTCCCAACGGCAGCCTGCTCGGTGGGTATCCTGGCTACGTGGTGCGGAGCGGCGACCGCTTCCGTGCCGAGGTCGGCTGCCTGTTCAACAGCCCGGGCTGCGATATGACATTCACCCTGGATTACCGGCGGGCGGATGGTGTGATCGTAAACTTGGGTATGTGGCGTGAAGTTTACGATGGCCTTACTACCACTATCAATCTCGACCTGAGCTCGCTGGCGGGGCAGGCAGTGCAGTTTCTGTTTGGCGTGCAGAATCTCGGCGACCCGCTGGCTGCCAATGCCTTCTGGCTCGCCCCACACATCCAGAATGTCCCCCCGCAGACTTCCCAGGTGCTGGTCTGGAGCCAGCGAGGCGGCTCCCAGAACCTATGTGAAGAGCTGCGTATCTCGCTCGACAGCCTGTCGCAGAGCATCGCCCAGGCTCGCTCCTGCAAGAGCGGCGCAGGTCAGGAGCTGGGCAGCGGCTCACTCACCCAAGCTGAACAGGATCAACTGCTGGGCTGGATGGTGCAGCTGACGCCATTCGACGCTGAGCTGTTCACCGCTGAGGCGGCTGAGCCGCTGACCTCCTACCTGACATTCAACGGCCGCGGGGCCAACGATGCCGGAGACCCTCAAATAACGGCTATGCAAGAGTTTGCCAAGCGGGTTTTCCTGAGAATAAGCCGCTGATAATATCCCGCTGTTTTCCAACTACAGCTTTGCCAACCCGGCCTTAAAATCACTAACTCCTTTCTCCTATCTCCTGACTCCCATCTACCTGCCATGAAACCTAAAGCTACACTTGACCAGCTCCTCTCTCTACCCGCCGTAGCCCACGCTCTGCTCTCACCTGACGGGCACTGGGTGGCTTTCGCCTGGTACCGCATCCACGAGAACTACGATATCTTCTTCGCCCCGGTGGATGGCTCAGTCGCTCCGGTCGCGCTGACCCACACGCCCGAATATACCTGGTTGGTGAGCTGGACAACCGATTCGCGGGCGGTTATCCTCGAAGAGGACCACGAAGGCGACGAGCATGTGCGCCTGTTCCGCGTGGACCTGGATCGTCCCGGCGTGATGCAGCCGCTGACCGAGGACCACCCGCCATATTTCATCCACGGCGGCAGCCTGCACCCGGATGGCAGGCATCTGTACTACGGCGTTAACTTCGATTTCGACTCCGGAAAGGTCATCGAGCCAACCTGGATTTACCGTCACGACTTGAGCACCGGCGTGCGCAAGCTCCTGGTGCGCTCCGAGCGCCCATGCTTCATGGAAGTGCGCCTTAACCTGCAGGGCACCCACCTGCTCTATTCGCGCAAAGACCGCCACCCCTCCGGGCGCCAGTTCTGGTTGGTGGATGTGGATGGCGAGCATGACCGTGAGATCCTGAATTTCGGCGACCGCGTCAAGGTATTCGCCCGCTGGTTCCCGGATGGCGAGCATATCCTGGTGCTCTCCGAATCGACCGGTGGCGGCTCGCAGGACCGCCCGCAAGGCTACCAGAGCCTGGGCGTCTACCACTGGCCCAGCGAGGAACTGCGCTGGCTGGTCGACGACCCCGGTCGCTCGATTGAAGGTGCCGGGATATCCCCGGATGGGACGGGCGTCGTGGACGAAATGCAGCGCGCCGGGCATGCAGCTACCTATATCGATCTGCTTACTGGCGTTGAACGGCCATTCCCGCCTGTGCCGGGCAACCTGCTGCCCCTGGGTCGCGCGGCGGATGGCGCCTGGGTGGCGATGCATTATTCTGCCACCACGCCGACTGAGCTGGTGCACTTCCGGGATATTGATGGTTCAGTCCAGGCGATGCAGTCTTTGACCCGTGTTTGGGAGCACACCGCCCTGCGTCCGGATGGGCTTTACCCGGCTGAGGCCTTCTCCTGGCATTCGGTGGATGGCCTGCAGATCTGGGGTTGGCTGTACCGGGCACAGCCCAACCCTGAGCGGGCGGTCATCTTCGTACATGGCGGTCCGAGCTGGCATTCCGAGGACCGATTTAATGCCCAGATCCAGTATCTGGTCTCGCGCGGCTTCAATGTGCTGGATGTCAACTACCGCGGCAGCACCGGTTATGGTCTGGAGTTTCGCGAAGTGATCAAAGAGGATGGCTGGGGCGGGCGAGAGCAGTGCGATATTGCCTGCGGAGCACGAGCGCTGATCGCCAGCGGGCTGGCACGCCCCGGGCGGGTTGGTGTCACCGGCACCTCTTACGGCGGCTACTCAAGCTGGTGCCAGGTCACACAGTACCCGCCCGAGATCATCGCCGCAGCTGCCCCTATCTGCGGCATGACCGATCTGGTGGTGGACTACGAGACTACTCGCCCTGACTTACGCCCTTTAAGTGAGGAAATGATCGGCGGCAGCCCGCTGCAGGTGCCGGATAAATATTACCGCCGCTCGCCGATCCATTTCGTGGAATATATACGCGCCAGGCTGCTCATCATCCAGGGTGCTCAAGACCCCAATGTGACCCCCGAGAACGTGCGCCAGGTGCGCCAGCGCCTCGACCAGCATGGCATCCCCTACGAGCTGCTGGTGTTCGAAGACGAAGGTCACGGCATTGCAAAAACTGCCAACCAGAGGGTGCTTTATGCCCGCCTGGCTGAGTTTTTCACCTCCGTTTTGTGAGTGCCCATAAGGATTGTGGGTTTCCAAAATGTAAGGGAATGACGGTATAATTGCTACTACACATTCAAGGTGAGTGCATGATGCTTGACATTGGGCATCTCAATCTCCAATTTATCACCGATGACGAGGGCGAGAAAAAGGCTGTCATCCTGCCCATTGAAGATTTTCTCGAGCTGCTTGAGGATCTTGAAGATATCGCATTGGTAGCAGAGCGCCGCGATGAACCAACCGAGTCGTTCGACAAGGTGATTGCGGAATTAAAGGACGATGGCTTCCTACCAAATTGAGTGGAAACGCTCTGCGGTCAAGGAACTCAAGAAGCTCCTGAAAGATACCATCTTCAGAATCGTCCAGGTTGTTGGGAGCTTGTCAGCCGATCCATACCCAGTTGGTGTGCGGAAATTGATTGGTACTGAATATACCTATCGTATTCGCGTGGGAGATTAGCGGATAGTTTACAATATCTTCCAAGATCGGTTGACGATAGAAATAGTCCGGGTGGGACATCGCAAAGACATTTATCGGTGATATATAGACTTCTACTCTGTTTTTCTCACAACTAAACGGACCCCCTCTACACGCACGATCTGGATGCGCGTCCCCGCTGGGATGGCTGGCTCGCCCGGTTCCACGGAAGCGGTCCACAGCTCGCTGCCCAACTGCACCGTGCCGCTGGGGTCGAGGGGTCTTCTGACCGTGCCCACCTTGCCCATCAGGCTCTCCTGGCCGGTGCGCACCGGGGCTCGCATGGCGCGCAGGGCAAAGCCAACGATGCCCAGGAAGATCATGCCTGTGGCGATTGATGTGCCCACCACCAGCGGCACGGATACGCGTTGGAAGGCCGGCACACTGGGAGAGTTGAACAGCACCAGCGCGCCTGCGATCAGGGAGGCGATCCCTGCCACGGTTAGCGCGCCGTGGGTAGGCGCCTTGATATCCAGGATGAAGAGCACAAAAGCGATAGCCAGGAAAATAAGCCCAAAATAGTTCACCGGCAGGATGCCCAGCCCGTAGATTGCCAGTGCCAGGCATACCACCCCGATGAACCCGGCAATCCACCCGCCCGGGCTGGATAGCTCGATCAGGATCGCCTGGACGCCGATCGTCAGCAGCAGGAAGACAATATTGGGGTTGGTCAGTATGGAAAGCAGCTCCTCGATCGGGGTTGGCTCTATCACCTCTACCTGGGCGCCGGCTGTCTTCAGGGTGCGCGCTTCCCCTTTCATGTCGATGGTGAACCCGTCCAGCTGGGCGAGCAGGTCGTTCAGGTCACGGGCGATGAAATCGACCAGGCCGATTTCCAGCGCCTCGGAGGCGGAGATGGCCTCCGCCGACTCGATCGTCGCCTCAGCAAGCTGGATCGCCTCAAGTGGGCGACCTTCTGCCAGCGAGCGCACGGTGGCTTTCATGATGTTCTTGGCTTTTGCCTCTGCCGTCTCGTCCAGGTCCTGCCCTTCCCCGCTGATCGGGCTGGCCGCGCCGATCGCCGTACCGGGCGCCATCGCCGAGGCATGCCCTGCCAGAGTGATCACCGTCCCAGCGCTGCCGGCCATCGCACCGCGCGGGAAAACATACACCACAACCGGCACCGGGCTGTCCAGGATGCTCTCGACCACATCCTGCATCAAGTCCAGGCTGCCGCCGGGTGTGTTGAGCTGGAAAACCAGCAGCTCAGCGCCGCGCTGCTCCGCCGAGCGGATGCCGCGCTCCAGGTATTGGGCCATCACCGGTGTGACCGGCCCATCGGCAGTCAGCTCCAGGACCAGGGGCGCGTCTTGCTGGGCGGCGGCAGGTCTGAAGAATAGGAGTGCCGGCAGGATGGCGAGGCTGACCAATATGATCCATCTTTGCCTGTTCATAATTCGACTCCCGCGTAGAGCCAGCAGTTAATGCTGTGTAACCATCACGCTGATCTCACGCGAGTGTATTATAGCCGGATATCCGCCGGATATCCGCCGGATATCCGCCGGTATGCCCGCCGGTATGCCCGCCGGTATGCCCGCCGGTATAGTTTAGGGTGCAGGTTCAGTCGGCCCGGTCAAGTGATGCTCAGATAGATGGTGCGCAGGCTCAGGATGGTGATAATGACCCCCACTGAAGCGGTCAGGGCACGCACCGGCAGCTTTCTGGTCAGCACCGCTGCCAGAGGGGCCGCGATTGCACCGCCGATCAGTAGCCCCAGCGTGACCTGCCAATGGGTCAGCCCGATAGTCAGGAAGAAAGTGACCGATTGTGCCAGCGTGACGAAGAACTCAGTCATGTTCACAGTGCCGATCGCGTAGCGGGGATGTTTGCCGCGCATGACCAGCGTGCTGGTGACCACCGGACCCCAACCACCACCTCCAATTGCATCCAGGAAGCCGCCGATCAAGCCCAGCGGCGCCAATTTGCTGGTTACCGGTCGAGTTTGCGGTTTCTTGAACAGCGTTTTATACAGGATCACTACCCCCATGACCAGCAGGTAAGCCGAGATGAAAGGCTTGATCTTTTCGCCCGGGATGGTGGTCAAGACGTAGGCGCCCAGCACACCCCCGATCACCCCTGGGATGAGCAGGCGCTTGATCAGGGACCGGTCCACGTTCCCAAGCTGCCAGTGTGAGAACCCCGAGATGCCGGTGGTAACCACCTCCGCCATATGTACGCTGGCGCTGGCAGCCGCCGGGGGGATGCCGATGCTCAGCAGGAAGGTGTTCGAGCTGACCCCATAAGCCATGCCCAATGCGCCGTCGATTGATTGGGCGATAAAGCCGACCAGGATGAAGATGAAGATGTTTGGATCCATTTGGAAAGTCTCCGGATGGTGGTGGGGTGCGCTCGCCTGCCTAATGTCCTATAAGTCTAGTCTTTTACTATACTTTTTATCGAAAAAAACTTACCTGAAGCAGCTAAGCTCCCCCAGATTCCATACGCAATGCCACGTCCGCCAGGCTGGTGGTGTCCAGGACGTCGGAGATGGCGCTGCGTACATCGAACATGACCATCCGCAACCCACAGGTCTGTTCGTCCGGGCAGCCGCACGGCTCGTAAGCCATCTGGCTCACGCAGCGAACCGGCGCCAGGGGGCCATCCAGGGTGCGGACGATCTGCCCCAGGCTGATCTGATCTGGGGTTTTCGCCAGGTAATAACCGCCGCCAACACCCATCTTGCTGTGCAGAAGACCGGCGTTCTTCAAGGTGAGCAGGATTTGTTCGAGGAATTTCGCCGGGATATGCTCCCGCTCGGCGATATCCTTGATCTGGACGATTGGACTGCCACCCTCCCAGGTAGCCAGATCGATCATCGCCCGCAGGCCGTATTCCCCTCGTTTCGATAAGCGCATAGTTGAGTGACCAGTGAAGGATTGCTAGGGTAAAAGGGCTAGTTTGTAAAGATGATAAACTCTATTATGTCTGTAGATTTTATGGTAATTGAAGAATACCCGCTTTTTTGCGTTTTGTCAACTGGTAATTGCTCCGCGTTGGCGAATCAGGATATATGTCACTTGTCCTCTGGTTGGGTTTCCTGTATCTTACGAATACCTTGTCGCCCGTACCCTGCCACAATCGTATGCCCGGCGTGAATACTCCATTTGTGGTGGATTGAATTTCCTACCTGATTCCAAAGGAGGTCGCCCCATGAACGATAATCCCTACCGTCTCCTGGCTCAGCGCCTGGACAGCCTGCCAAACGGCTTCCCTGCGACAGAAGATGACAGCGAGCTGCGCCTGCTGGCCTGCCTGTTCACCCCTGAAGAGGCCGATCTGGCAGCCAGGCTGCGCCTGACGCGCGAGACGCCCGGGCAGATCGCGGAACGTATCGCAGGCGACCCCGGTAAGCTCGTCGCCAGCCTGAAGAGCATGGCCAAGCGCGGGTTGATCGCCGCTGGTCGGGCAGAAGGCGGGCTGGGCTACGGGCTGATGCCCTTTGTGGTCGGCATTTACGAGATGCAGATAGGGCGCATGGATGCCGAGCTGGCGGGGCTGTTCGAGGAGTATTACCAGAAGGTCTTCGGGCAGGTGCTGCGCGTCGAGCCTTCCGTGCACCGGGTCATTCCGGTCGGTGAGAGCGTGCCGGTGGATATGGAGATTCGCCCTTACGAAAGCGCTTCAGAGATCGTCCTCAGCTCCCAGTCTTGGGGCGTGCTGGACTGCATCTGCCGGGTGCAGAAATCCTTGATCGGCGAGCCTTGCGAGCACCCGGTCGATGTGTGTATGGCGCTTAGCGGCAGACCGGGTGCGTTCGATAACAGCCCGGTGGTGCGCGCCCTGAGCAAGGACGAGGCGCTTGATACGCTGCAGCGCGCCGCTCGGGCTGGTCTGGTGCACTCGGTGAGCAACAACCAGCGCGGCCTGTGGTATATCTGCAACTGCTGCACCTGCTCCTGCGGGATCCTGCGCGGCATCTCCGAGATGGGGATCGCCAACGCCGTCGCCCGTTCCTCGTTCCTCAACCGCGTGGACGAGGATCTGTGCATCGCCTGCTCGGATTGCCTGGATTACTGCCAGTTCGACGCCCTGAGCCTGGAGCTGTTCGCCCAGGTGGACGCGCTGCGCTGCGTGGGCTGTGGGGTGTGTGTGCCGGCCTGCCCGGAGGCCGCGCTCGGTCTTGTGCGCCGCCCGGAGGCGGAGAACCTGCCCGTGCCCGAGACCGATTTTGACTGGCTGCAGGCGCGCGCCGCCGCGCGGGGTATCGATATCAATCAGGTGCTGTGATCCGCCAAAAGTTTTATCATCTCTGCCTGGCGGAGGCGCGCGTGATTGAGCTCATCATCCAGCTCGTCCATCTCGGCGATCATCGCTGGCGGGATGGAGTGTGCCGGTAAGCGCGCCTCCAGGTCTGCCAACCCGGACCTGCCGGGCGGGAATATGGACGAGCGTCAGGCGGCCGCTCTGGTGGCACTGGTCGAATCCGGCACCCTCACTCGCCAGGATGCCTCCGATTTCCAGGAAATCCACGACCGGCTGGTCGAGAGCGGCTTGATGGAATAGCTGGATTAACCCTCAAACAGTACATCCACCGGCATGCCAGGTTTCAGCATACCTTCTGGATTGCTCACCGAGAGCTCGACGGCATATACGGTAGTGACGCGCTCCTCTTGGGTCTGGACGTTGCGGGGTGTGTATTCAGCCCGATCGGCGATGCGGATGACCGTGGCATCGAAGCTCTGCTCTGGGAAAGAATCAGAGGTAAGCTCGGCCTGGTCGCCCAGGTTGATGAGACCATATTTGTTCTCAGGGATGAAGACCATAACGGTCAGATTGTCCAGCTGTCCAACAGACAGCGCGGCTGTACCTGGAGGGATGATCTCCCCGGGTTCGATATTGCTGGTCATCACGACGCCGTCCGCGGGAGCAGTGACCATCAGCAGGTCTACCTGCACCTGAGCGGCCTCCAGGTCGGCGCTGGCGGTGTCCAACTGTGCCTGTGCAACTGCCAGCTGTTCTTGGGTGGGTGTTTTTGCTCTGGCAAGGTCGAGTTGGGCCTGGGCATTGGCGACACGCTCTTCGGCTAATGCCACATCATCCGGGTCGGGACCCAATTCCAGGTCTTCCAATTTCCCCGCATGATAAGCGATCAGTGCCTCATAATAAGCCACATCCTCGGGTTTGGAGCCACCTCTGATGTCCTCCCACTCGCGTTCAGCTTCCGATAACTGAGCCTGAGCTGTAGCCAGCTCGGCCTCGGCGACATCGATATCGATCTCGGACCCCGTGCTGGAGAGCCCGTTATAGCGCCGCAGGGCAGCATCATAGTTGTATTGAGCGGTTGATAATTTGGCCTGATATGTGGCCCGGTTTACGCTGAATTCGGATTTCTCGGCCCAATTCTTGAACTCTTTCTCAGCATCCTCGAGTGCCTTCTTTGCCAGGACAACCTGCGCCCAGGCAGCGTCGATATCTTTCTGGCTGGCGACTGAGCGGATGATATCCAGCCGCTTGTCCGCATCTTTCACCGCCTTTTTGGCATCTGCGATGGCATTCGCCGCCATTGCCTGCTGCAGGTCGGGATTGAGCAAATCTTTCAACGCTTCTTCGGCGTTCTTCTTAGCCTGAAGGGTCTCGGCTGCTACCAGGTTGTGGTTTTCGTAAAGCTGGTCCAGGGCGTACTGCGCGCTGGCAAGTTCCAGCTGTGCGATTGCGATACCAGCCTGACGTTCTTCTTGCGTCATGCCGGCCGCCACCATATTGTAATTCGCCTGTGCGATAGCCAGAGCGCTCTCGGCTTGGTGCAGCTGAGCTTCGAGTAATCTGTTCTCGATGCGAAATAGCGGGTCGCTTTGAGCGACCTGATCGCCTTCGCCAACCCATACCTGCGCGATCCGGCCTCCGATCTCAGGGGAGACGACTACTTCGACGATCTCAACCACGCCGGAGGCCTGGATGCCTTCATTGCCTCCAAAAGGAAGGGCATCACATGCGCTCAGCCCCATGGATAAAAGCAGGGTGATAATCAATAACCGGTATCGATTGGTTTCCATGATCGCCTCCAATCATCTCATACAAGCGATAAATACGTCTTCTAATGAAGGCTCGATGACAGCCATCGAGCCAGGATCTATCCCTGCCTGCCGCAAACGGGATTCAATGTCAGGCAGGTGTGCTTGCACCTCGGGTGCGACGACATGGACAAGCGAGCCGTACAGCTCGACTTCGTCGACGGGCAGCTGCCCGCTGATCTGGGCTTCACGCAATACTTGTATCGCCTGGATTGCATCGCTAGGTTCGATCTCTAGCACCTGCCCGACCATCTTCTCGAGCTTGATCTCCTGCGGCGAGCCGTAGGCGATGATCTGTCCGCGCTGGATGAAGGCCAGCCGGTGGCAGTGTTCGGCTTCATCCATATAATGGGTTGTGACGAAAACTGTTACACCCCCGGCGACCTGCCGGTAGAGCAGGTCCCAGAAATCCCGGCGCGAGATCGGGTCTACACCGGCGGTGGGTTCATCCAGGAAGAGGATCTCGGGCCGGTGCAGTAGGCCGGCGATCAGCGACACCGCGGCCACCTCAGAGTCACTCTGACCGACGCTGACCCTGAAGGCGAACGCATCCGGGCCCGCATAGCCGGTAGCCGGCACATGGACCAGGCTGGGCACGGATCCCGCCAGGATGCCGTTCGAAGGTCCAGCGACCAGCGCGAA
>JAQBDA010000345.1:0-2778 GCA_032124675.1 Chloroflexota bacterium
TGATTGTTGCAGGAAATCAAGCTATTATGCCTTTTTAGTTTAGAGGCTGATTTGCAATAACGTTGCAGATCAGCCCTCACGGTTTCTTTTAAAAAACGCTTAACCTTAAAGAATTCTACCTCTAGTGGAAGGACATTAGAAACGCCTTTTTCGCGTTTTGCTGTCCGTAGGGTTCACATCCGTGAGGTCGTTGGTTCGAGTCCAATCGCGCCCACTTTTTTCCCTCTTCTCTGCACAACAGCCTCAACGTTAAATGTTCCCACCAGAGGTGGCGGGCATAGTTGTCGAGTTGCCTATACGGTTCATGTCCCAACGGATGTGAACCGTGCTCTAAACAAGATCGCGTCATTACCGAATTCTCTTGTTCAATCGCATCACGGAGTTCACTCAGTATTTGGTCCGTGGAGGTCGTTGTCGGTGAGGGAATTCATGCCATTGTAAAGAAGTATGCTTATCAGGCGAGGTTGGAAGACGTTGCCGCCCATACCCTTCGTCACAGCTTTGCCAAGAATCTGGTTGATACCGAGACACCTCTTGACCAGGTTGCCATCCTTCTAGGTCATGAGAGTCTAGACACAACGAGGATTTATACCCAACCAAGTGGGCGAGACCTGGAGCGGGCCGTGCAACAGGCTGCTGGCGAGATTATTCGCGACGATGGTTAAGGCTGGAGCCAACTGCCCCCGTTCGGATCCACATCCGTGAAGTCGGCGGTTCGAGTCCGTCCGCGCCCATATATGGCACCATGGTGTAAAAACCAGGGTGTTTTTCGTTTATGGGCATGGAATGGGTGGTTAGGACTCAGAAATTAGCTTGCTGACCCCACGAATTGGAATATTCAGAGGAAGGTCTTAGTGAATTTGTGATCCCACTATTGGCATCCCATGAGCAATTAGGACTACCTTAAGCCCGACTCGTCAGAATTCAATCTTTTCGCCACCGCTGAATTAATGACATACAAGGTCAAAGAATTCAGCATGCCCATCAATCCCAAAATGGCAAACCCGGCCACATAGGCGATAGGCTGCATCGGTATGGAGGGCTCGCCACCCCCAAATAGGGCAATAGGTGTGGCCACAACCAGGCCCGCCAAAAATCCTTCAAGCGCCAAGCGCAGCAAACGACCCGGCTTTTGGGTTTGAGACCACTGGATATATGTGGGGATGCGCCAGTAGACAACAATGGCGCACAAGGCAATTACCAGAACAACCCACAGGAAACCGATTGGTGGCGGCTTATCGTCTCCGGCCAGCAGGACAACCAACCAAAAAAGAAGAAGACAATGGCATTGATCCCGGCTATTTTTTGTATTCTCACAAGAGATGCCCTCTATCTCAGCCCATTGGGTATCAGGAACCTGAAAGCGTAAATGCTCGCTTAGCCTGACTAATTGCCTTCAACAGAAAGCCCCGGTACGAAGCTTGGGCTTGATAGTCGACCATTTCCAGAGAGCTTTTCCTTTCTTGACCTAATTACGACCCGCCGTTACCGGGTAAAACCCACTGCGGCTGCCGCGCATCCAGGCAGCTCAGATCAAGCTCTGCCTCCGGATCTTGCACGAAGGCGGTGGCGATCTGCCCCACACAGCTTTCCGCGTTCCTCCAGGTCCAATGACCTTGCTGCGGCACATAAACGTAGGTGCTATTTTCCAGCTCACTGTTCGCGGTCTGGCCCATGTAGATAGGTGTGGGCTTATCGTATGCGCCCTGCAAAATCAACGTCGGTACATCGCTGGTCACTGGGTCTTTCACCTCAATGGGCGCCGGGTTAACCAGCCAATTCTGGCAACGGCCAGCCTGTACTTGCGACTTGTCCAGGTTCGTCAGCTGCGGGAACTCCAGAGAATTGTAATTGTTAACTGCATCCTCAATACTTTCATGCAGGATGTCATCGATGCAGTGAATCGAACTAAACAGCAAATGTGCCTCTAATCTAGCATTGCTCTCACGCATTGAGGCCAGCTGAGCCTGCGGATCACTGGCAGCAGCAACCTCGGCTTGCAGTTGGGCAACATAGGGAGAACTAACGAAGTCCTCGGGGATCAGCGTCCCCGATAACGCCAACATTTGGTCTGCGGTTTCGCCTTGGTAGGTTTCCGCGATGAACTCCAGCAGCACAGCCAGTGGATCTTCCTCGACTATTACATATTTAAAGTATGTTGGAAAAATCAACGCTTCCTCAGGGCTGAGAAGATCGAGAGCAGCGGCGACAAACGCCTGCACCGGGTCATTTGGATCCAGCTCCTCTGCTGCCGAGGGTTCAGCTTCCACTAGCGGTTCGGCTTCCGGACTGCCAGTGCCGACTTCTCCATCACGCAGAGCCAGATAAGTATCCAACACACCCAACTCCAATTCGGCGATCATTCTCGGCACGTAAGCAGCCCGCGTGCCCCCTGGCTGAAGCTCTTTTACGAGATCATCAAGCGTGACCGTCTCCTCACTCGTCGTGAGCGGTTCCTCCTCGAGATTGTCCAGCAACGCGGCGAGCCGCGCGCTTAGATCGGGATACGCTTCGTTACAGGCGGCATCTGCCTGGCACTCGTCCAGCAACTGCAGCATGAAGTCGTGGTCAGAGCGCACGAACGTTCTGACCAAATAAACGGAAGGCGGGAATGCCGAGTCCAGGACGACGGAGCGCAGTTCCGGCGCTGCGTCGTAGCCGGAAATATTGTTCATAATCGTCATCGCCAGGCGCGTGCCGTAGGAGACGCTGTTGATATTGAAACTTTCATACCCTAATGCTTTGACGAGCTCCACCGCATCCCGGGCATTGGATGCC
>JAQBDA010000346.1:0-57407 GCA_032124675.1 Chloroflexota bacterium
ATTGGGGTTGTTTTCGACAATTACCCCATCGCGATCGAGAAAAATGGCGGGATACATCGGTATAATTATACCGAACAGCTTTGAGATGCTGCGGCTTGTCTGGCGTGTTCTCCCCTTTCGCCAGACGGCCGCATCATAGCCCCCTCTGCAAAGAGGGGGCTTTTACGTGGTAAAATATCATTCTTGTGAGGGGGATGCATACCAATCTAAAACGTGAGGATGTTATCGGGTTGGAGTAGGCTAAATCTACATGGAAGAATCTTTATCCAATGCAGTTGTGCCTAATCGGCGGCTGCATATGGGGTGGATTATTGGGTGTTTTATTCACCCACGCCAGACCTTCGGTCAGATCGCGGCTCAGAGTAGAAGTGTTTGGCAGACTCCGATATTGCTGCTGATGCTGACTGCTGCGGCGAGGGTGCTGGTGTCGGGCTGGATCCAACAGGGGATCATGCTGAGCACGGGGCCGCTGCTGCCGCCTGACTTCCAATACTACTCGCCAGAACAGCAAGCCCAATTCATGCAAGCTGCCCAGACCACTTCTGGTCCAGTATTCATATATGTATTTCCTTTGATCGCCGCGCTATTCGGTATCTGGATTGGCTGGATTCTGGTCAGCGGTCTGCTGCACCTGATAACAACACTTTCCGGCGGTCGAGGCGAGATGAGTCTCACATTGAATATCGTCGCCTGGGCCAGTTTGCCTTTTGCTGTGCGCGATATTATACGGGCAGCATCCATGCTAGCCGCCCACCAATTAATCGAGCATCCTGGTTTATCCGGGTTTGTACCCACGGGTGATGCGACGGCATATCTGGTGGCGTTTAGCTCCCTGGTGGACATCTACCTTATCTGGCACATGATACTGCTGGTGATAGGCGTGCGAGCTGGGATGGGGGTGTCCTTGCCAAAGGCGATCATTACGGTCGTGCTCACAATTGGAACTGTAATCGGGTTGCAGGCATTACTCGGTCATCTGGCCACCAGGTTGGGCAGTCTGACTATAGTACGTCCATTTTTCTAAGCTGAGATACCGTAGATGGTCGATCCTTTTGTCCGTGTTTCCGGACTCAGAAAGATTTATCTGATGGGGAATGTCAGCGTTCGTGCTCTGGATGGCGTGGACCTGACCATTATGCCTGGGACATTCTGCGTTGTCATGGGTCCATCGGGATCAGGGAAGAGCACGTTGCTGCATCTCATCGGCGGTCTGGACCGGCCTACATCCGGCACAATCGAGGTAGCAGGAAAGCAGATTATTTCTCTTGACGAAAATGCTCTGGCGGTTTTTCGCAGACGGACTGTTGGATTCGTGTTCCAGTCATTCAATCTGATCTCCAGTATGTCAGCTATCGAAAATGTTGCCTTCCCGCTGAGATTTGCTCGCGTTCGCCGTACCAGCAGACAATCAAAGGCAATAGAATCTTTGCGCAGGGTTAACCTGGAGGATAGAGCTTTACACCGCCCGATAGAACTCTCCGGTGGTCAGCAGCAGCGTGTCGCCATCGCCAGGGCGTTGGTCAACGATCCGCCATTGATTCTCGCAGATGAGCCGACGGGCAACCTGGATTCTGCCAGTGGCGACAGCATTCTGCAGCTGCTCTCTGAGCTTCACCAGGGTGGTCGGACTGTGATTGTAGTCACTCACGATGCCCGCATGTCTCAGGTGGCAACTCGTATTGTGCATCTGCTGGACGGCTGTATTGTGGACGATTCTGTCCTGGCTCCGGTTTATTAGTGCCCTCCCCAACCATTTCCAGACATCCCTGACCAATCTATCCCGAATACGCTGCTAATTACTCTTACCAATTCGCACACCCCATCAGTCTTGGTACCAGACCATATGTTCTCCAACAGGAATCAACAATGAATAGAATAGCATTCCGCATGATTGGCATTGCTGTGACCCTTCTGGCAGCGATCCATGTTGTCTCTGGTCCTGCTCGTGCAGAGGTATTGATCGAGATAATCTCTGTCCAGCCCAACGTAGTATCCAATGCTGCATCAGTCAACCTTCTTATCAGCGGTGCGGATTTTATCGATGGCGCCGAGGTCAAATTAGAGGGTTATGGCGTGCTGTCCACATCATATAATAGTTCGACCTCTTTGACAGCGCAGCTGCCGGCGGGTGTCCCACCAGGAGCCTATACAGTAACTGTACTTAATCCTGACGCTTCATCTGCATCCCTGCAGAATGCACTGCAAGTTGTCGCCTTCACAGAGACAATACCAGCGGCAACAAAAACTCCGGATGTGGCAGCGACACAGCCTTCTGGGGCGAGACCGATTGTGGTGCTCGATTCTTATAATGCAGGAGTGGAATCGATATCCCCCAACCAGCAATTTGAACTTGCGATCAAAATTAGAAACATCGGTGATTTAGAGGCAAAGAACGTGATCGCCACTTTCCCACCGGGAGACTGCGTACCCCGAGAGACAGGTGGTGTACTGGCGCTGACAGAGCTCGACCCTGGTGAGAGGAAGAAGTTCAACCAGCCATTGACCGCCAGCTACGATCTATGGGGTAAAGTTGCTGCGAATGTGCTCATGCAGGTGTCGTACACCGATCCGTATGGGATCACGTATGCGGAGACATTCAATATCAGCCTGCCAGTTACCACGGGAAAATTTATCCCGACCTCGACCCCAACACCAACGGCAACACCGCCGCCAAGCCCGCGCCCACAGCTGGTTATCCCAGGGTACAGGACTGATGTATCTATCCTTCAACCCGGAACGATATTTAACCTGGAGATCCAGATCACGAACAGAGGTGATACGGGTGCCAGGCAGCTCTCGATGATCCTGGGTGGCGGCAGTGTTGGCGGCAGCAATCCATCCGGTACCCCGGACACAAGTGGTATCTCCGGAGCAGGTGGTGATTTTGGGACATTCGCCCCGGTCGCCTCATCGAACGTCCAATTCCTGGGTGATCTGACGGCTGGCGAGACGACCAATGCCACAGCCTCCTTGATCGTCAATGCGGCTGCAAACCCGGGTGCCTATCCATTGAAAATTACCTTCGTCTACATAGATGATGGGGGTAAGTCATATGCTGACGATCAGGTGATTACCATGCTGGTGTATTACCTTCCATTAGTGGATATAAATTTCTATCGTGATCCGGACATCATGTTCAACGGACAGCAGGGACAGCTCCCAATACAGGTTGTAAACCTGGGGCGAAAGGCAATTGTGTTAGGTACGATGAAAGCTTCGGGAGAGTTTGCCCAATTCAGCAACAACAGCGTGCTTGTCGGAGCGCTCGATATTGGGGGTTATTTTCCGCTGGATGCTTTTGTAATCCCTGAACAGCCAGGACCATTGGAAATCCTGGTCAGCCTTGATTATACAGACGATTTCAATCAATTGCAGGTGATCACAAGAACTTTGACCGTGGAGGTACAGGAGATGGTTCTGGAATATCCTGGCCCAGGTGAAGGCGGTTTTGAAGGTGGCGAGCCGATCCCACCAGAGTTACAGCCTGAAACCCTTTGGCAGAAGGTGGTGCGTTTTCTGAAAGGATTATTCGGTCTGGACAGCGGTCGGCCATCACCCGGTCCGGGTGATATGCCCCCAGGCGAATTCCCCCCTGTCGAGGGACCGGGGATCAGGCCTGTTCCATCCGGCAAAGGTTAACCGATGGGATTCTTTGATCTGGTATCACTGATCATCGACAACCTAGGGCGGCGGAAAGCTCGGGTTGCGCTGACAGCTGTCGGTGTGGTGATAGGGACCGCGGCGGTCGTGATCTTAGTCTCATTGGCTATAGGGCTGCAGCGTAATGCTAACCAGCAGCTTTACGGCATCGGTGATCTGTCACAGATCCAGGTAATGCCGAACTATGGCGATATGCCGGGTGGCCCAGGACCGGTCGCGATTGAGGTTGCCCCAGGGTCTCCCGGAAGTCAACCACCTAACCAGAAACTAATTACTGATGATTCGCTGCTCGAACTGGCTTCTCTGCCTGGGGTTGAAAATGTCATCCCGCGGGAATACTTGATGGGGGGCGGGATTGTTCAGTTCCAGAGATTGGAGACATATCCATCGATTATTGCAGTTGGCACAGACGATATCAGTGAGCTTGGAATGAACGTTCAGGAAGGCACTACATCTCTGGAACGCGGCACAGCGATCGTGGGTGCAATGGTGCCACGGCAGTTCTACGATCCACGTTGGAGGCCCGGACAGGAACAGACTGAACCACCTGATCTGGTCGACCAGCCTCTTAAATTAATCTTGACCAAATGGACCGATGATGGCACCGGGAACGGGTTCGAGACACGGAAAACCGTGCCGTTACGGGTAATCGGAATCATCGGCGAGACGCGCGGCGAATCGGATTACTCAATCTATATGCGCCTGGATGAAGTCACCACATTTAATGAGTGGTTTATGGGACGCAGGATCAACCGCAATCGAGATGGCTACCAGCTCGCAATCGTAAAAGTAGAAGACGTACGTGAGGTTTTGGAGATCACCGACCAGATTGTCGCACTCGGTTATCAGGCTTACACCCCCCAATCCTTTGTCCAGGGGATCAACAGCTTTTATGTTGTGCTTCAGATCATCTTTGGCGGTGTTGGTGCAATCGCCTTGTTAGTCGCTGCAATTGGAATTGCCAATACAATGACGATGGCGATCCTGGAGAGAACGCGCGAGATCGGGTTGATGAAAGCGGTCGGGGCAACCAACCGGGATGTTCTGAGTGTGTTTTTGGGCGAGGCGGCGGGAATCGGTTTTGTTGGTGGTCTTGGTGGCGTGTTGTTAGGCTGGAGCGCCGGTCAAATACTTAACGTGTTGGCATTGGCGTACCTGGCTGGACAGAGCGCCCAACAAGGAGGTCCGCCGCCGACAATGGCGGTATACACACCGTTTTGGCTGCCATTATTCACGTTGGTCTTTGCCACACTGATCGGGCTGATATCAGGTGTGTATCCGGCTCTACGTGCGGCGACACTAGTGCCTGTCAATGCTTTGAAGTACGAATAAAAAGGGGCTGCGCCCAGCAGTCATAGGCACAACCCCAGTTAGAGCAGATTGTTGTTGGTGCAGTTATTTTGTTGACTGCACCTTGTTTTCGAGCGTCCGGTTCAGAATATCCCCCATTGCATCCTCGTCGAGCGAAGATTTCCGCCGGCTCTTCGGCTTCGGAGGGCTTTCCTGGGTCTTGTTGCGTTCCATGGCCTCCCGCAGGGCAACCTCCATAGCTGTTGGCACTGGTTCTTCGGGTTCGATCTCTACCGCCGGCTCTTTATCTTTTACCCTACGCGGTTGGGATGATTTCGTTGTCTGGACTGGATTGTCCTCCAGCGCTTTCATGCTCAGCTTGATCTGCTTCTTACGCCGGTTGTAATCCAGCACCTTTACTTCGACTTCTTCGCCTTCGTTCACAACCTCACCGGGAGTCTTGATATAACCATGTGTCATTTCGCTGATGTGGATCAGCCCCGGGCGTTCCGCACCGATATCGACGAAGGCACCAAACTTCTCGAGACGGGTGATTTTACCTTTAAGCACCATCCCTTTCTCGATCTCGCGCCACTCAAGATCCAGCGGCGGAATCATTGTCAGCTCGATGCGATTCTTCTTTAGATCGACACGCTTGATCCATACTTCAACCTCCTGACCGGGTTGGACTACGTCCTCCACCCGGTTTGTGGCTTCAGCCTGAAGTTGAGAAATATGGATCACCCCAGGAACTGACACGCCGATATCGACAACCGCCCCCGCCAGGGTGATCTTTACCACCCTCCCGGATACCTTCATCTTGCGTTTCAGGTCCTGTATGTTGATGCTTTCTGTGGTTTCAGTGGCAGCAACTACTTCCATATCCATAGCACTGATCTCCAAAATATAAACTCGTACGGTGCTGAAATCCCCTCATTATATAGGTTACTTGCTTCCAGCAGCCGGATTTCCCAAGATAATGCGGGATCTCTCGTTGAAATCTGAGATCACCCGCGAAATTGGATTATACCTTGCGCATGATAAAATGTCAAAGATCACAAATGCAGGTCTCAGGCATCTCTAACCAACAATTTAACTTGGTGCGCGGTTGAGCGCCGAGTCTTCCCAAGTGCGGGGTACCTGGCTGGTACTGGCTGCTGCAGTTCTGTGGGGAACCACAGGCACAGCCCAGGCTCTGGCTCCACCGGGAGCGCAGCCTGCCAGTGTCGGTGCAGTTCGCCTGCTGTTTGGCGGCTTGATCCTGCTGGTCATTGCTTTTCTGCGTGGCTCGCTCCGCCGGACAGGCCGCTGGCCGCTGGTGACGACTCTGATGGCCGGTGCCAGCATGGCAGCATACCAGATGCTGTTTTTTGCCGGCGTTGCCAGGACCGGCGTCGCAGTTGGCACGATCGTTGGTATCGGCAGCTCTCCTATCCTGGCCGGGGTAATCGGTTTTTTGGTGCGCGGCGAGCGACCAGGCAGAACGTGGGCCGGTGCGACTTCCCTCTCCGTAATTGGCTGTGGGCTGTTGATCGTGGCCGGCGAGAGCATCCAGATCGATGCCGGGGGAATCTTGCTGGCGGTCGGGGCGGGGGCATCCTATGCTGTATTCACCGTGGTCAGTAAAGGGCTGCTGCAAGATCGTGAGCCTCAGGCTGTGATGGCAGTCACCTTTAACCTCGGTACGTTACTCATCCTGCCGCTGCTCCTCACAGTCGATCTGGGCTGGCTCCTCACTCCTGGCGGAATGGCGGTAGCAGTTCACCTTGGGCTGATTACCGTGGGGATTGCGTATTCGCTCTTCGGTAAGGGGTTGAAGCTGGTCCCTGTGGCTACTGCCGCCACCTTGACCCTGGCTGAACCCCTGACCGCTGGATTTCTAGGGGTGGTTGTGCTTGGGGAGAGGCTGACCATGGTTGCAGCGTTGGGCATACTGCTGATCTTCTCAGGCCTGGCGCTGCTTACATCCGCGAATGGGAATTGGCGGGTTCGCCTGTTCCGCGTTCGCTGACAGGCGCTTTCAGCGCGCTTACAGTGATAACCATTTGTTGACCCTCCCCTTCGGGGATGCTATAATTCAACCCAGGAACACCAATGCGAATTCTCAACAAGGTACAGGAAGCCATTCTGGCTGAAGAGCGCAACGTGCTGAACGATCTGCGGGTTGGTCTGGTGCAGTTTGGAGTCGTGGAGGCTGATGAGGCTGCTCTGGCGCAGTCTATTCGCCAGCTCGATGACCTGTTTTTGCTGGTCGTGGTGGGGGAATTCAATGCCGGTAAGAGTGCGTTTATCAATGCTCTCTTAGGGCAGAAAATATTAAAGGAAGGCGTTACCCCGACGACCACACATATCCAGGTTCTTCGATATGGGGAAGATCAGTCACGGGTGGTCGAGAATGGGGATATATACACTGTCACCGCCCCTCTGGAGATGCTGAATGAAATCAGTATTGTCGATACACCGGGCACGAATGCCATTATCCGCAAGCACGAAGAGATCACCTCGCAATTTGTGCCGCGCTCCGATCTGGTGCTCTTCATTACTTCAGCCGATCGACCGTTCACGGAGAGTGAGCGCACATTTTTAGAGCGCATCCGCGAGTGGGGTAAGAAGGTTGTCGTTGTGCTGAACAAGATCGACCTCTTTCAGGACGAAAGTGAGCTATCCCAGGTAGAGACTTTCATAGCCGAGAACTCACGCACCCTGGTCGGCATAACCCCGGAGATATTCCCTGTCAGCGCCCGTCTAGCTCAACGCGCCAAGCAGGGCGAAGCTGAACTGTGGGATGACAGCCGCTTCGGATCGCTGGAGGACTTTATCCAGAACACTCTGGATGAGTCGGGCCGGTTGCGGCTAAAATTTCTCAACCCCTTGGGGGTTGGTAAGCATCTGGTAGAGAAATATCTGGAAACAATTGACGAGCGGCTTCAACTGCTGGGAGCTGATTTTGCCATGCTGGAGGATGTCGAATCTCAGCTGGCAATATACACGGAAGACATGACTCGGGATTTCGAATTCCGCATGGCAGATCTCGACAATCTGCTGCTTGGGATGGAGCAGCGCGGTCAGGATTATTTCGATGAGACCTTACGGCTGGGGCGAATATTCGACCTGATCAATAAGGACCGCATCCAGAGGGAGTTCACTGAGGTGGTTGTTGCCGACACGCCTCAGCAAATCGAGCGTAAGGTGGCAGAACTGATCGATTGGCTGGTCGACTCAGACCTGCGCCAATGGCAGGCAGTGATGGACCATCTGGCAGAACGCCGTCGGCAGCACCGCGACCGTATCGTTGGTGATGCGGTGGGCAGCGGATTCCACCATGACCGGCAGCGGCTGATCGATGAGTTGGGGCGTGAGACCCACCGCGTTGTCGAGACCTATGACCGCGAGCGGGAAGCCGAGACAATCGCTGCTAATGCCCAAAGCGCAGTTGCTGCGCTTGCAGCGGCTGAGGTCAGCGCGGTCGGCCTTGGTACATTAATTGCAATATTGGCTACTACTGCTGCCGCAGATGTAACCGGTGTGCTTCTGGCCAGCCTGATGGCTGCTTTGGGATTGTTTATCATTCCGGCCAGGCGAAAACAGGCGAAATCCGAAATGCGAGAAAAGATCGGGGAGATGCGTGAGCAGCTGGTGCAGTCTCTCCATGCACAATTTGATCAGGAGATAAACCGCAGCATCCAGCAAATCAACGATGCAGTTGCTCCATACACCCGGTTTGTGCGTGCCGAAAAAACGAAGCTGAATGACGCCAGGTCGAATTTCGATAGCCTTCGCCAGCAGCTGGTCAATCTGGAGACCAGAGTCGACGACATGTAGTCTCGGACGGAAAGCCGCCATGGATTCAACCCTCTCACCCCCGGTAAGAAAATTCCTGCCTGCTGCCATTATCCTGGCGCTGATTGGCTGGAGCGGTTTGATTTACCTGTTTATCTACACCCGCCCTACGGTCGGCCCGCGCTGGCTGTTTTTTTTCCTGAGCGTACTCGCAATTACCGGCACTGCCTTGCCTGCAACGGCTTTCCTGAACCGGCGGTTTCCCAGCACACCGCCGACAACCAGCGCGGTGGTCCTGCGCCAGGCTCTGTGGGTGGGGATTTATTTTCCTACCCTGGCTTGGCTGCAGATTGGCAGAGTCCTTACTCCCGCCCTTGCATTACTGCTGCTGTTGGGCTTTGTATTAATAGAATGGCTGCTGCGATTGCGTGAGCGGAGCCAGTGGAAGCCGGAAAGCAGCTCATAAACCGCTCCCTGCACATAGAATCAGTACCTGGCCGGACATGTTGAAACAACCGGCTTTCATTTAATTCATATGGATTCTTTGCGTTCTCTTCCCTCTGTCGAGCAATTACTCCAAACACCTGCTGTGCTGGAATTAGCCGCCAGCTGCGGGCGACCGCTGACCCTGGATGCGGTCCGGCAGGCATTAGAAGAAGCCCGGCAAAATTATCCGCAGACGGGCAATATCCCGGACAGCAGTGAACTGGTCGATCGGGCGCGCAGCCTGATCGAAGAGACCGTGAAACCCACCTTGACGCCGGTCATCAATGCATCCGGTGTAATCCTGCACACCAATCTTGGACGGGCACCTCTCAGTCGTGCAGCATTACAGGCTGCTCAGCAGACGGCACTCAGCTATACAAACCTGGAGTACGATATCAGGAAGGGAAAACGCGGCTCACGGCTTCTGCATGCCGAGGCGCTGCTCAGCCGGCTGACCGGGGCGGAAGCGGCGGTGGTTGTTAACAATAATGCTGCCGCGGTGATGCTGGTGCTGACAGCGCTGGCACGTCGCAGAGCTGTGGTAATTGCCCGTTCTCAGCTTGTGGAGATCGGGGGAGGCTTTCGCATCCCGGATGTTATGAAGCAGTCTGGCGCCAGGCTGGTCGAGGTAGGCACTACCAACAGGGTACACTTGCATGATTACGAGGCAGCCTTGGAAGATAAACCGGCGTTGTTCATGCGCGCCCACCGCTCGAATTTCCAGATCGTTGGATTTACCAGCGAGCCGGAGCTGGCTGAAATTGCCCTTATAGCCAGAGAAGCCGGGATCCCTGTGCTGGATGACCTTGGCTCAGGCTCTCTGCTGGATACCGCGCAATTTGGACTGGGACACGAGCCTATGGTGCAGGAATCACTTCAAGCCGGAGCGGACCTGGTGTGTTTCTCGGGGGATAAGCTGCTAGGGGGTCCGCAGGCGGGGATCATAGTGGGCAGGGCAAACCTGGTCGCAAAGTTGAAGAAGCATCCCCTGGCACGCGCTATCCGGGCCGACAAGCTTTGTCTCTCCGCACTCACTGCCACGCTGCTGCATTACTTGAAAGATGAAGCCGTACGTGAAATCCCTGTCTGGCGTATGATCGCTCTGCAGGCGGATGAGATCAGGCTGGTTGCACAGCGATGGGAGCACGAACTCGGTGCCGGAAAGGTGCTCCCTGGAGAATCGACGGTTGGCGGTGGGAGCCTGCCAGGGGAGACACTGCCCACTTTCTTGCTGGCAATCCAAGTGCGCAATCCCAGCCGCTTCTTAGAGAAGCTGCGCAGCCTGGACCCCCCGGTGATCGCCCGCGCCCAGGATGATCTGGTGCTGGTCGACCCACGCACGGTACTGCCTGAAGAGGAAAATACACTGCTGGTGGGGCTGCGAGCCGTTTTATAATTAACTGATATTTGTATATCAGTGGGGTGGTGTTCAGGAGGAGTCGTCTGCCCAAGCACCACGATAAATATTTAAGGTTGGAGAAAGCATGAAGAGTGATATAGATGAGCTGATGGAAGCCAACCAGTTGGATGCCCTTTTGGTGACCGGTCCTGCCCAGCACAATCCTGCGATGTATTATTTCACCGGGGGAGGTCATATAAGCAACGCCGATCTGATCAAGGTACGCGGGTCTGACCCGGTCTTATTTCACTACTCTATGGAGCGAGATGAGGCTGCAAAGACTGGCCTTGATACTCGGAACCTGGCGAATTATAAGTACAGTGAACTTCTAAAGCAGACCGGGGGCGATGTACGGCAGGCGAACATCCTGCGTTATCAGAGTATGCTGAACGATCTGGGTATTACATCCGGGCGTTTGGCAGTCTATGGGAAGGTGGATGCCGGCTATACCTACGGGATATTTTCGGGATTACAGGATGCCATGCCCGGGCTCACCATTGTTGGCGAGGTGGGAGATACGATTTTGCTGACCGCAATGTCGACCAAAGATGAATCCGAGGTCGATCGGATCAGACGAATGGGACAGATCACCGTGTCTGTCGTAGGGCAAACGGCAGAGTTTTTGACATCCCAACGCGTTGAGAATGAGGTCCTGGTCTTTCCTGATGGGAGGCCAGTAACGATTGGCGATGTCAAGCAGCGCATCAACCTGTGGCTTATGGAGCGGGGTGCAGAAGCTCCTGAAGGTGTGATCTTCGCCATCGGCAGGGACGCAGGAGTTCCACATAGTGCCGGCACCCCCCAGGACGTTTTACGTTTGGGTCAGACAATCATCTTCGATATCTTCCCCTGCGAGCAGGGAGGTGGATATTTTTACGATTTCACCCGTACCTGGTGCCTGGGATACGCCGGTGATGCGGCGCTTGCTCTGTATGAGGATGTCCTGGATGTTTACACTCAGATCATGAAGGAATTGAAATCTGGCGAGGAGTGCCCGCAATACCAGCGACGGACCTGCGAGCTATTCGAAGCACGAAACCATCCAACAATTATGAAAAACCCACAGACGGAAAGTGGTTACGTGCACAGCTTAGGACACGGACTGGGTCTGCACGTACACGAACGACCGGCGTTCAGCACAAGCGCCAATCTGGCGGACAGGCTGCTCCCTGGCTCAGTTGTGACTATTGAACCAGGTCTCTATTACCCGGGGCGAGGCTTGGGAGTTCGCCTGGAAGATACTGTCTGGGTCAGACCAGACGGTGTGATCGAAGTGCTGGCGGAGTACCCTCTCGATTTGGTATTACCGCTGAAAAGCTGATGAAAGGTGAGGGTAGATGGGCGCAATAAGTTCAAATGACCCGATGCCTCCGGCGCGAATACTGGGTATTGAGACTTCCTGCGACGAGACGGCTGCCTCAGTAGTTGAAGATGGGCGCGTAATCCTGTCCAGTCTGGTTGCTTCTCAGGCCGACCTCCACGCACAATATGGCGGTGTCTTCCCTGAAGTGGCCTCTCGGCAGCATATCCGGACGATTTATGCCATCGTGGAGCAGGCTCTGTACCAGGCGCACCTGACTTTGAAGGATGTGGATGCCATCGCGGTTACGCGTGGACCTGGCTTGCCAGGTTCACTTGTGGTCGGTCTCAACGTCGCTAAAGGATTGTCATTAGGCAGCCATCTCCCGCTGGTCGGGGTAAACCATCTGGAAGCGCATCTGTATTCCGCCTGGTTATACACGGTTGATTCAGAGCCAACCCGTGAACCGCGCTTCCCACTGCTGGCATTGGTTGTCTCCGGCGGACATACCGAGTTGATCCTGATGGAGGACCACCTGCAGTACCGGCGCCTGGGAGCGACCCTGGATGATGCAGCGGGTGAGGCGTTCGACAAGGTTGCCCGTCTTTTAGAATTGGATTATCCAGGTGGACCTGCGATCCAAAAAGTGGCTGAGGTAGGAAACCGGCATGCGTTCGAGTTTCCCCGTGCATGGTTGGAAGACACCTGGGATTTCTCCTTTAGCGGGCTGAAGACAGCGGTCATGCGGGAAGTACGCAAGATCGAAGGTCGAGACCAGCCGCTGCCTGTGCCCGATCTGGCTGCCAGCTTCCAGGAAGCCGTGGTGGATGTTTTAGTGGGGAAAACCATGCGGGCAGCGTCGGTATTCAAAGTCAAGGACCTCCTTGTAGCAGGAGGTGTATCAGCCAACCAGGCGCTGCGCAGCGCGATGCAAGCACAATCCACGCGTCCCGTGCATATCCCTCCCATCGACTTGTGTACGGACAACGCAGCGATGATCGCCGGCGCAGGCTACTATCGCTATATCCATGGTCAGCGAGATGGGCTGGAGATGGATGCCCTGCCCAACTGGCCTGTTTCAGAGATCTAAGATTTTTCTAAGAGGTAAGGACTTGAAATGGCATCGCCCGTCCAAACACCCCCGATTTACCCCGGAACTGCGTAACATCAGTAAGTAATAAGGACTTATTCATGGATCAATTTCGTACTCAAGTACCAAACGACTTCAGCCTGCCTCAGCGCATACACCGCATGAGCGAGCTGGCCTATAACATGTGGTGGAGCTGGAATCTTGATTCACAGCGTCTTTTTATCCGAATTGACAGGGAATTATGGGAAAGTGTGGGACATAACCCGATCGTGTTCTTACGGCAGGTTGAGCGGGCGCGCCTGAATGCCGCAACCAATAACCGCTACTACCTGGAATTTTACGACCGGATCATGCGCTCTTTTGACCAGTATATAGCGCGTGAAGACACCTGGTTCAATGGGAACTACCCTCATTTGCGCAATCGACCGATTGCTTATTTTTCTATGGAATACGGTCTGCACGAGATATTCCCGATATACGCCGGCGGGCTGGGAGTGTTATCAGGCGACCATGTCAAGGAGGCCAGCGATCTTGGTTTGCCATTTGTCGCGGTCGGGCTTTATTATTCAGAAGGATACTTCAAGCAGAGGATAACGGAGGATGGCTGGCAGGAGGTACGCTATATAACGCACCCGCTGCAAGACCTACCGATCCTGCCTCTCTTGAATGAAGATGGGCAGCCGATTACGGTCACCGTCGAGCTGCCGGGACGGGAAGTGCATGCCCGCATCTGGGAGATCCACGTCGGCAGGGTGCCCTTGTACCTGCTGGATACAAATATACCGGATAATGCACCCCAAGACCGGATGCTCTCCGCCCGGTTGTACAGCGGTGACCTGGAAATGCGCATCTCCCAGGAGATACTGCTAGGTATCGGCGGGCTGCGCGTCCTGCGGATATTGGGTTATAACCCCAAAGTATTCCATATGAATGAGGGGCATTCTGCTTTCCTGATCCTGGAACGCATCCGCGAGCTGGTTGTCGGAGGGCGGACTTTTGACGAGGCAGCAGACAGAGTGCGCCAATCCAATATCTTTACTACCCACACGCCAGTGCCAGCAGGAAATGATGAGTTCGCTCTATGGTTGGTGGATAAATATTTCTCACAACTGTGGCCCGAGCTCGGTTTGAGCCGTGAACAGTTCGTCGACCTTGCCCGCCACAAAGTTTCCTGGGGGGACGCTTTCAGTATGCCCGTTCTGGCGCTGCGCAATTCAGAACTGCGCAACGCCGTATCCGAGCTGCATGGACGGGTAGCGCGCAACATGTGGCAGTCGATCTGGCCTGAACGGCGGGTAGAGAACGTGCCCATCACACATATCACCAATGGCATCCATACCGACACCTGGCTGGCAAGGCGGTTAGGGCATCTCTTCGACCGCTACCTGGGGGACGAATGGCGCGATCACCTGGACGACCCCGAGGTGTGGGAGCAGGTTGTGAATATACCCGATGACCAGCTCTGGACAGTACGCCGTCACCTGAAGCGGAAGCTGGTCGCTTATATCAGTGAATTTGCCAGGCAGGGATGGCTTGACGGGCAGAAACATCCTGTGCAAACCCTGGCAGGCGGCGTGCTGCTGGACCCCTACGCATTGACGATTGGCTTCGCTCGCCGTTTTGCCCCCTATAAGCGAGCGAACCTGGTGCTGCACGATTTGGACCGCCTGCTTGGCCTCCTGAACAAGCCAGGTCGCCCGCTGCAGATCATATTCGCCGGAAAGTCACACCCGGATCACGAAGGTGGGAAGATGTTGATCCAGGACGTGTACCGTACTGTTAAGCGCGCCGAGGCTGGCGGCAGGCTGGTTTTCCTGGAAGACTATGATATGAACCTCGCCCGCTACCTCATTCAAGGTGTGGATGTGTGGATGAACACCCCGCGGCGACCGAATGAGGCCTCGGGAACATCCGGTCAGAAAGCGGCGTTGAACGGTGTGCTCAACTTTTCCGTGCTGGATGGCTGGTGGCGGGAAGGCTACAACGGCAAGAATGGCTGGGCTATCGGCAGCGATAAGGATTACCAGGATGCCAGCCAGCAGGATGCCGCGGATGTTGAGAGCCTGTATAATATCTTGGAGAACGAAATTATCCCGCTGTATTATCTGGAGCGCTCCTCGGATGGACTGCCAGGGGAATGGCTTGCCCGGATGAAAGAATCTATCCGCACTCTGGCACCACAGTTCAGCATCAAGCGTATGGTCAAAGAGTATGTTGAACATCTCTATCTTCCGCTGATGGAAATAAAATAAGAGGCTTATAGAACAGAATGGATGTGCTTCTCTCTTCTCAAGCTTTGATGGGGGCCGGCTTGATATTCCTCTTGCGCGTGAGCGATATGACACTCGACACCCTGCGTGTCCTGGTTGTGATGCGCGGCAAGAAGTCGATCGCCTGGGTGTTGGGTTTCTTCCAGGCATCGATATTTGTTCTGGCTATCAGCTCCGTCCTGAATAATCTGGATAACCCGCTCAATGTGATCGGATACGCGGCTGGATTTGCGACCGGCAATGTAGTGGGTATGCTGATCGAAGAACGGCTGGCGATTGGGCATACCCACATGAATATCGTCAGCTCGCGCTTCGGAAGCGCGATCGCAGAACATCTACGCGAGCAGGGCTATGCGGTCACCGAGATCCCGGCGCGCGGCAAGGATGGCAGTGTGCTGCTGCTCGATGTTAGCGTCATGCGTAAACACGGCGAAAAGGTTCGCAAACTGGTCGACCAGATCGACCCGGAGGCGTTCATCACGGCTGAGGATGTCCGCCCCATACGACGCGGATTCTGGCGCGCCTGAAGAAACATCAAATGTGGCTCAGCATCCAAGCCGGGGCTTTCATATTCGGCCTGCGCATCGTCGATATCACCCTGTACACATTGCGTTTAATGATGGTATCACGCAGCCGCAAAGGACTGGCCGCCATATTTGCTTTCTGCCAGTCGATCATCTTTGTCGTAGCCATCCGTGCCGTTCTGACAAACCTGGATGATCCGTATATCATATTCGGTTATATAGCAGGTTTTGCCACCGGTCTTGTGGTAGGAATGTCATTGGAATCAAGATTGGCAATTGGCTACACCCACCTTAGAATCTACAGTGCGGGTCGCGGCTCACAGATTTGCGAACGACTGCGTACAGAGGGTTACGGGGTCACTGAGATCGCCGGGCGGGGCAAAGATGGCATGGTGACCCTGTTGAACTGCGACGTGCTCCGCAGGGATACCGATAAAGTTGCCGGGCTTGTCGAAAACATCGATCCGCATTCGTTCATCTCTTCTGAGGCGGTGCGTACAACTACAAAGGGGTTTTGGCATATCTAAATTGTTGAGGGGATAATGTTGTACCAACATATTGTTGATGGTTTGGCGTAATTGTCACAAATCAATGACATCTGTCATGTGTGATTGGTGACCTTTTCGGATTGACCGGTGTGATCAATAAACTTACCATTCAAGTCAGGATTTGTCCGATATTTGCCCGTTTATTTATTTCTGCGCGAAAGTGTTGAATCGAGCGCGTATTTCGCAAGATAATCGACCGGTAACAATCCAACCATAACCGTCTGATCAGGAGAGATATGATGGATGTATTGCTGCTATCCCGGCTGCAGTTTGCAATCACAACCATTTACCATTTCTTTTTCGTTCCGCTTACCCTGGGGTTGTCCATTCTGGTTGCACTGATGGAGACATTGTACGTCAATACGGGCAATGAAGTTTACAAGCGGATGACGAAATTCTGGGGGAAGCTGTTCCTGATCAATTTTGCCATCGGTGTGGTGACCGGCATCGTCCAGGAATTCCAGTTTGGGATGAACTGGTCGGAGTATTCCCGGTTTGTAGGGGATGTCTTTGGAGCACCTCTGGCAATTGAAGCCTTGCTGGCATTCTTCCTGGAGTCTACCTTCCTCGGCATCTGGATTTTTGGCTGGGACAGGCTGCCGAAAGGTCTGCATGCAGCCACGATATGGATCGTCGCGATCGGTGCCAATATCTCCGCGCTTTGGATATTGATTGCCAGTTCCTTCATGCAGGAACCGGTGGGTTACGCGATAGAAAACGGCAGGGCAGTGATGACGAACTTTTTCGAGGTCATCTTCAACCCGAACATTTTTTATATGTTCCCGCACGTTCTGGCCTCGGGTCTGGCGACGGCAGGTTTCTTTATCCTGGCGATCAGTGCTTTTCACCTGTTGAAAAACAACGAGGTCGATCTCTTCAAGCGCTCTTTCCAGCTGGCAGCCATCGTGGCAGCGATTGCTTCGTTCGTTGTGGGGATCAATGGTCATGACCAGGCACAGCATATGGTTGAATCGCAGCCGATGAAGATGGCTGCTACAGAAGCTTTATGGGAAACTGAGGCTATCCCTTCCTTATCGTTATTCACGATCGGCAACCTGGATGGCAGCAGTGAAGTGTTCTCGATTCGCATTCCGCGCCTTTTGTGCCTGTTGGCATATAACCGGTTCGATTGTGATATCCAAGGGATGAATGAACTCCAGGCCGAATACCAAGCGGCATACGGACCGGGAAACTATATCCCGCCGGCATACATCCCTTACTGGTCTTTCCGCATCATGGTGGGATCGGGAATAGCAATGATCGGGCTGGCTTTATATGCACTCTTCCTGGGAATGGGAGATTTATTTGCGAGCCGCTCCCTGGCGATGAAAGTTCTCAAGTGGGCAATATTTCTGCCGTACATCGCCAACACGGCTGGCTGGCTGCTGACGGAGGTTGGCCGCCTCCCATGGGCGGTTTACGGTGTGATCACACTCCAGGATAGTGTCTCGAATACTGTGTCCGCTGGCATGGTAGGGTTCTCGCTGATCGGATACGTTTTGATCTATGGCGCACTCATCCTGGTCACCATATATCTGATGCTGAAATATATCAAAGCTGGACCGCCACCTGCCAGCGACTCCAATGCAGAGTCTCCAATCTCAGAGGATGAGGATATGCCTTCCCTGGTTGGGGCGCAGGACTGAATTTAAAGGAGACGCATGATGGATCTGAACACAGTCTGGTTTGTGCTGATCGCTATCCTGTACATCGGGTTCTTTGTGCTGGAGGGATTCGACTTCGGTGTAGGTATGCTGCTGCCGATGGTTGGGAAAAATGATACCGAACGGCGGGTTGTGATCAATGCTATCGGGCCGCATTGGGATGGCAATGAAGTGTGGCTGCTGACAGCAGGCGGGGCAACCTTTGCAGCTTTCCCAATGTGGTATGCGACCCTGTTCAGCGGCTTTTATCTGCCGCTGTTCTTTCTGCTGGCAGCATTGATCTTGCGTGGGGTCGCATTCGAATACCGCAGCAAAGATGAGAACCCCAAATGGCGCAAATTCTGGGATTGGACCATATTTGGCAGCAGTCTGGTCTCGCCTCTGCTGCTTGGGGTCGCCTTCGCCAACCTGGTGCGTGGCACACCGGTTGATGCGGAGATGAATTATGTCGGCGGGTTCTTCAACTTGCTCAATCCCTACGCCCTGCTGGTTGGGGTGGCGGCTGTGCTGCTTTTCCTCCTGCACGGGGCAATTTTCCTGAGCAAGAAAACGACCGAAGCTGTCGAGCAGAGGGCAAAAAAAGTCTCTCGCCGTATGTGGCTGCCAGTTGTGGTGGTTATGTTAGCCCTGCTCCTGGCTACATACTTTTCCACCGATTTGCTGTTTGTGTTGGGTGTTAATCCTGGCCTGATCCCGCTCGCAGGCGTGGCTGCGCTGCTCTCGGTTGGTTACTTCGTGCTGGCAAACCGATTCGGCTGGGCGTTCATCATGACCTCTGTAACGATTGCTTTTTCGCTGATAACGATGTTCCAGATCATGTACCCGCGGGTGATGATCT
The DNA here is from genome assembly GCA_032124675.1 of Chloroflexota bacterium. Taxonomy (GTDB): domain Bacteria; phylum Chloroflexota; class Anaerolineae; order Anaerolineales; family UBA4823; genus JAQBDA01. The sequence goes on from JAQBDA010000346.1 coordinate 18,850, forward strand.
CCAGCCTGAACCCACAGTGGAGCCTGACAATCTATAATTCCTCCTCTACACCATATACACTTACAGTGATGACTGTCATCGCAGTGATCTTCGTCCCGATCGTGCTGATCTACCAGGGCTGGAGTTATTGGGTTTTTCGCAAACGAATTGAGAACAAGCCAGAAACGCTTACCTATTGAGTTCCTTTGAGATTTGACAGACGATTGCTGCGGCTGGCGCAGACCGAGCGCTTCACCCTGGGGTTGGCGATCAGCCTGGGTCTGTTCTCGGGTGCAGTCGTTGTAATCCAGGCGCAATATTTCAGCAAGGCAGTCAGCCGGGTTTACCTTCGAGGCAGCGACTTGCGGGAGGTTCAGCAAGTCCTGGTCGCTCTCCTGCTGGTTATCTGTGCGCGGGCGGTACTGGTGTATGGCGCGGAGAAGTCTGCCAGCCTGGCTGCCACACGTATAATCACCCGACTCCGCCAGCAGCTATATGACCATATCATCCATCTCGGACCAATATTCACGCGCCAGGAGCGGACCGGGGAATTGATCAGCACTTGTCTCCAGGGGGTAGACGCTCTCGAAGCATACTTCAGCAAGTATTTACCTCAGGTAGCAATTGCTGTACTGGTACCGCTCACATACCTGGTGTTGATCTTCCCTCTGGATGCGATCACCGGTTTTGTACTACTGCTGACAGCTCCCCTGATCCCCATCTTCATGGTACTGATCGGCAGCCTGGGTGAGTCGCTGACTGAAAAACAATGGCATACTCTCAGGCGGTTGAGCGCCTATTTTTACGATTTGCTGCAGGGGCTGACCACACTAAAAACGATGGGGCGCAGCCAGGCGCAGGTGGGTGTATTGCATAGTGTTGACCGGCGCTACCGTCAGATAACTATGGGGGTGCTGCGGGTTACATTCCTGTCTGCTCTGGCGCTGGAAATGGTCGCCACACTCGGCACGGCAGTTGTTGCCGTAGAGATCGGTTTGCGGCTACTGTATGGCAGGTTGGAATTCGAGCAGGCACTGTTCTTGCTCCTGCTGGCACCGGAGTTTTATCTCCCGCTGCGCAGCCTGGGAGCCCGCTTCCATGCTGCTATGTCCGGGTTCAGCGCAGCCAGCCGCATATTTACTGTGCTGGACATTCCACTGGCAGCGCAGGAAGCGGCACTGCTGCCTGTTGATGACAGCGATGCAGGACTATCGGTGGTTGTTGATCATCTCTCCTATTCTTACCCAGAACAAGACTGTTACGGCTCTCCGCAAGAGCAGGCAGGGACGTTGCCGGGCAGGACAGCCGCTGTGTCCGGTGTATCGCTGGAACTGGCTGCCGGGGAATGTGTTGCCCTGGTCGGTCCGAGCGGGGCTGGTAAGAGCACCCTGGTCAGCCTGCTGCTTGGTTTCGCCCCTGCATCTGGTGGGGAGATCAGGATAAATCGCAAACCACTAGGAGGGCTTTCCACTCAGGAGTGGCAGAGAGGGGTCGCCTGGGTGCCTCAACACCCTTACATCTTTAATGACTCGGTTCTGAAGAACATCCGCCTGGCGAAGCCTGATGCTACCCGGGAAGAGGTGGTGGAGGCCGCGCGCCTGGCGCACGCCCATGAATTCATCATTAACCTGCCGCTGGGATATGATACACAGGTGGGGGAGCGCGGCTCCCGGTTGAGCGGTGGAGAGGTACAGCGTATTGCCCTTGCCAGAGCTTTCTTGAAAGATGCGCCCGTATTAATCCTGGATGAGGCCACCTCCAGTCTGGACCCGGAACTGGAAGTGAGGCTGCAGGAATCGATAACCTCGCTTATGAAGGAGCGTACAACCCTGGTCATCGCCCACCGGCTGAGCACTGTCTACCGCGCAGACCGGATTTATGTTATGGAAGCTGGGCGTATCGTCGAGAGCGGCAGCCATTCAGCATTAATGGCACGCGAGGGGTTGTATCACATGATGGTAGGTAATTATACTGGTTGGGAGAGCGCGTCTGCTCTCAGCGATCCTGGATATGTTCAGAGGCTCAAACAGCGCCGCGGTGATTCCGGCACACCAGCGGATAACCCGCTGCCAATACACTCCATGCTTGCGGATACCGAACCTCGAACAGACCCAGTGGCTGCCAACCAGGGGTACACAGCGGAGCCCGGTATCAGGATATTCCAACGCTTACTCAAGCTGGTCTTACCGTACCGGAACCAGATCATGCTCTCTGTATTGCTGGGGGTGCTGACGATTGGCAGCGGCATCGGTTTGATGGCAGCTTCAGCATATATTATCTCTGCGGCAGCGCTCGGTCCATCGATTGCCGTCCTGCAGGTGCCGATCGTCGGGGTGCGAGCGTTCGGCATTTCACGCGGGGTGTTCCGCTACCTTGAGCGCTACATCTCACACCGCACGACATTTCTCATCCTTTCGCGCCTTCGGGTCTGGTTTTATCAGTCATTGGAACCTCTGGCACCGGCTCGCCTGGATGGATATCGCGGCGGTGACCTGCTCAACCGGGCGATCGGGGATATCGCCTCCCTGGAGAGCCTGTATGTGCGCGGCCTGGCTCCGCCGCTGGTCGCACTTGTGGTAGCAGTTGTGACATCGTTCGCAATGGCTACCTTCTCGCCGATCCTGGGGTTGAACCTGCTGGGATTTTTGCTGCTTACTGGGGCCGGTGTCTCACTGTTGGGGTTACAGGGCAGCCGCTCAGCAGGCTCGCAGCTTGTGCTCACCAGGGGGGCGTTAAGCGCCCGCCTGGCGGATGGCATCCTGGGGGCGGCTGATTTGCTAATGTCTGACCAGAGGTGCATTCACAGCCGGTCGGTCGAGACGCTCAACCAGAAAGCAGCCGCGCATCATCGAAAACTGGCATCCAACGAGGCAGTGCAGTCAGGGATGCTTACATTATTGACGAATCTTGGAATGTGGACATCTCTGCTGCTTGCCATACCTCTGGTGCATACAGGGCAGATGGATGGGGTTTATCTGGCTGTAACTGCACTGGTCGTCTTGACGAGCTTCGAAGCAGTCCTGCCCCTGCCACAGGCAGCCCTGCACCTCGAAAGCAACCTGGAAGCCGCAGGACGGTTGTTCGAGGTCCTGGATGCACAGCCCGAGGTCATAGACCCAGTACAACCTGCTGACCCACCGATATCTGCCGAAATCCAGATAACGGAGCTGAGCTTCCGCTATCCATACCCAAATCAAGCGGTAGAAAATATGGCGCAGGTGGGACATGCACATCAGCAGCCTTTTGCCCTGGAAGACATTTCACTCACTCTCCCGGCAGGAAAGCACATGGCAGTTATCGGTCCGAGCGGGGCGGGGAAGTCGACCCTGGTCAAGCTGCTGCTGCGCTACTGGGATTATCGTTCTGGAGTAATTAATTTCGGTGGGCGGGATCTGCGCGATTTCTCTGCAGAGGATGTCCGCCAGCGGCTGGCGGTAGTGGAGCAGAACCCATACCTGTTCAACACTTCAATCCGGCACAACCTGCTCATTGCAAATCCCACGGCGGGAGAAGACGAGTTGATACGGGCCGCCAGAGGTGCGCACATCTATGAGATGATCCAGTCACAACCGCTGGGCTTCGATACATTGGTAGGAGAGTCAGGGCTGCGCATCAGCGGTGGAGAACGGCAGAGGCTTGCCATCGCCCGCGCATTGCTGCGCCGGTCGTCCCTGCTGGTGCTGGACGAGCCGTCTGCCAACCTGGACACACTGGTGGAGCGCCAGATCATGGAGACGGTTGTCGATGCCATGCAGGGCAAGACTACCCTGTTGATCACTCACCGGCTGGTCGGCCTGGAGAGAATGGATGAAATCCTGGTGCTTGATCGGGGTCGTATTATCGAGCGCGGGAGGCACTACGAGCTGTTAGCAGCCGGTGGGCTGTACTACCGTATGTGGCAAACCCAGAACCAGATCATAGGAACTAACTAATACTGATCCTTAGAGATTACAGATCAGAATACGAATTCCCCATTCTTGTAGATCAGCTCGCTATCCAGCGTGATCTCGGAATCCTGGCGCAGGTCGCATATCATATCCCAATGCAGCCGGCTGTGATTGCGGCTGCCGGTCTCCGGATAGCCGGCTCCCAGCGCCATATGGAAGCTGCCACCGATCTTCTCATCGAGTAAGATGCTGCTTGTGAAGCGGTCGATGCCGTAGTTGGTGCCAATAGCGAACTCCCCCACATATTTTGCCCCTGGGTCAGTCTCCAGCATCTCCAGCAGATATTCATGGTTCTTACGAGCGCTGGCTTCGACCACTTTCCCAGCCTCGAAGTTCAGCCGGATTCCTTCAACAGCCCGGCCCTGGGTGACCGCCGGGAAGGTGTAATGCACCCAGCCTTCGACCGAATCCTCTACCGGCCCAGTGTAGATCTCACCGTCCGGCAGGTTATGCTCTCCGCAGGCATTGACAAACCGGCGTCCTTTGATGGACAGGCTCAGGTCGACATTTGGTCCGCGCAGCCTGACCTGATCATGGCCTTCGATACGCTCGATAATCTTCTGCTGCTGGATTTTTACTCCCTGCCAGAATGCTACCGGGTCAGGCGTATCCGGGTCGGCATGGCAGGCGCGGAAGAAGAAGTCCTCGTATGCTTCGAGCCCCATATCCGCTTCCATGGCGTACGCGTTGGTCGGATATTGGGTGCTCATCCAGCGCAGTGCTTTAACTGCACCGCGCTGGATCTGCGTCTCGATAAGACTGGCTATTGCTTTCTGCCGGCGGGCAGCCCTCGCAGGGCTGACATTGCTGAGCAGGCGGGTGTTCGCTTCGGCACGGATTTTGAACAGTACGTCGAATTCCCCAAATGCGGTCTGGTGGAAGAGCGGTATAAAATCGAGCAGCTCGTCGGAGGCATGGGCGAAAAATATCTCATCCTGACCGGGTAGGTCGAGCAGGAGATGGGGAAGCGCGCCGCGTTCCAGGACCAGGCTGTATAATTCTCTCAGCACCGGCTCAGAGAGGGGTGTGCTGGTGATTGCTACCCGGTCACCGGGTTTGACCTGGGCGGAATGGTCGACCAGGATTTGGGCAAATTTTCGGGCGCGAATATCCATATGATGGTTGCTCCTGAGTGAAAATATTCTGGGTTTGCAGCAGGCAAGGCGAAATTATATCATGGGCTGGTCTCAGCCCTGATCATTTTGCAGTTTATAATTGGCATAATAAATACAAGATGTTACGCAGTTCTGGGGACCCATCCTCCACCTGCGCACCTCCATATTATTAAAGGACAGCTATGCTCGATCAACATTTAATCCAGGCATATCTTAATAGATATTTCAATGAATATCTTGATATCCACAAGCAGATGGTGGATGTCAACAGCTTCACTGCAAACCCGCAGGGTGTAAACGAGCTGGGCGAGCTCACAGCCCGCTTGTTTGCCCGTTTAGGCTTTGAGGCAGAGCATGTGCAGTCTGTGCACCAGCAGTATGGGCAGCACCTGTTCCTCTTCCGGGCGGGTGATGCGCCATCCAAAGACCGGAATTCACTGGCACTGGTCTCCCACCTGGACACGGTCTTCCCCCCAGAGGAAGAGCAGGAGAATGAGTTCACCTGGCGGGTTGAAGGAGATCGCATCTACGGTCCCGGTACGGTGGATATCAAGGGCGGTACGGTGATGATCTACATGGTGCTTGACACCATTCGACAGTTTGCCCCCCAAGAGTTCCAGGCGACAGATTGGTCTGTCTGTCTGAATGCCAGTGAAGAGGTCCTTTCAGACGAGTTCGCACAATTATGCCAGGAGCGGCTGCCTGAAGGGGCGAAAGCTTGCCTGGTATTCGAGGGTGGGACCCCTAGCCAGGATGCGTTCCCTCTGGTTGTAGCTCGCAAAGGCCGGGCAACATTCGACGTCTTCGCGGAAGGGCGTTCAGCGCATTCCGGCAACTACCATCATCTCGGAGCAAATGCCGTGGTCCAGATGGCAGAGACCATCCGCCAGATCGCTGCCATGACGGAATACGATAAGCAGATCACCTTCAACGTCGGTAAAGTCTCCGGTGGGGTGGTCGTCAACCGTGTCCCGCATTATGCAGAGGCAGAAGTCGAGATGCGGGCATTTTCCAGCGACATCTTCGACCAGGGCATCGCCAGCATGGTGGCTTTTAATAACGCTTCCGACGTTTCCAGCGTGGATGGCTACTCCTGCCGGGTGCGGGTAAAGCTCAATGAGCGCACCGCGCCATGGCCAGAAAACGCCGGGACCCAGGGGCTGTACGTCATCTGGGAAAAGGTTGCCGCAGAGATGGGCATGCAGGTATCGCCGGAAGAGCGCGGTGGTTTGAGCGATGGCAACCTGCTGTGGAACGATTTCCCAACCCTGGATGGATTAGGTCCAGCCGGTGCCAATGCCCACTGCTCGGAGCGCAGCCAGGATGGCAGTAAAGATCAGGAGTATGCAGAGCGCTCATCATTCATTCCCAAGGCAATGCTGAACGTAGCCGCCATCCTGGAGCTTCTGGACGGTCCTTCTCTGGCGAGCGAGCAATGAAACAGGTGCTGCAGAATCTACGCAGCGGAGAAACGACCGTCGCTGAAGTTCCGGTCCCTGTTCCCAAGCCGGGGACAGTGCTGGTGAAAACCGCAGCCTCCCTGGTTTCGACAGGAACCGAGCGTATGCTGGTCGAGTTTGCCGGGAAATCCCTGGTCGGCAAGGCTCGCTCTCGTCCCGATCTGGCGCGCCAGGTGATGGACAAAGCCCGGCGGGAAGGGCTGCTCACAACTCTCGAAGCCGCCTTCAACCGTCTGGACCAGCCTCTGGCACTGGGCTATTCCTCAGCAGGCACAGTGTCTGCCTCAGGGGAAGGCGTGCTGGATTTCAAGGTGGGAGATCGTGTGGCCTGTGCAGGCGGCGGGTACGCAGTGCATGCCGAATATGCGGTCGTGCCGAGAAATCTGCTCGCACATCTTCCGGAGAACGTAGATCTCGAGGAAGGCTGTTTTGCCACCCTGGGTGCGATTGCGCTGCATGGTTTCCGGTTGGCGGACGTACAGCTGGGCGAAAGCGTTGCGGTAATCGGCCTGGGACTGCTGGGGCTGCTGGCAACCGGTATCGCCAGGGCAGCCGGCTGCCGTGTCCTGGGGATTGATCTGGACCCAGAACGAGTGAGCCTGGCGCAGGTGATGGGCGGAGAGAGCGTGCTGCGGTCGCAGGCAGAGGAAGCTGCCCAGGCATTCTCTCGCGGGCGCGGCTGCGATGTGGTTCTGATCTGTGCTGATACACCGGAGGCCGATCCAGTGGAGCTGGCGGGTGCTGTCGCTCGTGATCGCGCCCAGGTGGTGGCAATAGGCGCGGTAGGATTGAACCTGCCCCGCAATGTGTATTACGAGAAGGAGCTGTCATTTATCATCTCGCGCTCCTACGGCCCCGGGCGTTACGATCCGGCTTACGAAGAAGGCGGGCAGGATTATCCAATCGGGTATGTGCGCTGGACCGAGGGACGCAACCTGGAAGCTTTTATTGACTTGCTTGCTGCAGGTCGTTTGGATGTCGAGCCGCTGATCAGCCACCGCTTCCCAATCGACAGCGCAGCGCAGGCCTACGATCTGATCACCGGGAAGAGCCATGAGTCTTTCTTGGGGGTGGTGCTAACTTACGAAGAAGGCGAGCAGCCTTCGCAGGTCATTGATGAAGCGTCTGTAGCCACGGAGCGGTCTTCGGAGCCGGTACACTTGCTTCCCAATGGGCATGCAGTCTCTCTAGGAAAGGATAAACTGCATCTGGGCGTTCTGGGAGCAGGTAATTTCGCCACCGCAGTGCTGCTGCCGTCTGTCAGCAAGATCTCGCGGGTCGAATTGGCTGGCATCAGCTCCGGTTCAGGTGTCAGCGCCCAGCACGCAGCCAAACGCTTCGGCTTCCAGTATGCTTCCGGAGATGAACAGACCATCCTGGATGACCCATCTATAGACGCCATCGCAGTGCTCACCCGCCACCATCTGCATGCGCGCCAGGTGCTGGCCGGCCTGCGCGCCGGGAAGCACGTCTTCTGCGAGAAGCCGCTGACTCTGACCGAAGAAGAGCTGGACGAGATCCAGACATACTTGAGTGCAGGAGATGATGGACAAACAACCCTCCTTCCGGTCCTTGCCGTAGGATACAACCGCCGTTTCGCACCGCTGGCAGTAAGGCTTAGGGAATTCCTCGCCGACCGTCAGGAGCCGTTGGTCGCCAGCTACAGGGTGAATGCCGGCTACCTGCCGCAAAAGCATTGGCTGCACGACCCCCGGCAGGGAGGTGGGCGAATTGTTGGCGAGGCATGCCACTTTATAGACTTTCTCACCTTTCTGGTTGGGCAAACCCCGGTATCGGTCTCTGCGCGTGGACTGCCGGATTCTGGTCGCTACCGGGAGGACAATGTCATCATCTCGTTGAAATATCCTGATGGGTCTCTGGGCACGTTGAGCTACCTGGCAAATGGGGCTAAAGCCTTCCCTAAGGAACGGGTGGAGGTGTTCAGTGGAGGGCGTGCGGCAGCCCTGGATGATTTCCGTGGGCTAGAGTTGGTGACCGACGGTGGGCGCCAGAAAATCACTTCACGGCTACGGCAGGATAAGGGTCATCGCCAGGAGTGGGAGCAGTTCAGCAATGTGCTTCTTAACGGTGGACCCGCGCCAATCCCCTACGATCAGCTCTTCAGCGCATCTCGAGCTGCTTTCGCCACAGTCAAAGCTCTGCGCAGTGGGGCTGAGATCTCCCTGCCAGCATGGTGATAAATGACCGGCGCAGATGGCATGACTGAACCATCCGGATGAGTTTTCGAAGAAAAATCACCACGGTTCTCAAAGCGCTGCGGGATTTGGGACCAATGCAGGTGGCGAATTACGCTATCTACCAGGTTCAATTGGAGTCTTCCTATCTGGCCCGGCAAACGCGGGCAGGGAGTAAGGCTGCTGACCTGGAGGCAGAGGCTTACGGCTTGTCACCCTTGGTACGCCCGCCGGAGCGCGAGCATCTTCTCGAACTGTTGGGGGAAGCCGGAGCCGCCGATCTCAACAAAGAAGCTGAGGAGATATGTTCCGGTAAGGTGCGCCTTTTCGCCGGGGAACCTGTCCTGCTGAATCTGGGTCCCGCTCGCAGCGATATCTACTGGACGGAGCTAGAGCGTTGGCAGGGTGAGGAGCCGGGTTTTGATCTGAAGCTGGTATGGGAGCCTGGACGCTTTGGCTGGGCGTTTAGTCTGGCACGCGCATACCAGATTGGCGGGGATGAACGCTGCTCGCAGGTATTTTGGGCAAACCTGGAAGCATTTCTGAAAGCCAATCCGCCCGGTTTCGGCTATCATTGGACATCGGCTCAAGAAGTTGCCCTGCGCCTGATTGCCTTATCCTTTGCAGGTCAGATTTTCGAAAATTCTACACACAGTACTGTTGAGCGTAAAACCTGGTTTGGGCGGGCAATTGCAGCTCACGCGGCACGCATCCCACCCAGCATGTCCTATGCCAGGGCGCAGAACAACAACCACCTGCTACTTGAAGCGGTAGGACTGTATACTGCTGGGGTTGTTCTAAGCGGTCACCCGGATGCGGCTCGCTGGCGGCAGCTGGGCTGGCGCTGGTCCAATAAAGCCCTTCAAGCTCAGATCGCCTTTGATGGCGCATACGTTCAGCAGAGCACCAATTATCACCGCCTGATGCTCCAGGCGGCATTATGGCTGCACACCCTGTCCCTCCAGCAAGGCGAAGCTTTGGAATCAGCCAGCATGCGAAAACTGTCACTGGCGACGCGCTGGCTGCTAGCACTGCTCGATCCGTTAACAGGAGGAGTGCCAAACCTTGGACCAAACGACGGGGCTAATATCCTGCCGCTGACCGTTTGCCCGTTCCACGACTACCGCCCGGTACTGCAGGCAGCCTCGATCGCCTTCCTCGGAGAAAGAGTTTACGAAGCGGGCGTATGGGACGAGATGGCACTCTGGCTGCCCGGACAGCGCACATATGAGGCTCAGGCTGATAAAGCGCGAACGATTCCGACCGGCAGACTGACAGCGTGTCGACCGTTGGTATTAATAGGCAACCGCTCCTGGGCATATCTGCGAACCGCCCGTTTCACGAATCGCCCCGGGCACGCGGACCAGCTTCATCTGGACCTATGGTGGAATGGGATGAACATCGCCCTGGATGCCGGTACATACCTGTACAACGCCGAGCCACCCTGGGATAACGCATTATCACTCAGCCCGGTTCACAATATCGTAACGGTGAATGGTTTGGACCAGATGACCCGCGCCGGGCGCTTCCTGTGGTTGGATTGGGCACAAACCAGCGACGTCACCTTCCAGGAAGCAGCGGATGGTACCTGGCAGAGCGGCGCTGCACTGCATGATGGCTACCGGCGGTCAGGCGTTCTGCACCGGCGGGTTGTGAGAACTAACCGGGACGACTGCTGGCTGGTGGAAGATACCCTCTCACCGATCAGGACATCGGCTGAGAATAAAGGACAGACAACTACAGCTCGTCTGCATTGGCTGCTGCCGGACTGGCAGTGGAACCTGACGCAAGACGATGCGAAGGTATGGCTGAAATTGGATTCACCACAGGGTCCGGTCACATTGACGCTGGATTGCACTGCAGCACAGATTGCAGGTAAGTCCGTGACCCTACAGCTTGTGCGGGCGGGTGAACTGCTGGCAGGGTCTGGCGAAGTTCTGCCCATATGTGGATGGTACTCGCCAACGTATGGCGTCCGGCTGCCTGCGCTATCACTTTCGCTTACCGTGGAAGCTCGTCTGCCGGTAAAATTCGAAACTGAATGGAAGTTCCAGGTCTGATCTCCAGCGGTCTATGCACATCCTGTTGATACACCAGGCTTTTGCGGCTCTCGATGAACCCGGCGGCACCCGCCACCACGAGTTGGCGCGCCACCTGGCTGCGCGTGGGCATCGCGTCACGGTGATCGCCAGCCCCATCAGCTATCTGACCGGAGCAAAGGGCAGCCAGCCCCGACAGACTGATGAGTCGCCGGCAGACGATGATGGCGTGACCATTCTGCGGGTGTATACCTATGCAGCTTTGCACCGCAGTTTTGCCCACCGCTTGGCCAGCTTCTTCAGTTTTATGGTGTCTTCATTTTGGACCGGGCTTCGGGTGCGAGATATAGACCTGGTGTGGGGGACCTCGCCGCCGATCTTCCAGGGGCTGACCGCCTGGCTGCTGGCGCGCTTGAAAGGCGTGCCGTTCTTATTCGAGGTGCGTGATTTGTGGCCGGCGTTTGCGGTGGCGGTAGGCGTGCTGCAACAGCCTGCGCTGATCCGTGCTTCCGAAGCACTGGAGCGGTTCCTGTACAGACACGCCGACCGCCTGGTCGTCAACTCGCCGGGGTTCGTCCCACATGTGGAAGCGCGCGGCGGGAAGCAGGTGGTTCTGGTGCCAAATGGGTCTGATACCGCCATGTTTGATCCGGCTGATAGCGGGGAAGATTTCCGCAAGCAGCACGGCCTGGTAGGCCTGTTCACCGCCATGTACGCCGGTGCACACGGAATGTCGAACGATCTGGAAGTCCTGCTGGATGCCGCTCATAGGCTGCATGACCGGAAAGATATCGCCATCCTCTTGCTGGGTGATGGTAAAGAGAAGCCTTCTCTGCAAAGGCGCGCCTCGGAGTTGGGGCTGGATAATGTGTGCTTTATAGCTCCGCTACCGAAGAATAAGATGCCGGGTGCGCTGGCGGCTGCGGATGCCTGTATCGCCATCTTAAAGGCGGTCGAATTGTATAAGACGGTATACCCGAATAAAGTGTTCGACTATATGGCAGCTGGTCGAGCGGTGATCCTGGCGATTGATGGTGTCATCCGCCAGGTGGTCGAGGAAGCCGGTGCGGGAGTTGCAGTGCCGCCTGGTGATCCAGCTGCCCTTGCACAGGCCATCAGCCGACTGGCGGATGAGCCTCAGGTGAGGAGCGAAATGGGCGTGCGTGGGCGTGCTTATATCGAAGCGAATTTCGACCGGGATTCCCTGGCAGATAGAATGGTCTCGCTGATGGAAGCGATGTCGCGCAGCCGATGATCAGATGGGGGGGAACTTCCGAAATTTGCCATCTGCATCCGGGGAGAAGGGGATCACAGCGGTGATAGCTTCTATATTGATCGGGCTATAAATATGGGGGAAATCATCCCCATCGGATGCTTCCCAAACGATCTCGGGCACAATCCGTTCTCGTTCGATTTTCAGCAAGAGCATACCTTCGAGACCTTTGTAGTAGCGGTTAGCGACATCCAGTATCTGCTCAGGACGCGAGCAGTGGATGAATCCTTCCACTGCCAAAGAATCGGGGCGGAATTCCCCCTGTGCCTGTGCTGCATCCCAATCTTGTCGTCTGCACAGGTGCAGGATGTAGGCGCTCCTGCGCTCGTAATCCTGGCGGGTGATGCCAAACAGCCATTCATCCACAATCTGCCCCCGTTTGCGGTCAGCACTGCGAATTGTACCTTCCAGCAGAAATCCGTTCTTCTCGAATATCCTGCGACTGGCCCAATTGCCGGTGAATATATTAGCTTCGATTTTCTCCAGCCCAAGCTGGTCGAAGCCATAGGCGACCAACTCGCGCACGACTTGGGTGCCGTACCCTTTCCCTTGCTGGGGCACTCCGACCCATAGTCCGATATCCCCGCGCAGCTGATCGTCGTCAGGATGGATACTGGCGCTCCCGACAGGAGCACCAGTCCCTCTCTCCAGAATTGTAAATATGTGCGTATCACCGCCAGCCGTGCGGGCTTCTCGTTCTTCCAGGTCCTGGCGGAAAACTTCTGGAGATGTTGGTCCATCCCATAGTATGCTGTCGGTGATTGGGCTCTGGTAGATAAGGGGAAAGAGACTATCAGCGTCTTCACCCTTTACAGGTCGTATCAGTTTCATGCTCTTTATCTCGGATCCCTGGTCTGATCGCCTAAAAGCTGGACCACGTTGTATAGTATATGATCAGCTACCTCTGCTTTGTTCATCAGCGGAAGGGCCTCTACACCCCCATTCTTATTCAGGATGGTGACCCGGTTTTCATCCACGGCGAATCCAGCGTCTTCAGCGCTGATATCATTTGCAACGATCAAATCCAGGTTCTTGGCTTCCAGCTTGAGGCGTGCGTTCTCCAGCAGGTCCTGGCTTTCGGCTGCGAAACCGACTGTAAGACGTGGGAATCCGGTATTTGATTTGATTTGGGCAACTTCTGCCAGGATATCCGGTGTTTTTTCCAGACTGATTTCAGGCAGTCCGGCTTCTTTCTTGATCTTCTGTGGGGTGGGTCGAGCCGGGCGAAAATCTGCCACAGCTGCGGCCATCAAGAGGGCATCAGCGTCTTGAGCAGCCGCTATAACGGCCTGAAGCATCTCCTGCGCAGTATGGACCTCCACCCGCTGTGCTCCAACCGGCGTCGTCAGATGAGTAGGTGCTGTTACCAGTGTCACCTGTGCTCCACGGTCCAGGGCTGCCTGCGCTAGTGCAAATCCCTGCTTGCCTGAAGAGCGATTTGTGATGGCGCGCACCGGGTCGATCGGTTCTTGTGTCCCGCCGGCAGTTACAATCACATTTCTGCCGCGTAGCGGTCCATTTTGAGCAGCGATATGGCGGAGATGCCCTAGCAGCACGGCTGGCTCTAGCATTCGCCCGACCCCGGACAGCCCGGAGGCGAGGTGCCCGCTGGCAGGGCCGAGGACTGCTGCACCGCGCTGTTTCAGGGTATCCAGGTTGACCTGGGTAGCTGGGTGATGGTACATGCCACCATCCATTGCTGGAACAAGCACCAACTGGCAGCCAGCCGCCAGGGCGGTGACCGTCAGCAGATTGTCCGCCAGCCCGTGGGCTAGTTTTGCCAGCGTATTGGCTGTGGCGGGGGCGACGACCAGCAGGTCGGCATAGTGGCCGATGCCTATGTGCTGCACGTGACCCTCACTGCCCCACATATCTGCGTCCACCCAGGCGCGCCGCCCGGTTACTGATTGAAAGGTCAGCGGGGTAATAAACTGCAAAGCGGCCTGGGTCAGGATGACATCTACCAGGGCGCCCATCTGGGTCAGTCTGGATGCCAGGTCGGCTGATTTGTAAGCGGCAATCGACCCACTTACCCCTAATACGATATATTTTTGATCCAATGGAGTATTCACAACCACCCCCGCAATCTGTAAATGAATAAGCCGAAATATTCCTTCAACACCCCGCTCGTTTGGGACAGGTTCTCTGCGCTGGGGATCAGATTGAGCAGCTGTAATGCCGGGTTGGGTGATCTCAGCCGGTCCCACTCCGTCTGGGTTATACGGTAATCTGTTGGAGCAGGGATAACATCGAAACCCAGCATTTCGAATAGCGCCACCGAGCGCGGCATATGGACCGCAGAGGTGACCAGGATGATCCGTTCGATCCCCATCGGTGCCAGCATCGCATGGGTGTTGACGGCGTTCTCATGGGTGTTGCGTGAGTTTGGTTCCAGCCAGATCGCATTCTCAGGAACCTGGAGTAATTCCAGCAAGGTTGCCATCTCATCTGCTGCAGTTGTGTCGTTCGCATTCAGCCACTCGATGGTACCACCGCTCGCCAGGATGTGGTCGGCTTTTCCCTGATGGTAGAGCTGCGCAGCATACAGGACTCTATCCCCTGCGCTGTTAAACTCCACCGTTGAGCGGGGATATTCAGCCGGCATGGTGCCGCCCCCTAGCAGGACGATCACATCTCCCTGGGGGACCTCCGCCTGAGGTATGTAGCGCCATTCCAGGGAGCGAAGCAGACTGTCCGAGACCCAACTGTTCCCGGCGATGAACAGCACACCCAGCGCTAGCAGCAAAATGATCCTCTGCCATTTAGGATGGCGGCTGGTCAATAGGGCTACCAGTATCAGGATGGTAACCAACCCAACAGGGTAAATGAACGGGGGGAGCAGCTTAGACAGATATAAAAACATAGCAAGTCTGGCTGAGGCGGCAACAGGGTCGTGGTTTGAGATATCTGTTCCGATAACTCGCAGATAACCATGCTCACAGCCAGCCTTTATTATATATCGATATCAGCCTGTAAAGAGGGTGTACTGTAGCGCATCGTCAACGCGCGCACGTCATGAATGAATACCTCCCACAGCCCGGGCCTGGTTCTCTGTCATTTAGCCCTGGAAACCTGCGGGAGATATTCGGTGATCTGTTGCAGTTGAGCGGTTTAAGGCCGGGCGATGAAAGTCAAGGTGATTTTGGCCTCATCTTCGGTTTTCAAGATGCCGGCAACGCTGATCGGCCCGAACTGGAAATCACTCATCAAAATAATTGTCGTGGCCTGCCCGCTGAGCTGGTCGCCATCCAGGCGAACGGTTGCGTCAAAATTGACCGGTCTGGTAATGTCGCGTATTGTCAGGTCACCGCTGATCTTAAGCGAAAATTCCTGCCCATCCTGGTATGTGTCTGGCAGACCTTCGATTTGGGTGGGCACAAAGGTTACCGTTGGAAAGCGCTCGGATTCGAGAAAACGTCCCCGAATGGCGTTATCTCGACGGCCGTTGTCTGACTTGAACTGGCTGACATCGGCGGTGATTGTTCCGATTGTGCTGTTCTGCGGCGCTGTCCGGTCAATGCTGATCTCACCTTCGACCTGGGGCGTCACGCCAATTGCCACTGCAAAGCGGTTGCTGTCATTGATAAACACCTCGCCAACCTCATATTGAAGCTGTGATTCGCCGGGGACGATTTTGAATACTGTCAGACCGGAAGCGGACGCCTGATTGACCGTTGGCTGTACGGCAGGTTCTTGGGTGGGTTCGGCTGTCTCGGTCGGCTGGACCTGTTCGGTGTGAATCGGTTGGGAGGTGGCTTCTACACTGCCTGTTCGTGGTTCAGCAGTCTCTGGTAATGTTGTAACGGTAGGCGAACTGCTGCAGGCTGCCAGGATGAATGCGGTCGCAATGAATAGCAACAGGAGTTTTTTCATCATATTCCTCTCGTAACGGGGATGTGCGGTTTATACCATACATTACGCTCGTATTCGAGGCGTGGATGCCACTCCCTTTAACCTCTCATCAGGTATTAATCGAAAGGGTTTTATGCAGCCGTTGAGAAAACTGATTTGTGGGACTTCTAACGAAACTATAGGGCAGCGTCTGTATGCACGACTACCAACCGGTCGCGCCCGGCAAGATCATGCTGCAGTTTCACGCTTGAGGCAGACAGCGCTCCCTCCACCAGACTGCGGACCTGAGCCCCCTGTGAGGCTTCGATTTCCAGCAGTATCAGCCCCCCCGGATTTATGCTCTGCGGTAATTCAGCCAGCAAGCGCTGGATGAATTCTGTCCCTGATTCACCGCCGTTAAGGGCTCTCACAGGCTCCCAGCGTAGGCGGTCGAGTGTATCTAGCGTCCCCTGAGGAATATAGGGCAGGTTGGCACAGACCAGGTCGAATTTCTTTTGGGGTGTGGGAGATACAGCTGAAAGCAGGTCTAGCTGGACCAGGTGTATGCGGTTCTCCAGGCGGTGCTGAGCGATGTTCTGGCTGGCGACAGTCAGAGCCGCCATGGAGATATCAGATGCCACTACAGCGAGATCGGAGATCTTTGCGGCTAGGGCGATGGCGATGCAGCCGGAACCGGTACCGATATCGGCTGCCCGCCGCCGGTTTGGGTTTGCCCGGAGCCAATTTAGTGCGCAATCAACGAGCAGCTCAGTTTCCGGGCGAGGGATCAGAACTGCAGGCGTCACTATGAAGTCCAACCCGTAGAACTCCCACTTCCCGAGGATGTAAGGCACGGGTTCCCCGCTTTCCAGACGATCCATAACACGATACAAGGCTTGAACCTGGGATGCATTCAGCCAGTGTTCCGGATAGGCGATCACCCAGGCGCGCGGCTTTTCGAGGATGGACGCTAGCAGGACCTGCGCGTCAATAAATGCTGTATCACTGACAGCGCTGAGCTGTCTGCGTAGGGCGTCCTGGGCTTCCCGAATATACAAATGCGGCATTAGTTCGGTGTTGTTGAGTCCCCTCTGGTAGAGCGTCCTGAGGGGGATCAGGCTTCTAAGCCGATAGCTGCCAGACGTTCTACTTCGTCACGGGTGGCAAGCTCATCGATGAATTCGTCGATATTGCCTTCCATCACCACAGGCAAGTTGTAGTTAGAAATGTTTACACGGTGATCGGTGACGCGGGACTGCGGGTAATTGTAAGTACGGATTTTCTCAGAACGCTCACCTGTGCCGACCTGTAAGCGGCGCGCTTCATCTACTTCCAGGCGGCGCTTTTCCTCTTCTATCGCATACAGCCGGGCTCGCAGGATGCTCATCGCCCGCAGGCGGTTTTGCAGCTGTGAACGCTCGTCCTGGCATTGGACGACCATGCCCGTGGGGTTATGGGTGATACGTATAGCAGTGGAGTTCTTCTGCACGTTCTGACCACCGGCTCCGGCAGACTTGTAGACATCGATGCGGATATCGCTCTCCGGGATATCGATCTCCACATCATCCACTTCAGCCAGTACAGCCACGGTGGAGGCCGATGTGTGGATCCTGCCTTGTGATTCGGTCATAGGCACACGCTGCACTCGGTGCACGCCGGATTCATATTTCAGGCGGGAATACGCACCCCTGCCTTTGACCAAGAATATGATCTCTTTATAGCCGCCGATGCCGATCTCGTTTGCAGAGAGCACATCGATTTCCCAGCGGCGATTTTCCGCATAGCGAGTATACATACGGAACAGGTCGGCGGCAAATAAGGCAGCCTCGTCGCCTCCGGTGCCGGCGCGGATCTCCATGATCACATTGCGCATATCGCGCTTGTCCTTAGGCAGGAGCATAGTTTTCAGCTCGTTTTCCAGTCTTTGTGCACGCGGATCCAGCTCACTGATTTCAGCTTCAGCCAGCCCACGCAGCTCTTCGTCATCTGTATCGAGCAAGGATTGGGCTTCCTCGAGACGGCTCAGCACCTGGCGGTACTCTCCGGCTTTAGACACCAATGGCTCAAGCTCGGCGCGCTCCATACCCAGCTCTGCCGCGCGTTGGTAGTCGCCGCCGACCTCCATCAGCAGCTGGTTGATCTCATCGTAGCGGGTTTCGATCCCAGAAATTTTGTCTAGCATACTCGTTCTTCCAAATCTTGTTAGGACTGATGCAGTAGGGGGTAGGGTGCCATTTCCCCTTTGACCAGGATAACTTTTAGGAAATTGCACCATAAAGGCACAAAGCTCACATTGCCGTCCTGTGATCTTTGTGCCTGCACAGCGCCTCTGTATTATACCATCCATGATCGGGGCTGATATTCGAAGTCTCAGGCCAAACGGAAAACGATCCAAAAAACTCAAGCACAATTCGTGCTAACAAAGTTGTAATCGAGTATAATAGCACCAAACAGTAGAAAAACCTTGCCATAATTCAATATATTTGGTATATAATTAGATAATTCTCAGGGGAATTTTCAGGCTTCTGGACGGCCAGGGGCTTGTAGGTTGTTTACCAGCATAGTATAATCAGCGAACTGTTGTTCCCCCTTTTTTATGCACCAGAACTAATCCTTTGAAAACCATAGCGATTAATATCGCGTCATCAAACCCATGATGTGGGCGACCTAGTGGCGTGGTCATACCACCCACCGAGATTAATATTCCGAGATAACAGATATGAAAATAATTGAATTAGAAAATACTCCACTGACTGGTTTGCGTCAGAGAGCCAAGGATCTTAATGTCCCTGGCGCGAACCGGCTGAAGAAAGAAGACCTGATCCTGCGCATCCAGCAGTTCGAAGCTGAGCAGGCCGGATTAGAGCTGCGCGGGGGCATCCTGGAAATCATGAATGAAGGGATTGGTTTCCTTCGTTCAGGACACTACCAGCCAGGCCCGTATGATGTCTATGTATCCCAGTCGCAAATCCGGCGTTATAACCTGCGCAATGGAGACTTGATCATCGGTCATGTCCGTCCACCGCGCGAGACAGAGCGCCATTACGGCTTGCTCAAGGTGGAAAGCGTCAACGGTATTGATCCAGAAGAAGCAAAGCGGCGACCGGTGTTTGAATCGCTCACACCGATATTTCCGGAAGTGCGCTTTGATCTGGAAACCGATCGCCACACACTATCTACCCGGCTGATCAACGTGGTCACCCCGATTGGGCGGGGCCAGCGCGGTCTGATCGTATCGCCTCCCAAAGCTGGCAAGACCACCATTCTAAAACAGTTAGCCAACGCTGTCTCCACCAAGTATCCAGATGTCCACCTGATGGTAGCGTTGATCGGTGAGCGCCCGGAAGAAGTGACCGACATGGACCGCTCGGTGGATGCAGAAGTGATCTCTTCCACTTTCGATGAGCCGGTCACTTCCCATGTGCGTTACGCGGAAATGGTGTTGGAGCGTGCCAAGCGGCTGGTCGAAGTTGGACGGCATGTGGTTATCCTGATGGACTCGATCACAAGGCTGGCGCGCGCTTACAACCTGGTGGTCACACCCTCCGGACGGACGCTCTCCGGTGGTATTGACCCCTCTGCACTCTATCCACCCAAACGCTTTTTTGGCGCAGCCCGCAATATCGAGGAAGGCGGCTCTTTAACCATTATTGCTACCTGTCTGATCGATACCGGTTCCAGGATGGACGATGTGGTTTACGAAGAGTTCAAAGGTACCGGTAATATGGAGCTTCACCTTTCCCGGCGGCTTCAGGAAAGGCGTATATTCCCGGCTATCGATATCGAACGCTCCTCAACCCGCAGAGAAGAACTGCTCCTGGGTCCGGATTATACACAGCGTGTATGGCTGATGCGCCGCATGTACGACCAAATGGTTGCTTCACCTCCCCTTGGGGCAGGACTTGACGCAACCACGGCAACCGAGGCCATACTGCAGCGCCTCTCTAGAACAGCTGATAACCAGGAATTCCTTGAAACACTAACCGAGGATATATAGCCTCTCTGGTACTCTCCTGGGGGTTCCCAGGATTTCCTAAAAGACCACATGACCCCCCAATCGAATCGCATCCTGTCGATCGCGGCCTGGATACTGGCTGCCTGTCTGGTTGTCCTGGCAGTTTATCTGGGTTGGAATACATGGTCTGCCCGGGCTCAAGTATTAGCCGTACCGGTTGAAGGCCAGGGCACCCTTTTGCCCGCTGCAATTCCGCTGGAGGGGGACGGATCGCCGGTCTCGCTGCCGATATTCGCAGACCTACCTGCTGTTAAAGAGCCGGCAGTTTCTCGCCAGGCTTCCCTGCATACCACGATCCCCACTCGCCCAAGGCTGGATATTGCCAGTTATCTGGTTGATATTGGCGACTCGGTGTTTGAGATTGCGCGCAGGTTCAACATCACCCCAGAAACCCTGTTGTGGGCCAATTATGACTTATTGAACGACAATCCGGACTTGATCTCGATAGGCATGGAGCTGACGATCCCGCCCACGAATGGGGTTTACTACCAGTGGCAGGAAAACGATTCGATTGATACCATAGCCGCAAGGTTCGAGGCCAATTCAGAGGATATCCTGAGCTGGAGTGGAAATAGCCTGGACCTGACCAATCCGGTTATGGAGCCTGGGAGCTGGATAATGGTCCCTGGTGGGCATCGCGAGTTCCGGCAGTGGATCATCCCGGTCATTCCACGTGGTCGGGCCGGGGTCTCTAGAGAATTGTATGGGGCCGGAGCATGCCAGGGAAGCTATGATGGTGCCTTTGGTACCGGAGGTTTTGTCTGGCCAGCCGGGAACCATGTTCTGTCAGGCAATGATTACTGGTCCGGACATCTGGGGATCGACGTCGCGGCTGGTGAGGGAGCGCAGGTTTATGCCGCTGATAGTGGAGTAGTTGTATTTGCCGGATGGGCGAACGGCGGCTATGGGAATATGGTCATGATCGATCACGGTAACGGCTACCAGACCCTATACGCGCATATGAACCAGGTGAGTGCGTCCTGTGGTCAGAGCGTGAGCCAGGGGCAGACCATCGGCTACTCCGGCAGTACCGGGAATTCGACTGGCGCCCATCTGCATTTTGAAGTCCGCTACCTGGGCGGATTTGTAAGCCCCTGGTTCGTTCTGCCAGCTCCCTGATAGTCGCAGGGGCTGTTTAATCAGATAATCAGAAGACTGGAGTATTCCATGCCCAAGGAAGAAAACGAAACTTTAACAGAGATGATCGCCGAGACCGACACCTATCTGGTCTGGCGCGCAGAAGAACCGGATGGTGAGGTGACTTACCATCTACAGCTAAATAATGTGACGATCCACTTTTTTCAAGAAGAGTGGGATGAGTTTATAGCACTTGCCCGCGAACTGGTGTGAGCAACCTCAGCGGGTTATTTTCTCCACATAGGGGATAACCCCCCGGCAAGCCTCAGTAAACTGGGTGGAAACAGCTTCCCAGGTCAGCGGTCCGGGATTGCTCAGCCACGCCATGTGGATGGCATAGGATAGGCATCCTGGTCCCGCATGGTAGTTCGCGACCGTGAAGCGCCATAAATCTTCGTAATTGCTCACCTTGCCAGGTATTTCTTCGGTAGCAGTCTTCACAATCGTGGCTACCTGTTCACAATTGGCCTTCAGTGTACCTGCAAACAGCGATACGCTCATGCTGGCGTGCGACAGGTCTACACCTGCAGGACAATCGGTACAATTCGAGTTTGCCTCTAATGCGAGCGCGCCGCGCAAAATCGCCTGTTCATCTGGTTTCAGCTTTAGATAGCCTCCCTCGCAGGCATCTTCGGCGAGCACCAGGGGGCAGAACTGGTCGAAAAAATCCGCATTCCAGAGTAAGATCGCATCCGCCCCATTGTCCGTGATCTGTCCTAGACCAAATTCATAGGGAACGCGGAAGACGCCCGGCCAGAACTGGCTCTCCTGTGCAAACAGGTTTTTTAATAATTGGGCTGGGATGCTGGTGTCTTGTGAGACTTCGATGATCCGTTCATCGAACTGGTTCTGCCATGTCTCGACAATCGAGCGCGCTTTTTCCAATCCGCAGGCATCTGCATAACCATTGGGAAGCAGACCCGTGGTCGCACAACTGCTTGCATCCACAACTCCCTGGGCTATCAACCTGCCTGCCAGATAGAAATACGCCTCCTCTGAGAGGAGCAGCACGCTCTCTTCAGGTGTCGAGAGCCACTCCGGTAACCCACCAACCGGTGGGAACACTTCCCACGTTTTGGCGCAGCTGGTTAGCGGCTCGCCGCGCCACTGCGTGCTGAGGACATCGACGTAGTATCCACCACCTGGTGTGGAGGACACACCCGAATCGACGACCCGTACCTGGGCGGTAAACTTCTCACTTGAGTCACCGTAGCTTGAGTCAGCCCAAAATTCTACTGTTACTCCTTGAACTGGTGTGGCCTTGAGCGGCAGAGCGCAGCGGTCTCCATCACAGTAGAAAGCCAGGTCTCCGTATGTTCCCTGGATAGAGGTGATCTTCTCGTTTGGCAGCGGTTCCTCTCCTACCAGCAGCAGGGAGGGCAGAGTTGTGCAGTAATTATCCGGCGGTAGCGGGGAGCAGCCCTCGAGGTAGAGCCAGACAACCGGTTCGGGCAGCTCGATCACCACTTCGCGTTCTGCTGGTTTGGAGGATGCCAGGTACATGTAATAGCCTGTGCAGGCGGAGGTATTCTGGTTCCCATTGACAATTTGCTTGCAGGGTGGGGTGGCGAGCCAGGCGTTGTAGAGTTCGTTACCACAGGCATCGAGCACTTCACCCGCGGTCGGAATGCCTTCATGGTCAACCAGGAGGCGGCACGAGATCTGGTTATCGCTCCAGCGTATCATCCACCATTCATGTTCTGTCACCGGGACGATTATTGTCGTATGGCGACTGGAAGTTTGGGCAGCAGCAGAAATGTACATCCCCCCAGATATGGCACTTATGAGGAATAAAAGCGTGATCGATAAGATAATGCTCTGCTTGAACTTTGCCATGCAAAGGTACATTATCATGATCATTCCCGCTTGTCAACGATTACTAGCTGAATTATCAAAAATGCAACCAACAATGCACTTGCCTACCCCCGCCGCACATGATACACTCTGTTCACTATGGCCGTGCGTGTGTTAATTGTATCACCGGATACCGGCTTTGGGGGATTGATCCTGCAGACGCTGGAGAGATCGGGAGAGTACGAGCCAGTTCTGGTTTCTACCGGACGTCAGGCGTTGGAATTAGCCAAGCAGGTACGCGTCGATCTGGCTATACTGGATGAGGACACCGCAGACCTCAAGGTCGGCGAGCTAGGCCCGGTGCTGCTGGTGATCAATTCAGAGATGAGAATTGTATTGATCCCGGCAGATGAGCCGGACAGGCTGAAAAAATCGGCCGGGATGCAGATCAATGGTTATCTAACCAAGCCATTCTATCTGCCAGACCTGGTGGATATTCTTGATTCAGCCCTGGCTGAGGTACCAGCTGCTGAGACAGTAGATGACAGCCGGGAAACGGATGAGCTTGCTCCGGAAGGTGGTGGCAAGGAGCATACATCACTCAATACCGTGCCTCAAGCTGCGGCGGGTGAGGATGCCTCCTGGATGGGGGACATCAACCTGGCTGCGCAGCACCTGGCGCGGTTGACGATGTCCACTTCATCCCAGGCAGCGCTGGTTCTGCGCCAAAACAAATTGTGGGCTTATGCTGGTCAGCTTAGCCGTGAAGCCGCCAACGAACTTGCGAACATCGTACAGCACAGCTGGCAGCCTGGGCGGGAAGGTGAGCGTGGGTCGGCCGGGCGTGATATCGATCTGGCTCGCTTTGTACATCTGAAAACGACTGGCAAAGAGCACCTGCTGTATGCCACCAATCTGGAAAGTGACAACCTGCTCGTCCTGGCATTCGATGCGCGCACCCCATTCAGTGAGATCCGTGTTCAGGCCAATTCATTGGCAGCCGCCCTCGCCTCTCCACCCCAGCAGGACCTGTATTCTTTGGCTACACACCCTACAGATGCTGCCGTAATGTCTACACCGGCTGCGGAAGTGGAATATAAGCATGATATGGGTTGGGCATTGGAGTTCGACCCCTGGCAAGAGGAGCAGTTCGAGGATGAGGAGGGGATCAACCTCTGGGATTACCAGGGTGAGGCAGTGGGTGTAGCATCAAGCCAGGAACACAGTCGGCAAACAGCCGCACAAGGGCTCAGCCCACAGCACACTTTTGGTTCTGCTGCCCATACTGCGACCTGGGATAAGGAGGATGACCCGGATTCAACCCAACCGGTGCGTGTGAACGAGGCGAAGACAGCAGGAGAACCAGCTGCCTCAGCAGCGATTTTCGATCTTCATTACGCCTGCATTCTCGTGCCACGGCTACCAGAACATTATTTGATCGGTGACCTTGCCACGCAGCTGTCGCACTGGATGCGGCGGTTGTCGCTGGCATTTGGCTGGCGGCTGGAATACCTTGCGATGCGCCCCGGTTGGTTGCAGTGGATTGCCGGTGTAGAGCCGGATACTTCTGCAGAGCATGTTGTCCGCGTTATCCGCCGCAGCACATCAGACCTGATATTCGCGGAATTTCCACGCTATGCCGTGGAAAATCCATCCGACGATTTCTGGGCGCTAGGCTACCTGGTAATAACCAGCCAGAAACCGCTGCCAGGTGATATCGTTAAGGGATTTATCGACCGGATTCGCCTGCGACAGGGGGTTTCCGGCGAGGATTGAAATTGAGGTGAAATGCCGCCAAGTCTATATCTTATCGACGGTCATGCACTGGCATACCGGACTTATTATGCCCTGACACGCGGTTCTAGCTCGGCATTCATTACCCGCAGTGGGGAACCGACTGCGGGTGTTTTCGGTTTCACCAGTGTCCTGCTTCGAATTCTGGAGCAGGAACGCCCGGATTATATTGCTGTAGCGTTCGATACCGGTAAGACATTCCGTGATGAGATTTTCCCCGATTACAAAGGTACGCGCGAGAAAATGCCCGAGGACCTGCAGGTGCAGATCGAGCGCTTGCGCCAGCTGGTCGATGCCTTCAATATCCCACGCCTGGAGATGGATAATTATGAAGCCGATGACGTGCTGGGCAGCATCGCTCAGCAAGCTGTCAAACAGGGGCTTGGGGTTAAGATTATCACCGGAGATCGTGATCTGCTGCAGCTGGTCAATGAGCGCATCATCGTCAACCTCCCCGGAAAATCACTCTCCGACGCGCGGGATTATCTGGCAAAAGATGTCCTGGAGACCATGGGTGTCCGTCCTGACCAGATTGTAGACTTCAAAGCATTGGTCGGTGACAAATCGGATAATATACCGGGTGTCAAGGGGATTGGGGAAAAGACGGCTGCTTCATTATTGAAAGACTATGAAACACTGGAGGGTGTATACGACCATCTGGATGAGCTCTCAACCAGTGTGCGGAATAAGCTTGAAGCGGGTCGGGAGTCAGCCTTACTCAGCCGCAAGCTGGCTGCGATCGTGACAGACCTGGATATCTCGTTGAACCTCGAACAGGCACGCCCGGATCACTTCGACCCCGCCCGGGTTGAAGAGCTCTTCCGCGAACTGGAATTTCGTCTCCTGATGGATCGTTTCGATAGCCTGAAGAAGCAGTATGGCATGGAAGCTCACGGGCGGCAGGAACAATTGAACATGTTCGACCGCATTCAGCCTGCTGTAAGTCCTGATGCAGCAGAACATTCAAAGGCGGTTATCCCGGTTGAGATTATCGACACGCACGAAAAACTCAATGAACTGACCGCACGGCTCGATAATGCCAGCTGGATTTCCTTCGATACAGAGACCACCTCCACCGACCAGATGCAGGCAGACCTGGTGGGGATATCCCTGGCGGTGGACGGAGAGGGTGGATATTATGTTCCGGTAGGGCACGATCCGGAGTTCGGAAGTCAGCTGTCCATGCAGACGGTTATCAGTGCATTGAGCGGTCCACTCACCAACTCCAAAATCGCCAAGTCGGGGCATAACATCAAATATGATTTTGTGGTGCTGGCTCGGTACGGCCTGCGTGTATCACCCTTATCGTTCGACACGATGATTGCTGAATGGTTGAGCAACCCCAATTCCCGAAATTTAGGACTAAAGAATCTGTCCTGGGTACGGCTGGACCACCGCATGACCGACATCGCTACGCTGATCGGGAAAGGCAAGCATCAGGTAACCATGGCGGAGGTACCCATCCGGGATGCGGCCGATTATGTTGGCGATGATGCTGCTGTGGTACTGCGCTTGCTGCCAGAGCTGGAAGAAGAGCTTATCGATACCCAGGTGATCGACCTGTTCAATGAGGTCGAGATGCCGCTGATCCCGGTCTTGGCTGATATGGAGCTGGCTGGCATAGCCCTGGACACCGGCTTCCTGGCGCAGATGTCTGCGGAGCTAAGCCAGCGATTGGCCGGCATCGAAGTGCAGGTTTACGATATCGCCGGCAAGGAATTCAACTTGAATTCCCCGCAGCAGCTTTCTGAAGTGCTCTTCGACCATCTGGAGATTACACCACCGGACCGCACCAGACGTACAGCGAGCGGTTTTTACTCCACTGCGGCAGGGGTCCTGGAGGCCTTGAGTGGAAAGCATGCAGTCGTGGATCTGGTTTTGGAGTACCGTGAGCTGGCAAAGATCAAATCCACGTATCTGGACGCCTTGCCACTTCAGGTCAACCCTCAGACCGGGCGGGTGCACACTTCGTACAACCAGACCGGCTCGGTCACTGGTCGGATCGCTTCGTCCGACCCCAACCTGCAGAACATCCCAATCCGCACGGAGCTCGGAAGGCAAGTGCGCAAAGCTTTTGTTGCTATGCCGGGGCATGTCCTGCTGTCCGTGGATTACTCTCAGGTGGAGCTGCGCATCGTTGCCCATATCTCCGGTGACCAGGCCATGCTGGCAGCCTTTCGCGCCGGACAAGACATCCATGCCGCAACAGCCGCGGCGATCCATTCCATCCCGCTGGAAGAAGTGTCCGGTGAGCAGAGAAGACATGCCAAGGCGATTAACTTCGGTTTGATGTATGGGATGAGCGCTTTTGGACTGACGCGCACGACTGACCTGACCCTGGCAGAGGCGGAAGATTTCGTCAACGCATATTTCGAACAATTTCCGGGTGTAAAAAACTATCTGGATGGTGTCCGCCGCCAGGCAACCGAGCAAGGCTATGTCGAGACATTACTGGGACGGCGGCGTTATTTCCCCGGTTTGAAAGATCAGACGAACTATAATATCCGCGCCCGTGAAGAGCGTGAGGCGATCAATGCACCCATCCAGGGAACAGCAGCAGATATCATGAAGATTGCTATGCTGAGAGTTCCACCCGCCCTGGTCGCGGCAGGTCTTAGCGGGCGTATGCTGCTGCAGGTTCATGATGAGCTGGTCCTTGAATGCCCAGACCAGGAGCTTCTCGCCACCGCACAACTGGTTCAGGCGGTGATGGAAGATGCTTATACGCTCAGCATCCCATTGATGACTGATGCACGTTCCGGCAAAAACTGGGGAGAGATGCATCCTGTGGGCGCATAGCGAGAGCAATCAGGTCTGGATTTGCACAGGTATATGATATTGAATAGACACATAGTTCACCATCGGTGGCATTAACGGGAGTGGATATGACCGGTCGTAATGAAGCATTTCTGCAGGCAATGAATAAAGGCCACTCGGCTGCCTGGGATCAGGATTGGGAACGGGCTGCCGACTTCTACCGGCAGGCACTTGAAGAAGACCCTGATAACCCGCAGGCATTCATCAATCTGGGGCTGGCTTTATTCGAGCTGCAAGAGTACGAAGAATCGCTGCGCTGCTACTTGAAGGTCATCAAAGCCACACCGGAAGATCCGGTACCGATCGAGAAAGTGGCTCAGCTCTACCAGCGATTGGGAAATCTGGACCGCGCCCAACAGGTGGGATTGCACGCAGCTGAACTTTATTTGAAGAAAAAGGAAGTCAATAAATCGATAGAGAACTGGACCCGGGTACTGCGGATAAATCCAGAAAATATCCAGGCACACGCTCGTCTGGCTGTGATTTCGGAACATCTGGGTGATAAACAACGGGCAGTGTATGAGTACCTGATGCTTGCCAGCCTGTACCAGCATGCCGATGATCTGGAGAAGGCGACCAGAGCGGTAAACCGCGCCCTGCAGATCTCGCCCAACAGTGCGGAAGCAAAACAGGCATTGACCATGCTGCGGGATTACAAACCCCTCCCGAAGCCCGGTCGCCCTCAAGGTGGCACCGGACCGTTGGAAACGGCACATATCCAACCCGGCTTTGACGCTGCAGAGGGTGAATCGGAGCCGCTTGATCCGATAACTGAAGCCCGCCAGAAAGCTCTCACGGTGCTTGCCAGCATGCTGTTTGACATCGCTGACGATGACCAGCTGGAGCAGGTCTCCCGGCGAGGCTTACAATCGATCATGCGCGGCACCGGCAGCCTCCGGCCTCAGAAGCAGATAGACCGGACCCGCATTATGCTTCATCTCAGCCAGGTGGTAGATCTTCAGTCTCAGGGAGATATTGTCCGGGCAGCTGACGAGCTGGACAGGGCGATTAATGCCGGTCTGGACCACCCGGCAGCTTATTACGATCTGGGGCTGCTGCGCTCCCTGGATAACCGTCTGGAGAGCGGCGTGCGTTATCTGCAGTACGCGGTCAGCCACCCGGATTTTGGTTTGGGTGCCAGGCTGCTGCTGGGCCAGGCGATGATCGAAATGGGTAAGATGAAAGAAGCTGCCATCGAGTATCTGGAAGCTCTCAGCCTCGCAGATGCTGAGATCGTGCCAGAGAAGTATTCCGACGATGTACGCCAGCTCTATGAGCCGCTGATTGAAGCCCTGAGTCAGGAGACTGACAGGGTGGCTCTGGAAAAGTTGTGTGAGAGTGTTTCTGAGCTGCTGTTGCGAGCTGATTGGCGGGACAACCTGCGCCGGGCAAGGCTGCAGCTCCCTACTCAGGATAACGGCGGTCCGCCCATCCCCCTGGCGGAGATGCTGCTGCAAACACGCAGCAGCCAGGTAGTCGAATCGCTCAGCAAAATCTATGAGTTGGAGCGAGGTGGATACCTGCGTTCGTCTATGGAAGAAGCATTCCTGGCATTGGAATATGCTCCTACATACTTGCCGCTGCATGCATATATGGGTGAGCTTCTCTTGAAGCAGGGGCAGCTGACAGATGCAATCAATAAATTTATCGTCGTGGCTCTGACTTACGGATCACGTGGAGAACCGCGACGCTCTGTGGACATGTTCCGCCGGGTCACTCAGCTAGCTCCCATGGATTTGAATTCGCGCAGCCGGCTGATCGACCAGCTGGTCGCTCTCGATAAGATAGACGAAGCACTTTCGGAGTATCTCGACTTTGGAGAAGTTTATTACAATCTTGCAGATCGAGAGATGGCGAGGAAGACCTACAATGAAGCGATGAAGCTGGCTCAGATATCCGGTGTCGACAGCACCTGGCGGGTAAAAATCCTGCACCGCATAGCGGACATCGACTTACAAAGCCTGGACTGGCGCCAGGCACTAAAAATATACGAGCAGATCAGGAATATGAGGCCCGATGACAGCAAGGCGCGTTCCAGCCTGATTGAGCTGTATTTCAAACTGGGGCAGGAAACACAGGCCATGGTCGAATTGGATAATTACCTGGCATTTCTAATCAATGCCGGCCGCCACGGAGATGCGACCAAGTTCCTCGAGAATCTGATTCTTGAGGACCCAAACCGACCGCATGTACGGCGGCGGCTGGCAGAGCTGTACAAACGAGAGGGGATGACTGCTGATGCGATCGCTCAACTGGATACAGCCGGAGAATCGTTGCTGGACTCAGGCGACCGGGTGGGTGCAGCCCAGGTGATCGAGGCGATCCTGGCGCTGGAGCCGGATAATATATCCGACTACCAGGCCTTGCTGGCGCAAATTAAACAAGGCTGATCGCAGAGCTTCTTAGATTAACCTGATTAGGGATAAGAGAACTTTGGGGTTGTATTTTTGCGGCTCCGCCGCAAAAATACAACCCCAAAACATCTCTATGGGGGATTTAATGCCAGATCCAGAATGATGCAGTGGAGGTTTCGCTCAAGTTATCATACTCGGCGGTGATCTTCACTCTCGCCCTGCCAGGTGGTTGGTCGTTGAAAGTAAACGTGTGCTCGATAAAGCCATATTTATTGGTGGTTAACTCAACGCTTTCCAGCGAGCTCCCATCTGACCCCTGGATTTCCAGCGTTATCTTCGCCTCTGGGACACCATCCACCTTCTGATCCTGGAGGATGATATAAACCGTCTGCTCTCCACTGGAATGGGTAACGGAGTTCTCGAAGAACCCCCGCAGCTGCAGCTCAGTAACCAAAGGTCCATGAGTATACCCATCTACCCCCGGCGGCTGCGATAACAGCCGTACGGGGTTCTCATTCAACAGACTGAAATATTCTTTGCCCAGGTCAGCAGGACGGATCTGCTCGCCGCTCGGCAGCTCGGGGTGCCATTCTAAACGCGCGCGCTGGAAATTCTGCACCATCAGCCCATTGCGGATCTCGTAATTCGAGATCGGGTAGCCAAACTGGGCTGCGCCACCATTGGCTTCGAAGAATTCCAGGAAGTCATAACAAACCCGGTAATAGGATTCGGGGAAGTACCGGCAGCCTGGGATGCTCCCGGGACTGGGCAATGTGTAGGAGGTCTCGTGCAGCAATGATCCGAGCAGGGTGATCACAACTCGCAGCTCGGGCGGGTTCTCCGGATGCAGCTCAAAACGCGCCCGCTCGAAGTACTGGATGAAACCGTAATCCCGTTCGAAGGCATCCGTGATCGGGAAACCGTAGATCAGCTCCGGGTTAGTTGCGCTGTTGTAAGCAATGAGGAATTCGCCAGAAACGCTGTGTCCGGTTTCAGAAAAATAGCGCAGATCTTGCGATGCGCTACCTCCATCCTGGGCGAGTACATGAGTACCGCCAATCAGCATGGCGAATAATATGAAGATTATAATCCCCGACCTAAATACTCTCTTCACCACCCATACATTATATGTGAGTTCGCGCCAGAGTGCAATAGGAATTGTTGACTATTCAGTTAAGAGATCTGCAAGCAGCATCCCGGTCAGCTCGACGGTCAGCGGCAGGATGAGATCGGCACCGGCCCGCAGGAGCTCATCTCGCTCACCAAACCCGCATAGCACGCCGACAGTCTGAGCGTTGGCAGCCCTACCCGCGATAATGTCAACCTTTGTATCGCCAACCATCAGGCACGCTTCTGGATCGATGCCCATCCGGCTTGCTGCCCAGAGGATGGGGTCGGCGGAGGGTTTGGTGTACTGGCAGGTCTGGGAGGTAGCGATGGCGGAGAAGAAGCGGGTCAGGTCGAACTTGTCCAGGAAAGCCATGGTTTTCCACTCACCCCTGGCACTGACCACTGCCAATGGATAATGCGCACTCAGCTGGTCGAGCATTTCATAGACTCCCGGGATCATCTGGTAGTTCGCAGTACTGGTGAAGTAGCCGCGCTTGTAGAGCTGGTTCTCCAACGTGTTCAGCAACCCGTCGATGTGCAGCCGGTCGGAAAGTGTGTGCAGGTAATTTCCAGGGTTTTCAACTGCCATGACCAGCCGGCGTGAGAGGCTGGTGAGGTCACGGTCCTTATATAGGAAGCCGAAAGGTCGCAGCAAGCCTGTGACCTGCCGGACCAAGTTGTCGTCGGTATTCCTTAGTGTGCCGTCAACATCGAAACACACTGCCATGACCCTGGAAACGTCCAGCGGCATGCTGAGACCAACCTTACCAGATCAGCAGCACTGCCCCAAGGATGGCGGTGCTGCTCAGGCAAAGACAGCCAGCGACAGTGATGGTCAGGCAGGACAGAAGCAGGTGTTTTGCGGTATTGTTCACTTAATAACAGTTTCCCAGTCCAGGATTGCCGACCATTGTAACCGTCTTCGGGATGGAAGGCAATACAAAGGCTGACCTGGGTATTATCTGGGTGCAAGCCCCCCTCAGCCTGGGTCACAAATTGATGATTCTGCCTGATATAATAAGCCCTGATACCGGATAACAACCCCGAACTAAACCATGACAATCCAAATTGCGCTCCTGCTCTCGATCCTGGTGGCTGCCTTGATCCTGTTCTCATTCGAATGGGTGTCTGCGGATGTCGTCGCCCTGGGTATTCTGCTGCTGTTAATCCTGACCGGCTTGCTGCCGCCAGATCAAGCCTTCTCCGGGTTTGGCAGCGATACTGTGATGCTCATCCTGGGCTTGCTGATACTGACTGCAGCCCTTATCCGCACCGGTGTGGTCGAAATGGTTGGCAGGAGGCTCACCCGGATCACCGGGACGGATCCTAACAGGATGCTGGTGATATTTATGACCGCTTCCGCAGGCTTGAGTGCCTTCATCAGCAATACCGCAGCAACCGCATTTTTTATACCCATAGTAATTGGACAGGCGCGCCGGTCCAGGATCAGCCCCTCAATCATGCTGATGCCGCTTGCCTTCGCTGCAATTTTGGCAAGCTCTGTGACTTTGATCGGTACATCGACGAATGTGGTTGTCAGTGGAATGATGTCCGAATACGGAATGGCGCCGATCGGTATGTTTGAGCTGACCGCTGTTGGGCTGCCCATCCTGGTGATCGGGATAGCATATATGTATCTGGTTGGCAGGCGCCTGATACCCGATAGAGAATCGCCGGAAGCTTTAACGGATGAGTTCAGCCTGCAATCTTATCTTACTGAAATCTTGATCCTGAAGGGATCTCCGCTGGCGGGTAAAACACTGGCAGAGTCTGGTCTGGGGCGTGATCTCGACCTGACCATCGTCAGGGTCATGCGTGGCCCAGAATTGTATCTGGTGCCGGAGGCTGATCTTCGCCTGGAGACCGGCGATCTGCTGCTGGTCGAGGGCAACCGCGATAACCTGGTAAAACTGAAAAGTACCGCGCGTATCGGGGTTGAGCCGGACCGGGAACTTTCCGACATCGATCTGCAGACCGATGATACGCGGCTTGCAGAAGTCATATTGATGCCGCGCTCGCGCTTCATAGGGCGTAAATTGGCGGGTCTCAACCTGCGAGAGCAGTACGGAATTCAGGTCCTGGCAATCAATCGGCATGAGGTGACCATCCACAGGCAAATCAGCCAGGTGGTCTTGAGGATGGGCGATGTTCTGCTCTTACAAGGCCCTAAGACCAGCCTGACCGCATTGGAACGGAACAATACCTTCCGCGTCCTGGGGACGATCGATGACCGTGTTCCGAACATTAAACGCGCCAGGCTGACCCTGATCATCTTTGTCACCGTGATCGCACTGGCGGCCACAAATGTGCTCTCGCTCCCGGTAGCAGTACTGTTAGGCGCGCTTTTAGCATTTCTCACCGGATGCATCACACCACAAGAGGCATACAATGATGTGGAGTGGAGGGCGCTGATCTTAATCGGTTGTATGCTGGCTTTTGGAATTGCCATGGAGTATACTGGCACGGCCTCTTTTCTAGCAGATCAGATCGTCAGCCTGGTGGGCAGAACTGATCCGCTGTATCTGCTGGGTGGCTTCTTCTTGCTGACCGTTGTCCTGACCCAACCGATGTCCAACCAGGCGGCGGCAGTTGTGGTCTTTCCGGTAGCCATCCAGTCAGCGCTCCAGCTTGGTATAAATCCGCGCACATTTGCGATCATGATCGCTGTTGCTGCCAGTACTTCATATATCACCCCGCTGGAGCCGGCCTGTTTGCTGGTCTATGGGTTGGGGCGCTACCGTTTTTTGGATTTTATCCGGGTGGGTTCCGTGTTGACCATCCTGGTATTCATCACCGCAATGCTGCTGGTGCCGCTGATTTGGCCCCTATAGGCGAATCAATGCACTTGTACCAATTTATTGGGCTTTCCTCTTGCTCCTTTCCCCGCTTTACGATAGGATAACCCGGCATGCAATCTAGAAAATTTTCCTGGCTTATTATCGGAGATGCAATCACCCTTGCGCTCGTGACGGCTGTAGGATTCGCCAGCCATGGAACTCTTGAAACTGCCGGCACGAGGATGCTGACTACCTATGTACCTCTGCTGGTCTCCTGGTTCCTGATCGCACCTTATCTGGGGGTATATAACCTGGAGCGGGTCGCTGATATTCGCCAGCTTTGGCGTCCATTTTGGGCGATGGTGCTGGCTGCTCCATTTGCGGCGTGGATGCGCGGTGCCTGGTTGGGAACTGCCATCTTGCCGTTATTTGTCGTCGTCCTGGGCGGATTCAGTGCTCTGGCAATCCTCGTGTGGCGCCTTTTGTATTGGGGAATCATACGGCGAGCGGAAAGAATCGATGGATGAGAGTGGTCTGATCCGGGATGCAACCTACGGCGACCTGGATGCTTTCAACAGGCTCGTCCTGGCATACCAGGATATGGTCTACAACCAGGCATACCGGGTGATGGGGGATGTGGAGGCAGCTGAGGATGCGACCCAGGAAGCATTCATTTCCGCTTTCCGCAATATGCGTTCGTATCGTGGTGGGTCTTTCAAGGGCTGGCTGCTGCGAATTGTCACCAACGCCTGCTATGACGAGCTGCGCAGACGCCAGCGCCGACCTGCGGTCCCAATAGAGCCTCTGACCAGTGACGACGAGGAGATCGAATCTCCAAGCTGGATAGCAGATACAGGAGAACTGCCCGAGGAGAGCGTGCTAAGGAACGAATTGGGGACAGCCATCCAGAACTGTCTGGATGAGCTTCCCGATGAATTCCGCGCGATGGTGGTACTGGTGGATGTTCAGGGATTAAATTACCAGGAGGCGGCGGAAGTCATTGGCAAGCCGGTCGGAACAGTGAAAAGCCGCCTCTCCCGCGCCAGGGTGCGGATGCGTGATTGTCTTCAGCAAGTATGGGAACTTTTGCCGCCTGCATATCGTCTGGTAGATGAGAGATTAGAATGAACAGGCGAATTAACGACCGTGAATGGCAGGAGCTTTCCGCCCATCTGGATGGGCAGCTTTCAATTAATGAGGCTGCACGTCTTGATAAAAAGCTCCAGGAGAGCCCAGAGCTGCGCGCTGCCTATGAAGAATTGAACCGCGTGCGTTTATTGCTGCGCAGCCAGCCACGTCTGCGGGCACCGAGGAATTTCACGATCAGCGCACAGGCGGCAGGGGTGCAATCCTCCCGCCGCACCCGGCGATTATCTCCGCTTTTTGGTTTGGTCTCTGCACTTGCAAGTGTAATGCTGGTGCTTCTTCTTGCCGGGGAATTTTTGATCGGAAGCTCACCCACAGCTCCGGTCCCGGCTGCCATGGAAGTGCAGCAGGAAGCGGCAGTGATGGAAGCGCCGCTCCAGCTTGAGGCCGGTGAGGAACCCAGCAGCAAGGAGATCCCTGTCCAGGCGACAGCCGGTGCAGCACTAAGGAGCTACCCCGCTCCCGGTTCGAGCGAGAGCGGGGTGATGGCTGAACAGGCGCCAGAAGAACCAGCAGCTTATCCCTCCCCCGCGCAAGCCTCCCAGGCTGGCCAGGAAAGTGAAGCTTTAGGCATGGCAGCGGAGGTGGACCTGGCAGCAGTCGAAGAACAGGCAGTAAGCCCGGAGCAGCCCTCCGATTCGATGCAGTATGCGAACGGCTGGCGAATTGCCCAGGTACTGCTGCTGGTTATTGCATTATCCTGTGGACTGGCAGCCTTGGTCCTGCGGCGAAAATCGAGCAGATGATTCCTGAAGAAATAAATTACTGCCTGCGCTGCGGGACAGCGTTGGTGCGCGCAGATCGTTACGGCCATGTTCGACCGGTTTGTCCTGCGTGTGATTGGGTGTATTTTTCAGACCCCAAAGTTGCTGTGGCGGTGCTGGTTGAACGAGATCGTAAAGTTCTATTGGTGCGCAGGTCGATCAACCCCAGGCGCGGTCTTTGGACCCTGCCAGCCGGTTATGTCGACGGCGGAGAGGACCCGGTCTTAGCCGCCAGGCGGGAATGCCTGGAAGAGACCGGTTTGCAGGTCGAAATCACCGAATTGCTGACAGTGCTTTACGGTCAGGAGCACCCCCGCGGCGCACATATTATCCTGTTCTACCTGGGGGAAATTATGTCCGGTGAGCTGCAAGCTGGTGATGATGTCGACCGGGCCGAGTTCTTCTCACGCGACAATCTGCCGCCTCTGGCGTTCAGCACTACGCAGCAAGTGCTGGGGATATCCACCTGAATTCCAACCAGCTTAACACATTTATTAGCTCATAGTGTCTATCAATCAGGTCAATCTATTGTATGATATGGTAAACTATCGGCGATTGCGAGATAGTGGGGTAAGGAAGCATTATTATAGAACCTTGAAAGACGCCAGGAGTAGATAAAATGACAGGTAAAATGTTCAAACCGCTGTATTTCCTATGTGTTCTGGTACTGTTAGTTGGAACGGCGTGTGGTGCCGGCTCAAATGCCACGACAGAAGCCCCGCCTGCGGTGGCAACTGAAGCGCCGGTAGAGCCGACCCAACCACCGCAAGAGACTCAGGTGCCTGCCGAGACAGAGCCGCCGGTGGAAGAGTCAGGAGCAGTGAGCCAAATCAAAGATGTCAAGAATGCAGTCATCCAGATCGAAGCCCAGGGAACGTTTATCGACCCGGAGGTCGGAATGATTGTAAACGGGGCAGGACGTGGCTCAGGGTTTATCATCGATCCTTCCGGTATTGCTGTGACGAACAATCATGTGGTGACCGGCGCTGGGCTGCTGAAAGTGTGGGTTGGTGGTGAGGATGAACCACGTAATGCCAGGGTGTTGGGCGTATCAGAATGCTCGGACCTGGCGGTGATCGATATCAATGGCGACGGCTTCCAATATCTGGAATGGTACGATGGACCGATTGATGTCGGCATGGATCTTTACATCGCCGGTTTCCCGTTGGGCGATCCGGAATACACGCTGACCAAGGGTATCGTCTCCAAGTCTAAGGCTGACGGGGAAACATCCTGGGCATCGGTCGATTCGGTAATCGAATATGATGCCACCAGCAACCCTGGCAACTCCGGCGGTCCGGTGGTCACGACCGATGGCAAGGTGCTCGCGGTCCACTATGCCGGTGATGCCAATGCACGCCAGGCGTTCGGTATCTCGGAATCCGTGGCTGAGCACGTTATCCAGCAGCTACAATCTGGGGAAGATCTTAACTCGATCGGCATCAACGGGCAGGCAGTGAGCAACGAAGATGGCTCCATCACTGGGATCTGGGTCTCCTCTGTCGAGTCCGGTTCGCCAGCGGATCAGGCTGGGGTCGAGCCGGCGGATATCATTACAATGCTGGAAAACCTGGTCCTGGCGACAGACGGTACGATGTCACAGTACTGCGATATCTTGCGCAGCCATTCACCCCAGGATACATTGTCAATCGAGGTGCTGCGCTGGCCGACTGGGGAAGTCCTGGAAGGACAGCTGAACGGGCGCGAGCTGGCAATAACCGGCGTATTGTCCGGAGGCGATACTGGAGATACTGGTGATCCCGGCAGCACAACTACTGCCAGCGGTTTATTTTATGACCCGAATGCCAGTGCTTCAGGTGATGTGATCATGTCCACTGAATTCGAAGACACTGAGTATTGGTACACTTTCGCAGTGCCGGAGGAGAGCAGTTTTGATGCCAGCTATCAAAACAGCAGGGTGTATATCCAGGTAGACTCAACCGATACCACAGCCTATATGGTATTTGATGAGTTCTTATCCGCGGACGTTCGGGTCGATACACTTGCTGAGACAGTGTTCGGTACGAACAGGAATAATATCAGTTTGCTTTGCCGCGCATCTGAGGCTGGATGGTACGAGTTCAGCATGAACAGCGGCGGTTTGTGGTACATCTGGAAATACGATAATGGACAGTACACAGAACTGGCACGCGGCGCCTCAAAGGCAATCAACATGCAGAAAGAATCCAACGAGCTGACAGCCACCTGCATTGGCAGCCAATTAGCTTTCTTAGTCAACCAGACCGAGGTGGGCTCCGTTCGGGATAATCGCTTTAAAGATTCCGGTCAGGTAGGCGTTTCGGTCAGCACCTTTGACATCCCTGGAGTGGGCGTGGAATTCGACTGGTTTGTTGCCAGCGTGCCATAGCAGGACGATAACGAAACTCGAGATATCGAAACTAATAGGTTATCACCACCGGCGAATGGACTATTGCAGTCCATTCGCCGGTCTGTTTAAGGTGTAACGGTGAATTCGATCGAGTCTTCGACTTGATTGCCTGCCTTGTCGACCGCGACCACTCGCAAGCTGTGCTCCCCAGGTTCGCTTTGCCAGGGAATCGCGTAGGGTGCCTGGTAGCGTGTTTCGATCAAATCGCTGTCCAGGTAGAACTCCACCCTTTGGATCTCCAGGTTGTCCTGGGCATCTGCCAGGAAGGTGATTTGACCTGCTCTCGGGTTTACATCCTCACCATGCAATGGGCTGAGAATAGCCACCTGTGGGGGTTGGTTATCTACCGTCAGCTGCAGAACAGCTGCATCCACGCGCTGGTCGCTGCGGATAACCTGCAGTTGGATGGTATGCAATCCATCCAGACCGGTTGCATCCCAGGAGCCGAGCACTCCGTCCTGTACGGGTTGATAGGTATCTTCCCCGACCAGCAGCCAGGTACGGGGGTTCAAGCCGCTGCCCACCTGCAGGCGGTAATACACAAAATCGTCCCCCGCAGCACTCCCGACCAGCACTACGCTGTCTTTGACATGGGAGAACATTCCTGGGTCGGTGATCTGGA
>JAQBDA010000347.1:0-14939 GCA_032124675.1 Chloroflexota bacterium
CTGGATGAAGGGGTTGGCTGCTGGTATTCGACGAACATCTCCAGAGCTTCGACCAGCAGTGGATGGGCATTAGGACGGGTGTATAGATAGATCAGATTGTTGTAGAAGTTATCGACGCTCGTCGGTTGAACCGATGCATAGATGATGGAATTGAATGACCCCGGTACATCCATCACATAGACGGAAGGGAAGACCTGCCGCATAGTGCCTACCAGGCCATCGATCAATCGGCGGTCCTCTGGCGAGCGACCGACGTTGATCGCTGCCACCCCATCCTCTGTCAAGTGATCGCGGACTGTCTCAAAGAACTCTACGGTCGTCAAGTGCCAGGGGATATATGGTGGTCGATACGCATCCACGGCAATCACGTTATATTTCCGGTCGCTGTGATCCAGCCCAACGCGTCCGTCTTGCGCAATTGCACTCAGATTTGGCTGGTCCATCTCGAAATATTCTCGTCCCACCCGGATAATTTCGGGGTCGATTTCAAACCCGTCGATTTGCAGTGAGCCGTACACCTCACTTGCCTGACGGGCGGTGGTACCGGCTGCCAGACCGATAATTGCCATGCTTTTGACATTCTCAGGATTGTAATCGGGTTCATTGAAGTAAGGTGCTGCCAGGAACTGCTTCCAGGGTCCATCGTAATCGATAATCGTCGGATGCCACATGGAGTGGATGCCCTGCCCCTCATTCAGACGGAGCATTCTAAACCCGTCGATCTCCAGTACCTGAATATAGTTATAAGCCGATTCGGCTTCATAAATCTGTCCGCTGGTAGTTTTGATCGACCCGCCGGAGAACACCAGCGTGAGAACCAATATCACAACTGGCATCCATATCCAATAGAGTGCGTATCTCAGCCCACTGCTCAGCCACAAGCCAAATAACGCGATCCCCATCAACAAGAGGCTGAAGCTCACGAAGGTTTTTGTTGTGCCCATCAACGGGATGAACAGCAGAACAGCAAGGAAGGTTCCGACAAACGACCCCAGGGTGGAAATAGCATATATCTGACCAGACACTTTCCCGGAATGTCCTGGATCTGAGATCGATAGACGTATCGCAAATGGAGACACCATACCGAGTAGTGTCACGGGGATAGAGAAGAGGATCAGCACCACAGCGAATGACCCGAATAGAATACCAACTTGCAGCTGGTCGAAGGCATCGGCAGCCAGGCGCAATACCGGGCGTGAAAACAACGGAACCAATCCAGCCATGAATGCGCCCCAAGCCAAGATCAGGTACATCGTCTTATAGTGAGGAGAACGGTCCGCCAACCATCCCCCAATAAAATATCCAACCGTCAGATAGATCAGTATCAAGCCAATGATGCTCGCCCAAACCAGGTTGCTGGTACCAAATACGCTCCCTAATAGACGCGAGGCGGTTAGCTCGATTGCAAGAGTGACCATACCCCCGCAGAAGACTGTCAGATAAAGGTATGTTTTCATCAGGATCAAATCAGGCGACTGTCGTATCGACGCATAACTGCAGGGGCATTTCTTGAATCGACCATGAGCGATGGGATTATATCAAATAGAAGTTACGCAGTTCAGGGAAAATTGGGGGTGTTTGGGCGGGCTCTGCCCGATCAAACACCCCCGTCATCCCACCAACTGCATAAGTCCTATCAAAGGAAGGGCAGGTCGATGAGCGTTAGCTGATGTTACAATTGCCCAATCGGCATACATCGCGTATAATTGCCCGGTTGCAGGCATCATCTTCTGCAGTAAACCAAGGCTATCAGGAGTACTTATGGATCGCAAGTACACTGGCGCTCAGATACGTCAGGATTTTATCGACTTTTTTGTCGAACACCAGCACACCTTCGTCCCTTCTTCTCCGCTTGTTCCTGGGGGGGATTCCACCCTGCTGTTTACCAACGCGGGGATGGTGCAGTTCAAGGACATTTTCCTGGGCATCGACAAACGTCCTTATACCCGGGCTGCGAATTCCCAGAAGTGTATGCGTGTTGCCGGCAAGCACAACGATCTCGAAGATGTCGGGCGTGACGACACCCATCACACTTTCTTCGAGATGCTTGGCAACTGGTCGTTTGGTGACTATTACAAGAGAGATGCGATTGCCTGGGCTTGGCAGCTGCTCACTGATGTATGGGGTCTGCCTGGAGAAGATTTGTGGGCTACCTGCTTCAAAGACGACATTGGCGATATCCCGCAGGACGTCGAAGCAGCGGAGGAATGGCGCAAACAACCCGGCATCGATCCTAAGCATATTCTGTTCTTTGGGCGGAAAGATAATTTTTGGGAGATGGCTGAGACCGGACCCAGCGGGCCATGCAGTGAGATCCACCTCGACCGCGGACCCAGATACTGCGATAAGCAGGATGAAGCCGGACACGTCTGCAGCGTAAACGGCGATTGTACTCGTTTCCTGGAACTCTGGAACCTGGTATTTATCCAGTACAACCGGTTGAGTCCAACTGATTTGGAACCGCTGCCAGCCAAACACGTCGACACCGGTATGGGCTTAGAACGGATTGTGTCTGTGCTTGAGGATGTCGATTCGAATTACAAAACCGACCTACTCAGTCCAATGATGGACGCTGTACAGCGGTTGACAGGTCATGATGACGCAACCAGAACAGCCAACCTGACATCTTACCGGGTGATCGCAGACCATACCCGGGCAGCTTCGTTCTTAATTGCCGATGGTGTTGTGCCGGGCAATGTTGGGCGCAATTATGTCGCCCGGATGATTATCCGTCGGGCTGCCAGATTCGGCACCAAGATCGGATTGGACGAACCGTTCCTGGCTGAGGTCGCCAAAGATGTGGTCTCCACATATGGGAAGTTCTATCCCGAAATGGTACGCAATAAAAACACCATCTACGATAACCTCACTCGGGAGGAAAGGCGTTTCAAGCACACCGTCGAGGCCGGCGTGACCAAACTCGAGCTCCTGTTCAACAAGTTAAGCTCCTCCGGCGAGCGAGTTCTGCCCGGCTCGCAGGCTTTCGACCTGTATGCGACCTATGGTTTGCCGCTCGAGATCACCCGTGATATCGCTCGCGAACAAAACCTAGATGTCGATGTGGATGGATTTCAGAAATCGATGGAGGAACACAGGATTGCATCCGGAGCAGGTGAGGCTTTTGGCATTATGGGCGACGAAAAGACCGAACTCTACAGGGAGGTTCTGGAACAGTTAGTAGAACAGGGCCGGCTGCCCGCTTCCGGTGTTCATTACGATCCTTACTCGCGCCAGGAAATCGAAACCACGATCCTGTCTATCATTCGGGAGGATGAACCAAGTTCCAGCGCACACCCAGGTGATCGAGTTGAGATAATACTTCCTGAAACTTGTTTTTACGTTGAAGCGGGTGGGCAGGTGTCTGATACCGGTACAATAGTCTCAGTGGAATCGCCTGGATGGGAAATCCGCGTGGACGACGCTCGCAAACCTGCTGCCGGAGTAGTAATACACTTGGGAGAAGTGGTAGGTGGTGAGCCAAATACAGGCGATCCGGTTATCGTCAGGGTGGATGTCCAACGCCGGCAGGACATCATGCGCAACCATACCGCCACACACCTCCTCCATCATGAGCTGAGAGCAATATTGGGAGAGCAC
The DNA here is from genome assembly GCA_032124675.1 of Chloroflexota bacterium. Classification (GTDB taxonomy): domain Bacteria; phylum Chloroflexota; class Anaerolineae; order Anaerolineales; family UBA4823; genus JAQBDA01. Next base: position 3,598 of record JAQBDA010000347.1, read on the forward strand.
GCCCGGCAGGCCGGATCGTTGGTTGCACCAGACCGGCTGCGTTTCGATTTCACACACCCGGAAGCAGTCACGCCGCTCCAGTTGGAACAGATCGAGGCCGGGGTCAATCAACACATCATGCAAGATTTCGAGCTGCACATTGCATTAAAACCGCTCCAACAAGCCATGGCTGAAGGTGCCATAGCGTTGTTCGGTGAAAAATATGCAGATACAGTGCGTAATATCACGATCGGTGAGCCCGAGCCATTTTCGAACGAATTATGCGGCGGCACCCATGTTGATTCAACCGCCGATATCGGCATATTCCTTATCACCAGTGAGGGCAGTGCAGCTGCCGGCATCCGGCGTATCGAAGCAATCACCGGTAGGGCTGCCTACGAGCTGGTACAGCGCCGCTTCCGGACATTGAAGAATTCCGCCGCCAGGCTGTCCGTAGGTCTGGACGAAGTTCCGCAAAAAACCGAGCTGCTTGTGGATGAGCTGAACAGCGCTCGCAAACAGATTGCCTCGCTGCGGCGAGAGCTGGCAGGGTTGGAATTCGCACGCCGGTTAGAAGACCTGCCTCTGGTGGGTGATATTCCGGTGCTGACCACGATATTGCCCGACGCGGATGCCGAGACCCTGCGGCAGGTCGCCGACCAGTTCCGGCAGCGCTATCCGAGCGGGGTCGCAGTCCTGGCGTCTGTAGCAGAGACTCGCCCGCTGTTGGTGGCAGCTGTCTCCGATGACCTGGTTGATCGCGGGTTGAGTGCAGTAGACCTGGTGAAGTATGTCTCCGCCCCGTTAGGCGGCGGTGGGGGCGGTCGTCCAACAATGGCACAAGCTGGTGGTAAGGATGCTTCTGGCCTTGTAGATGCCCTGAACAGCGTCCCCGCCTGGGTCAAACAGAGGATCAGTTAGCTATCCTTCGCAGCGCGAGTCTGATTGCGTGTGGAAGGTGGCAGGCACTTCCACAATCGGCATGAAAAACATCCGGTTTAGCAGCAGTTCTATCCCCTTTGCATTACTATTCTTCTGCGTAATCAGTTTCGGGGTCTTGATTCCCTGGCTGGGATTTTATTGGGATGATTGGCCTGCAATTTGGTACCTGCATGTTTTCGGTCCCTCCGGCTTCGGTGATGTCTTTGCGGTCGACCGCCCCTTGTTGGGTTGGCTGTTCTCGATCACCACACCTGTACTGGGCACCTCCGCCGCAGCCTGGCAGTTATTTGGTATCTTCACTCGTTGGCTGACCGTTCTGGCATTCTGGTGGTTTTTGAAGGCACTCTGGCACGATCAGCCGAGACAGACTGCATGGGCAGCCTTGCTGTTCGCAGTTTACCCCGGTTTTAAACAACAATTTATCTCTGTTACTTACAGCCACGCGTGGATCCTGGGGACAGCATTCCTAATTTCTTATGGCTGTATGGCATGGGCATTCCGAAAGAGAGAGCTGTTTTGGCCCCTGATGATTGGATCATGGGTCCTCTCTGCCTACACATTGTTTAGTGTAGAATATTATTTCGGTCTCGAATTGCTCCGTCCATTCATCCTATGGTTATTATTACCTGGCAGCATATATAGTCTCCAGCAGCGGCTAAAACGGGTTTTCCTTCTCTGGATACCCTATCTGCTCATATCGATCGGATTCTTAGTCTGGAGGCTGGTGTATTACCCTACAGAGCGCGGCAATGTGCAGTTTTTCGACAAGCTGTCAGCTAATCCCGCGGCAGCCGTGACCGATCTATTCGAGACAGTGATGATCGATGTGTTCAATGCCGGTTTCGTGGCATGGGCACAGATCATGGACTTCGCCAGACTGACAGGCTTCGGTAGGGGACCGACACTGCTCTACCTGGCAGGCATACTGTTGGCAACTGCGGCAGCTATCTTCTACCTGGTACGTCTGCAGCCTGGAGGTCAAACGGAGCAAGTCGAGCCACCGCCAGGCCGCTGGGCAAAGCAGGCACTGTCACTTGGGGCGCTCGCTCTGCTTCTGGCAGGCATACCCTTCTGGGTGACGAACCTCCCCATAGGGCTGGAATTCCCATGGGATCGGTTCACTCTGGCGATGATGTTCGGGTCATCACTGTTGATCACTGGTCTGGTAGCTATGCTCGGACGTACTCCGCTGCAGAAAGCCGTTATACTTGGCATCCTGATAGGATTATCAAGCGGGCTGCACTTGCAATACAGCAACCTGTACCGCCGAGAATGGAACCTGCAATCCGATTTCTTCCACCAGCTCACATGGAGAGCGCCCGCGATCGAAGAGAACACCCTGCTTTTAACCGCTGAACTGCCGTTCGAGTATTTCAGTGACAACTCACTGACTGCACCCTTGAACTGGATCTATGCACCGGGGTTCAGCTCGAGAGAGATGCCATATCTGCTGTATGCCGCTGAAGCCCGCCACGAACAATCCCTGGAAAGTTTTGACCCGGGATTAACGATACACCAGCCTTATCGGGCAACTGAATTCAACGGGTCGACATCCCAGGCAGTTGTCTTGTACTTCACACCACCTGGCTGTTTAAAAGTGGTTGACCCTGCCACCGACAAGAAGATACCGCAGAAACCAAAATTTATCTCCGACATGATGCCCCTCTCCAGACCAGACCTGATTCATACTGACACCGAGCAGCCTGCCAGTCTGCCCGAATCGATTTTTGGTGAAGCACCAGAGGATGTTTGGTGCTATTATTTTGAACGCGCAGAGCTGGCGAGACAGGCAGGAGAATGGCTGGAGGTCGCAGCGCTGGGCGACCAGGCTTTCCAGCTCGAGCACAGGCTGTACGAGGTCAATGCGCCTGAGTTGATCACCTACATCGAGGGTTATGCATATTCCGGTCGTTGGCAAGATGCCGCCAGGCTGACTTTAGATGCTCTGCAGCTGAGCGAGAGGATGGATCGTTCCCTATGCGATACGTGGGAGCGTATCAGACAAGACCCTTCCACCGGTGCTGAAAAACGATCTGCCCTGGTGCAGATGAAGGAGTTATTGCCATGTCTACAATAACTGCTGGTAATGTAGCGGTGGATATATTGAGCTGTTCGGTTGTCATCCCCGTATATAACAGTGAACACACACTGGATGAGCTGGTGAGCCGTTTGTCACCTGTCTTGCCAGAGCTATTTTCTAAGTACGAGGTCATCCTGGTGAACGATGGCAGCCACGATGACAGTCCTGGCGTTGCGAAGAGATTGGCTGCCCAATATTCCTGGCTGAAGGCAATCAACTTGCTGCGGAATTATGGGCAGCATAACGCATTGCTGTGTGGAATTAGAGCGGCGCAATACAAGATTGTCGTAACGATGGATGACGATCTTCAGCACCCACCTGAGCAAATCCATAAACTGATATCCGAGCTGGCAAAAGGGTTCGAGGTCGTTTACGGCTATCCCCAGAATGAGACTCATGGGTTGTGGCGCAACCTGGCCTCACAGGTAACAAAGCTGGCCCTGCAGAACACAATGGGAGCCGAAACCGCACACCACGTGGGACCATTCCGAGCTTTCCACACCCGGATAAGGGAGGCTTTTACCAATTATCAGAATGCTTATGTTAATATCGATGTCCTGCTCACCTGGGGTTCATCTCTCTTCACGGCAATCCCGGTTGAGCACGCACCAAGACAAGCCGGGAAATCCAACTACACTTTCCGAAAACTAACTACCCATGCCTTGAATATGATCACCGGTTTCAGCATTATCCCTCTGCAGGTTGCCAGCCTGATGGGGTTCAGCTTTGCCATATTCGGCATGCTGGTATTGATATATGTGGTAGGTAGATACCTGATCCAGGGCGGAAGCGTGCCGGGCTTTCCATTTCTGGCTTCCACCATCGCGATATTCTCTGGTGTCCAGCTTTTCGCCCTGGGTATTATCGGTGAATACCTGGCGCGAATGCACTTCCGGCTGCTGGATCGACCACCCTATGTGATAGACTGCATTGATATAAAAGAAACGGATAATAATTCATGAGTGAACTTTATCAATTCCTAAACTGGGATTCGAACTTCTTTGGGCTGAGGATCGCTAAAGTGAACAAACCCCAGCTTGATCCTCCACGCATGGCGGAGATACTTTCCTGGTGTGAGCAGAACAGTATTGATTGCCTTTATCTGCTGGCTGACAGCACTGATCAGGAGAGCATTCGACTGGCTGAAGACAACCATTTTCGGCTGGTTGATCTACGCATGTCGATGCTCTGTCAGGTTGACTCTAGCACTGATGCACAGCTGCCGACTTATGATTTCACGATTCGTCCTGCACAGTCCCAGGATATCAACAGATTGCGGTCAATTGCTCGCTCTAGCTTCACATTGACGAGATTCTATTCCGACGGTTGTTTTCCGCGTGAGAAATGTGATGATTTGTATGATGTCTGGGTAACCAGAAGCTGCGAGGGCTTCGCAGACCAGGTATTGGTAGCGATCTATAATGGCGTTCCACAAGGATTCATCACCCTGCATCTCAAACCTGAGGCGGGTGAGATCGGCATCATCGGTGTAGGCCAGGAAACACGAGGATTGGGGATTGGCAAGGCATTGGTCGAGTCAGCCCTCTCCTGGTATCATAACCAGGGCATCCGGCAGGTAACTGTTGCCACCCAAGGCAAGAATTACCAAGCACAAAATTTTTTTCAACACAATGGTTTTGACGTCTATAACATGCATATCTGGTATCACAAATGGTTCAGCGGCTGCTCCTTTGGTGGGTGATTTGTGAGATGTAACAGCCGCTAAACCTTCTTGGCAGTTAAGAATTGATACATTGTCTGGCAGAAAAAGGAGTTGAAGTTGATAATTTTATATCAAACGTTAGCAGTTATCGCTACTATACTGTTCGATAACCCACATAAACCCCATGCTTACCTAGATCCGGGATCGGGCAGTTTCATCTTCCAGCTGATCTTAGCCTCGCTGTTGGGAGCTGCGATTGTTGTGCGTGCGTATTGGAAGCGGATCGTTGGATTCTTCAAGGGCACCAGTGCGGAAGGCGAGGAAGACGAGGAAGAATGAATTCCAACCCTCCGGAAACAGATAACCAGCAGAGCGGTGCTTCATTCAGAGATCCCAGCGGGTTCGTATTTCATCACAACCAAGTACTATACCGGCAAATTAACCAGCAGTACCAGGATACCTATCTCCAATTGATGGATTCTGGTCTTTATGACACTCTGGTAGAGAAACAGCTCCTGATACAGCATGTGGATACACCTATCCCGGCTCCAGCACCAGACCAGGCATTCAAGGTCATCCAGCCTGAGCCGGTCGCGTTCATCTCATACCCGTACGAATGGAGCTTCAACCAGCTAAAAGATGCAGCTTTGACCACGCTGAAAATCCAGAGAATCGCTGTAAAATACGCCATGTCTCTGAAGGACAGCAGCGCATACAATATACAATTTTACAGAGGTCGCCCGGTCCTGATCGACACGTTATCATTTGAGAGCTACCAGGTGGGTAAACCATGGGCGGCTTATCGCCAGTTCTGCCAGCACTTCCTGGCGCCGTTAAGTCTGATGGTGTACCGAGACATCCGCCTCAGTGAGCTGCTGAAGAGCTATATAGACGGACTGCCGCTCGACCTTTCCAGCCGGCTGCTGCCGCTGCGCACGCGTCTGAATCTTTCTCTCTTGCTGCATATACACCTGCACGCCTCAAGCCAGAAACGTTACGCCGGCAAAAAGGCCGATACCCGCAGGAGCGTCAGCCAATCCGCCTTCCTGGGTCTCATTGAAAGCCTCCAGACTGCGGTCAAACGCTTGAAGTACTCCGGTAGTGATCGTGGGTGGGCAGGGTACTACCAGGATGAACATAGCTACTCCAGTTCGGGCCTGGCGCATAAACAGCAGCTGGTGCAGGAATTCCTTGCCATTATCCAGCCCAATACCGTCTGGGATCTTGGGGCAAATACCGGGCTGTACAGCCGCCTGGCTTGCGATGCTGGCGCCAATACCATCGCCTTCGACTTCGACCCGGTGGCTGTTGACCTGAATTACCAGAATGCAAAAGCCAACCGGGAGAGCACGCTGCTGGCGCTGGTGCAAGACCTGACCAATCCAAGCCCTGCCATCGGCTGGCAGAGCAAGGAGCGCTCTTCACTATTTGATCGTGCTAATGCCGACACAATCCTGGCGCTTGCATTAATACACCACATTGCAATCGCCAACAATGTCCCCCTGGATCAAGTAGCGACTTTTTTTCAGCGACTCGCCCGGTGGCTGATTGTTGAGTTTGTACCCAAAGAAGATCCCCAGATCCAACGGTTGATGGTCGCAAGGGAGGACATTTTTCCTGATTACACAATTGAGGGATTTGAGAGCGCATTCAGCAGATACTTCACGATCCACAGGGTGGAACCTGTACGGGAATCATTCCGAAGACTGTATCTGATGGAGAGACTATAGCCGATGACCGCTCCCGATAAAAGGGCAGCGATCTTGCACCCCATTCTTTTTACAGCCTATCCGGTCATTGCCCTGCTCGCAAACAATATCGAGGAAATAAAGGTCGATATCGCTCTACGGGCACTGCTCATAAGCTGCATAATGGGCTATTTATTATTTTCCTTGCTCAAGTATTTGCTTAAAGACCGCCTGAAGGCTGGAATATCTGCCAGTGCCATATTGGTGATCTTCTTCTCATACGGGCACTTATACAACTACCTATCAGCAGGTAATCCTCTTACCATGACCCTCGGCAGACATCGATATCTTGCACCTGTATCCATACTCATAGGTACTCTCGTTGTGGGTTGGGTTATCCGCAAGGGCACCAACCTGCGGCTGATCAACAGCACCTTGAATTGGATCGCCCTTGCTGCATTGCTCATCCCGGTTTATCAGATCGGGTCATATGAGATAAGAGCACAAGAATCTCACGCCTCTCTTGATCAGAATGAAGAAAGGATATCAGCACTCAGTCTGCCCGATGGGCAGGTACCACCGGATATTTATTACATTATCTTAGACGCCTATGCCCGAGACGATACGCTGCTGGCAGATCACAATCTGGACAACTCACCGTTTCTCAACCAGCTTCGAGAGAAAGGTTTCTTCACCGCACGGTGCAGCCAGAGCAATTATTCCCAAACTCAATTGTCACTTGCATCGTCGCTGAACATGGATTATCTGCCTTCATTGGATAGCCAATATTCACCTGGGAACTCCTCCCGGGTTGGTATTCAAGACCTGATTCACAACAACCTCGTCCGCCGTGCCCTGGAGAATCTTGGCTACACGACCATCGCTTTTGAAACTGGTTTCAAAGGGACTCAGTGGGAGGATGCCGATTTATACTTTGCTCCCGGTCATGGCGTATTAGACAGAATGCACATCACTGGCAGGTTGAACGATTTCGAAGTTATGCTGCTGGAGACTTCCGCTGGATTGCTCATAACCGATGCAGGTGGGGCATTACCTGAAATCGTCCAGGCGAACCTCGACAATCCCCGCTTGATTCATCGCCAGCGGATACTGTATACCATCGACAAGCTGCACACTCTGCCCGCTGTGCCTGGGCCGAAGTTCATATTTGCTCACCTGGTTATTCCACATCCTCCATACGTGTTCGGATCCGGTGGTGAGTTCACAGATTACGATATCGATGCAGACATCGGATACACAAACCAGATTAAATTTATCAATGACGAATTTGTGAAACTGATCGATGATTTGATCAACGGCTCGGATGTACCCCCAATTATCCTTATACAAGGCGACCACGGAGCCATTCACTCTCCTCCTTCCAAACGGCTGTTAATACTCAATACATATTATCTCCCCGGGTTTGATAGCGATGCTCTGGACCACAATTTGTCACCAGTCAACAGCTTCCGGCTGGTTTTTAACCAGTATTTTGGTGGTGACTACGATATGCTTGAGAATAATGCATATTTTTCGATCTACCAGAAGCCTTATGACCTGACACTTATCCCCGAAACACGTGAAGGATGTGAGTAACATGCCACATACCCAGGAATCGCCTGACCATAACGCAGACATATTGGACCTAGCGCAGATGGTAGAATTGGCACAATGACCGGCATTGATGAAATACGATCTGGCAGCATGGGTCACTCGCAATGAAGACCCAGATAGTGAGGCTAGAGCCTCATGATGATTTCATCTCTGCCAGGGATAAGATGGGCTGGAATCAGGCTGGCAGGATTCTGCTCGTCTATCCTGATGGCGGTCATATTCTCAGCCGCAGATTAGATTTAGAACTGCTCCAACGCAGAAGTACAGCCCTCGGAGCACAGCTTTCTATCGTAACGGATAACCCAGAGATAAAAAACCAGGCTCGGCAAGTCGGCATCCCTGTCTATAGCTCGATCCAAAAAGCCCAGAAATCTCACTGGAAGGTAGACCGCCGTCCCAGACATCATGATTTATTATCACCGCCTCCGGATGAACCTTCCCATGACCTTGAAGAAATGCGTAAGGCTGCGCACCCGGAGACATCGAAATACCTGACATATCCTGGCACTCGATTGGCATTCTTTTTGCTGGGGGTCCTTGCCTTGCTCTCTATCGCAGCTGTACTGGTCCCTTCGGCAGAAATTCAGCTTTTACCTGAGAATAAAACACAAGAGTTAACCTTAAACGTCCAGGCAAAACCAGGTATCGACTCGGTAAATTTCTCAGGTCTGATCCCTGCCCGGCGGATTACTGTAATCGTCGAGGGGCGCGGCAGTACTCGGACTTCCGGCATCTTACGCGTACCCCTGGAGTATGCCCAGGGAAGGGTCCAATTTACGAATTTAACTGATCAGGGGATACGTATTCCCGCAGATACGGTCATCCGCACCGTTAACGAACCAGCTGTAAGATTCGCAACATCCAGAGATGCGCAGCTGCCCCCCGGAGTCGGAGAGTCAGTGAATGTTTCGGTAGTAGCGCTAGAACCTGGGGAGAATGGCAACCTGGAATCAGATCGCCTGGCCGCCATAGAGAGTGATCTGGGTGCCAGCATGACTGCGACAAATCCGTATCAAACCTGGGGAGGAAAAGACAGCATACTTGCCATGGCCACAGCCTTCAACCGGGAACAGCTCTACCAGAAAATGGAAGCCGATCTGAGGCAAACGGCGATTGAAGAGATGAATCGAACTGTTCCGACCGGAGATATTATCTTTACCCAAACGATCACGATTTCGCAGGTACTGGCACAGGACTATGACCCTGAAGATGATCTCCCGAGCGAGCAAATCAGCCTAAATCTTAGAATAGAATATGAAGCCCTGTCTGCATCCTTGCACGACCTTGAGCGGCTCGCAGAGTATGCCCTCGATGCCAGCCTGCCGGAGATGTACATCTCCCTACCCGCGACGCTTCAGATCGCCTCGATTACCCCTCCGGAGAGTGATGACCAGGGCAGCATGCAGTGGAAGATCCGAGCACAGCGGCAGATGCAATCGAATATCCTGGCTTCCCAGGCGATCAACCAGTCGTTGGGATTATCCCCAAAGTTGGCAGCTTTGACGCTCAAAAACACACTGCCGGTCCAGGGAGAGCCTATAATTCTTGTCACTCCCACCTGGTGGCCGCGCTTGCCGGTGCTGCCATTCAGGTTTGAAGTCACAACCCAATAGATCAACGATAAAAATGCTGGTCTCACAGATTGCCTGAACAAGCTATGAAAGAATCACACGGGATGCGCGTATTGGCAGTCGATCCGGGCGAAAAGAATATTGGATTGGCGATCAGTGATCCAAGCGGTACCATCGCCAATCCACTATTAGTGTTGAGACATGTATCTCGCCCAATTGACGCAGCAACGATCGCTGAAATTGCCAGAGAAGAGCAGGCCGGAGAGATCCTCGTGGGACAATCACTGGATAATGATGGAGTACCCACGCCCGAAGGCAGACGTGCTGCTCGTCTGGCAGCCGCTATCCGCACGCAGACCGCCCTATCCGTCAAATTATGGGACGAGAGCTTCAGCACCCAGGCAGCACGCGCAGCAATTACAGCAATGGGAGTCTCCCGTTCAAAACGCAGAGGTCATCATGACGCGCTGGCTGCTACATACATCTTGCAATCATATCTCGATGCAATCCCACCGGTTCAAGAGTAGGTCCGGATAATCGGTTGGCGCAGACCAGTCTGGATATTCAATTAGAGATGAATAAAAGAAGATCACTGCTCAGCGGCTGTCTGGGGCTCTCTTTGGTTGGGCTTTGCCTGGCGCTGGCCTTGAGTACCAGTGTGGTGGTGGGCATCCAAAATCGAGCATATCAACTATTTGGCGCACCCAGCAGCCATCTGAGCACTCAACAGAGGTTATATCTCTCATTACAGCTGCTGCTTCACGAGCAATCGCTCACCAATCCCAATGACCCTCTTGGTATACCCGGGAGATTCGAGATTCAGGTGGGTGAATCTACCCCTTCGGTGATCGAACGATTAAGCACAACCGGGCTGATCTCGAACGCAAACGCGTTTCGAGCCTATCTGGTGTATCGTGGACTGGATACCACCCTGCAGGCAGGTGTGTATGAGCTTAGCCCGCAGCAAACCCCGGTGGAGATCGCATTGAAACTGCAAGACGCCACGCCGGAAATTGTCAATTTCCGTGTATTGGCTGGTTGGCGGTTGGAAGAAATCGCCCAGGCACTGCCCACCTCCGGTTTAAGCATCTCTGCAGATGAGTTCTTGATTGCCGCTCGATCCAGAATAAGCAGTCAGACGTTCTCTGAAGGATTCCCTCCCCATACATCAATGGAAGGATTCATCTTCCCAGGTACATACCAATTCCGTCGTGATGTTCCCCTGAATGAGTTTGTCAATACATTCTTATTTAAATTTGAGCAGCAATTATCATCTGATATCAGGGATGGGTTCGCTCAACAGGGTCTCGATATTTACCAGGCGGTAACGCTGGCCTCTATTGTGGAGAAAGAGACCGTCGTTGCTGAGGAGATGCCGCTGATCGCTTCAGTATTTTTAAACCGCCTGGCACATGGAATACGCCTGGAATCAGACCCCACTGTCCAGTTTGCGATCGGGTATAACCCCGCTCAAAAGACCTGGTGGACCAATCCCCTTACACTGCAGGATTTGAAAACCAACTCACCATACAACACCTATCAAGCAAACAGTTTGCCACCAGGTCCGATTGCTAATCCTGGTCTCAATGCTCTGCGTGCGGTTGCGTTCCCCGCCCAATCACCTTATTATTACTTCCGCGCCGCCTGTGATGGTTCCGGCAGGCACGCGTTTGCCGAGACGTTTCAACAGCACTTGAACAACGCATGCCCATGATGGAGGTCTCACAACTGATGTCCCAACTACATAAAATCCGTATCAAGAATATCCGTATCTGGTTGCTCCTGTTCTCCATATTTATCGTCAT
>JAQBDA010000348.1:0-12125 GCA_032124675.1 Chloroflexota bacterium
CGAATCATCAACGAACGAAATCTACGTCATTGATGATGTTTCCGAGTGAATTTTATTATGTAAAACCATTACTAGCGACCTGACAGTTTAACAAAAGAATAGTTGATCGGCAGGGCAAAACCGGGTAAAGTCATTCTAGCGACAGAATCCTTATCCGGAGGTTGCCACATGCCGACCAACACGCTCTATCATACCTGGTTTCAGCGGATTCAGGAACTGCGACCCAACCAGAGGATAACGCAGGTACGCAACTTTGTCTGGTTGATGACCGGCATCCTTCAGAGCCGGCCGGTGTGCCTGAGCCGGATTGCGGGCAAGATTCCCGGTCCAGCCAAGTTGTTGAGCACCACGCGTCGCTTGAGCCGGCTGTTGGACAATCCTGCCATTCGAGTACGGGAATGGTACGAGCCCATCGCACGGCAGTGGCTGGAGGCCCAGTTCCGGCATCTGGGAGAGATCCGTTTGATTGTGGATGGCACCAAGATCGGTTTTGGACATCAACTGCTGATCGTCAGCCTGGCTTATCGCAAACGAGCCATCCCAATCGCCTGGACCTGGGTCAAACACGCCAGAGGACACAGCAGTGCGATCAAGCAGATGGCGTTGTTGGCTTACATTCGCAGCCTGATTCCAGCTGGGGCAGCCGTCTTCCTGGTCGGAGATTGCGAATTTGGGTCTGTGGCAGTCTTGCGACACTTGGATCGCTGGCGCTGGTTCTATGTTTTGCGTCAAAAATCCGACACGGGTGTCTGGTTCGATGAGAGCAGTGGATGGCAAACCTTCGGGAGTACTATCCACAAGCCCGGTCAAAGTATCTGGCTGGGCAGGGGCTACCTGACGATCAAGGAGATTTATCCGACCCATCTGCTGGTTCACTGGAAGGTCGGTGAAAAAGAGCCCTGGTGCCTGGCCACCAATTTGCCCGATCGGCAGATAGCTTTGCGGTGTTACGCTCGCAGAATGTGGATTGAAGAAATGTACGGCGATTTCAAAAAACACGGCTTTGACCTGGAAAGAACAATGTTACGTCATTTCCTGCGCTTGTCTCGTTTGACCCTGGCAGTGGCTATCCTTTATATCTGGTTGCTCTCCGTCGGCACGCGTACTATTCGCTCTGGTTTGCGCAGCCTGGTGGATCGAACCGATCGTCGTGATTTGAGCATCTTCCAGATCGGCTTGCGTTTTATTGAAAGGTGTTTGACCAATGCAATTCCGTTTCGGATTTCGCTGTGTTCTTTCCGCTAACTCAAAACTGTCAGGTGGCTAGAAGTTATTTTGAATTTTTCTTTATTGCAACCAGGGTCACATCATCATCCTGGGAACCACCACCCAAGTAATCCAGGACTACCCGCATGATACTATCGCAGGCAGACTGGGCTGACCCGTCCGGCAGCGCCTCGACAGCCTCCTGGAACCTCGCCATGCCGTAGCGCTCCCCTTGCGGGCTGCGCTCGTCAGTGACTCCGTCGGTGTACAGGATCAGCATGCCTCCTGGCGGGATCTCGATTATGCCCTGGTCAACCTGCATTTCATCCAGGATGCCGACCGGCTGACCGACCCCCATGGCGGGCAGGCTGACCTGCCCATCCGAGGTTCTCAGCAGCGGCAGCTCGTGCCCTGCCCGGCCATAGGTAAATCGACCGCTAGACGGTTCGAGCACGCCGTACAGTACGGTCGCAAACAGCCCGTGGGCGTTCATCTCGAGCAGATGCCGGTTGGCGTTGACCAGCAGCTCAGTCGGGGATTTACTTCTACCGGCCTCGGCGCGCAGCAGTGCATGCACTTGAGCCATGAATATAGCGGCAGGAACCCCTTTATCGGTCACATCCCCGATCATAACCGCCAAGGACCCATCATCCAGGGGAATAAGATCGTAAAAATCGCCGCCCACGCTGCGCGCCGGTGAGATGCAAGCCCCGAAATCGCAGCCAGTACTCTCCGGCAGGCTGGCAGGCAGGATGCCCATCTGGATCTGGCGCGCTACTTCCAGCTCTTTTTCCAGGCGCTCTTTCTCGATCAGCTGTTCCTGGGCTGCGCGCAGCTGGTCGTATGCCTGCTGCAGGCGGCGGTTGCGGTCGATCAATTCCGCCATCGCCAGATTGTGGGCACTATCCAGCCGCTCACCAAGCACGCGCACCATCTGGTATGCCAGCATTGGCTGGCGGTAGAGCATGGCATTGAACTCCTCGCGGCTCATCTGCCACAGCTCCACCTGCGACACCGCACGCACACTGGCAGTGCGCTGCCCAGCCTCGCTCACCAGGCTCATCTCACCTACAAATTCTCCCGCGGTGCGGATCGCCAGCAGCCGTTCATCCTGCTCGCCCAGACCCTTTACCACCTCGATCTGGCCGCGGCGCACGATATAGAACGAATCGCCTATCTCCCCTTCGCGGAACAATACCTCGCCAGGGGAAAATGAACAGGTGCGCAGACTGCCAGCCAGCCGGCGCAGCTCGGCCTCCGGCAGCCCCTCGAACAGCGGCACCTGCGCCAACAATTGTTCAGAATCTCTCATCAAGTTCCATCCCGGAAAGCCTGCGAAGGTTATCTCCCAATGCCGATCGGTGGATCGGACCATTTGGTAAGCTGCACCACCAGCTCGCCGCCGGATTGAGCGTCACTATCCTCAACCTGCTTCAGCAGGTGCTTGTCCTCACTGAAGACGACCCAGTCGCTGCCATCCCAGAAGCCTATGCGGAGTGGTTTCTTAGCTTTCTCGGCTTTCTGCAAATCTCCAGGGGTGTAGCGGATGCGCAGCTCAATCGGGGTCTCGAACTCGCTGACGAACGTACCAGGGTTGTCTTCGTCTTCCATCTCGAAGTTGAAAACCAGGCGCCAGGGTTTGAACTTGCCAGATTTGGATTTCATATCCTCCAGCTTGCCCAGCGGTCGTTTGGCGACACGCAGCTTCTTACCCTGCTCCGGTACGATGACCGCTGCACCCTCATCATTAAAATCAAATCGTTTGGGGTTCATTGGTTGCTCTTCCTCCCATCTAAAAATGTCTTATGCTCCGGAATGCCGTACAGGTATATCTGCCGCCATTCCGGGTCACTGATCTTTTCCGCACATCTCATCAGCTCCTGGCAGCCTGTCTCGAACGCTTTGCCTGCCAGCTCTGGATCATGGGCTGTAAATAGTTCCGCGCAGGTCAGATATGCCAGGAACGGGAACTCCAGGGCGGAGGACCCACTCTCCTGCAGGAAATCCCAAACCTGCCGCGCGTGATCGAGGGCTGCGGCCTCTTCTCCCCGGAGAGCTTTACAGCGTGCCAGCCCTGCCCGGGCATCGCACAGGTAGCCGCGCGCCTCGACTTCCTCCAGCAGCTCGACAGCTGCCTCGAAGCTGCTGGCAGCCTGACCGATCTTGCCGCACTTCTCGTGAACGAGGCCCAGATAAGTCAGCCCGGTTCCGTGGGAGAAAAGCTCCTCTTTTCCTGCCACAGAGGCGATTGCATTTTCCAGTACGGCCTGCGCTTGCTGGTACTCTGCGCTGCGCAGGTATGCAAGACCAAGGTTAAGCTGGTTGTAGATAGCCAGCCGCTGGTCGCCGAGAGATTCGGCCAGCTCTGTTACCTGCTCCAATACCTCGATCCCTTGCTCCTGCCTGCCGAGCTGGAGGTACTGGTAGCCAAGGTTCTCCAGGCTGTATGCCTCACCGCGCAGGTCACCTAAACGGCGGGCAACCTCGATCCGGCGGCTGGTGAGGCGGGCTGCCTGGGAAAGGTCTCCGCTGGTGGTATAGAACACCGACACGTTGATCAATATCTTCGCCAGCAGCTCACCTTCATCCAATGTCTGTGCGAAGGCAAGGGCATCCTCAGCAGCCATCTCAGCAGCAGGCAAATCTCCACGGTTCGACAGGCTGACCACCTTCAGCCCTATTACGATGCTCTCAGCCTCCAGGTTGCCGGACTTCCTGGCGGCTGCCAACGTCTGCTCAATCACCTCCATCTCTTTTTGATGTTCCCCCAACACTCCCAGGAAGTAGGCTTTATTCTGCAGTGCATCAGCCAGCTTATAATCATCTCCCAACCTGTGGGCCAACGCCAGCATTTCATCGCTCAGCTCCAACCCCACCTGGGCTCTCCCCAGTCGAGAGGCAGCCTGGACCTGTCCAATCAAACTGCGCCAGCGCAGCTCCTGCTCATCCGGTGGGAGCAGCTGAATAGAAGTGTGGAATATATCCAGCGCCTGTCCCGGCGCACCGCGTGCCAGGGCATATTCCCCGGCTGTGCAGTACCATTGCGCAGCCAGAAGAGGTTCACCGGCCTGCTGATAGTGGTGGGCGATCACTGCCGAAAATTGGCCGGAAACCTGGTTCGCTCCGGCGTTATCAGCCAGCCAGGCAGCCGCACGCGCATGGTAGAGCCGGCGTTGGCCCTTAAGCACGGTATCGTAAGCCACATCGTGTAAGAGCTGGTGCTTGAAGTGGTATTCTACTATCCCCCCAAATGTCGAATCCTCCACAGGCAGGACAAATTCACGCTCCGATAGCCCAAGCAGGTTAGCCTGCACCAGGTTAGCCTGCACTAGGTCAGCCTGCTTCATGTCACCGGCATTCAATAGGCTGTGCAGGGGGGCATCCCAAAACACCCGCCCAATAATCGCAGCAGCCTGCAGGGCAGTCTTCTGTGACTGCGGCAGGCTGTCCAGCCGGGCCTGCAGAACTGCGGTCAGAGTCGGTGGTATATGCAGGGATTCGAGAGCACTGGAGCTGACCTGCCAGCTGCCATCCGTGCCAACGGTGAGCACCGATTCTTCGACCAGCATTTTGATCAGCTCTTCGATATAAAATGGGTTGCCATCGGCTTTCGTCACGACCTGCTCACGCAGCAAATCCAGCTCGCCCCGAGCGGAATTCAATATCTCGGCTGTCATGGCAAGACTGTCGTGTGGTGTGAGCCGCTTCAACCGGATCTGCCGGTGGGCCAGCTCGAACCCCTGGATCTCCCGATCCCAATCCGGACGCAGTTCATAGAATTCAGGCCGAGCGGTAATCACGAACATCAAACGGCATTGGCGGCAGCCCCCGGCGATTTGCAGGAATGCATCCAGCGAGGCGGTATCCGCCCACTGCACATCATCCAGGAAGACGATCAGTGGGCGCATCTCCAGCACAGCCTCAAAATATTCACCCAGGTAGGATAATGCCCGCTGGCGAAGCTGGTCCGGGTCGTTCTGCACCCCGCGCAGGTACGCGCTGGAGGGGAAATCGAGCCCGATCAATGATCCGATAAAATGGGTCTTCATCTCGACATCGCCGCTCAGATGAGCAGAGAGCCCTGAGAACAGCTTTGCCGCAGCCACCGGCTGGGTATCACTGCCCTGGATGTCGAAACAATCCAGCATGACTTCCTTCAGCAAGGCATACGGGGTCAAGGTAAGCATTTCAGCTGCCCGCCCCTTCATGATGCCAAGCTCCTCCGAGATGCTCCGGCACCAGCGCTCGAACTCAACCATCAGGCGGCTCTTCCCGACCCCAGGCTCGCCGACGATGCTGACGAACTGCGCGCCGCTGCCCGATTGCACGGCTTCGAAGGCACTGATGATGCGCTCCATCTCCGCCTGGCGCCCACACAGTGGCGTCATCTGCCCGGCGATCCCGCGCCTGGCATCCTGGTAAGGACGCGGTCGGATGCCAAGGACGATATACGTTTGCAGTGGCTGCTGAATGCCTTTTACGTGGATGAGCGGTTGGGGATCGACCTGGAATAACCCCTCGACATGCTGGTAGGTATCGTGGGAGATCAACAGACCACCCACGGGAGCAGCGCTTTCCATCCTGGCTGCCAGGTTGATCGCCATGCCCATGGAGGACATTTCCGCTTCCACCCCGCCGCCCAGCACTACTTGACCGGAATTGATCCCCACACGGATGTCGAAACCGGCCAGCCCCCAGCGATCCACCACCTCCCCGGCGTAAGCACGCGATTCCTCAAGCAGCGCAAGCCCAGCGCGCACTGCCCGCTCGGCGTCATCTTCCCGCGCCAGGGGCATGCCGAAGATAGCCTTCAGCCCATCACCCATGAAACGGGTCACCTGTCCGCTGTGCGCTTCGATGACCTCCCGGAAGCGTTCCAGCGCGCCGGTCATGATTCCCATGATATCCTCGGGGTCCAGATGGCGCCCGATCCGGGTCGAATCGACGATATCGGTAAAGAGCACCGTAGCATATTTCAACTGCTGGACTGCGCCTACCTGCCTGGCCGTCAGAGCTGCCAACTTCTCGCGCAAAGGAGCCAGCGCAGCGCGCAGCACGGCCTCCCCCAGGACATCCCGCTGCGCCTCGATGGCTGCGATCGCCTGTTCCAGTTGTGCGATCTCTGTCTCTCGCTCCAATTTTACAGCCCCGTAAAGTTCCCCTTCTCGAAAGGCAATTTCCTGCAATATGTGGATAAGATTCGGAGTAATACAGTATGATTATAACCCCAACCTATCCAGGCAAACCGCTAATTTCTAAATATAATGTTCCAATTCGAAAAGCGGTTTGCTTAAGAAATTCGCCAACAGCAATGCAATTTTATGATATTCCTTTCAGCGAATTGCCTATAATCAAGGCTAGAATGATCATCCAGAACCAAGCGGTGCATTATGAGTTATCTAATGGTTGAGTAAGGTTATAACCATCAATGGAGGTAAACATGGCAGAGGTAAAAGGAATTGGCGGTGTGTTCATCTACAGCCAGGATGCGGAGCGGCTCGTACGCTGGTACGCAGAGGTCCTGGGCGTGGAGATGGAGAGTATGCCTGAGGAGTCGGCCTGGTTCACGGTATTCTTCACCCGGGATTTCGAAACATCCGTCGTGCGCGAGAACCCGGTCTTCGCTATCCGCCAGGCAGAGGGGGAGCTGCCAGAAGAGCGGGGTTTCGTTCTCAACCTGCGTGTGGATGATATGGATGCCTTCCTGGTGCAGATCCGCGAGAAGGGTGTGGCAGTGGACGAGAAGATCCTGGTCTGGGAGCGCGGCAAGCACGCCTGGATCAAAGACCTGGACGGCAACCAGATCGAGCTGTATGAGGAATTATTCCCGGCTTGAAGACGTGTCAGATCACCCGCATCAACGCTGCAAATTCAGACGTGCAGGCCACTGAAAATTCAGGTCGCCATCATAGTGGATATTGAGCGTCGTATCGCCATGAACCAGGATCGAGCTGGCAACAAACTGCGCCCAGATATCAGCGATCGTAGATGTCGTCCCGCCAATGTCGATGAAACCATCCGGTGCATAGACCGTACCGGTGTATTCCGAATCTGAAGTGCCGGCAATGCTCACATTGCCGTTGCTGCCGGGCGGCAGGTAGATCAGCATACCAGGAACTGCCGGCGGGCAGGTAAGACCGTAAGCATCAGCCACCGCATCACAATCAGGCGGGGGTGCCTTGAGTTTTACCGTAGCATTGCCCGCCACGTCAAAGTTGCCGTTCAACACAACGATCGTCACCCCCCCATCAGTGGAACCTCCCAGAACCTCAGATTGAAGCGTACCGCCTCCGTTCACCCGGATCCCGTTCTGCAGGCAGTACAACCCTGAGCGCATCGTCTTTGTCTGCTTGTTGTTGATCGAGATGATATGGTTATACCTGCCCGGCAGGAGCAGGTTTGGGTTTCCGCTGTTCGGTGCTGCAGGAACCCCTGCACACAAATCTGGCAGAGGATCGAGGACAACCTTATCGCCCACTGGACCTGGCGCGGGCGAGACAGTCATACCGCCGTTGTTCTTGTAAACATCGTCGGCGTCATACTCGATTCCCCCGCCGTTGACCTGGATATTCCCAGATGATCCGTTGAGTGTCAGGCAGGAATTAGAGTGAATTCCAGCGCCATCGATGGTGGTATCCCCATTGCCACCGAATACGATCCCTTTGTCGAAATGGCTGCCGCAGTTGCTGGTCAGGGAGACGATGGAGGCACCCCCGGCGAATGGCGTTTTCGGGGTAACCCGGGCGACTGCTTCCACCGTGTTGGCCAACTGCCCTCCGAAGATCATATGCGAGAAGGTGGACGGGGTCTGCTTGTCGATGCGCACGCGCACATCCAGATAGTTATCGCTGGCGCTGCCACCAGTACTGCAGGCAACCGTGACAACATTTTCGGTGATCCCCAGAGTCCTGGTGATGACAAACTGGTTGAACAATGCTTGCTCGATAGCAGTGTCTTTGGCATCACTTTTGGCCGCGTTGAAGCCAGACCCGCAATCCCAATCATCCACGAAAAGGGTCTTTAGCTGCTGTCCGGCCCTTCCTGCGCCTGCCAGCGCGGCTGCGTCGGCGGCGTTCTGGGCGATGCGCCGGTCAGAGTACAGCATACCGATATCGATTGCCAGGGCGGCAAATCCCAGCAGGCCGACAAAACCAAGCACCAAAAGGATCATCACCTGCCCATTTTCATAGCGTCTTGCAGTACCGGTCATGTGAACAGATCTCCCATCCAGCCTGGTTACGGGCAGGCGCTGGTCTGCGAACCAGCCGGGGCGAGGATGGCATCCTCCACCTCGGCGCTGATATCCAGAGTCTGCGTGCCGATCAACGCACCCAGGAAAGGTGTGGACAGGGTGAAGTCCTCATACGTAACTGCGATGCGGATGCGGTCGTAGGCACAGGGCTGGAGGCTGAGTGGTGAAGTGCAGTCCACCCACACGCCCGGATTGCTGACCTGAGCAATCTTGACCGAAACGCTGGCTTCGGATGAAAGATCCACGGGGCTGTCGCTATTTTGCATCACCCGGGTGACAATCCGGCTGCAGGCAGTACCGGGGTCGATCAGGCTGTTCGCCGAGGAAGAGGGGTCTGGCAAGCTGAAGACAAATGAGCCATACAGCGCACCTTCCTGCGCGGCGTCGCGCAAACTAATATACGTAAATAGTGCCCGCCCACCATCTGCAACACCGGCAAGCAAGATCAGGATAATGGTCATGAGGATGGATAATTCGCCAAGGCTCTGTCCGCGTTCTGAGCGTGATTGTTTCTTTGCGGTCATGGTCATTTCACCTCAACTCAAGGCCGATCAAAATCGTGCGCCTGGATTCGGAGCGCAAGCTCATCGACGGCAGGTTGACCACCGGTACCAGCGGTGTATAGGGGACATCCCGTACTTCGACGATGATGCGACTTCCAAGCGGCAGCTGCCCTGGCGGGCAGGATCGGCTGCTGCCCCCGAAGCCATCATCATAAACAATCTGCACGTGGCTGGCTTCCACCCCCGCCAGCCCACCTACACGCACTGCGGCATTCTGGATGCCCGTGCAGTCCTGGTAGTTTTCCACGGCCGACCCGTAGCGGGAGGCTTCCCTGGCAGCCGTCACAACCATGCTGTAGGAGAACATCAGCCTGCCGAATTCGATAACCCCGAAGGTTAGCATGAATATGAACGGGACCGCCAGAGCAAACTCAACGATAGCCTGCCCGCGCGGTTTCGAAGGGTCAGTATACTGGCGACGTTGCTTGTTTTTATTCCAAGATACAGATGCTCGCGATGAATTGATGATTGAATAGCCCTGGTCTTTCATTTCCCACCTTTGCTTACCCCGATTCCCTATGCTTAACTGCCCAACAATCTGATACTGCGCTGCGAAAATAAAAGGCTGCTGAAGCACTCCGCTTCGGCAGCCTGACGATCTGGGCTTCCCAGACTCACAGCTTTGCGTCCCCACCTCACGATGGGTTTGCCCTTTCGGTTCTCGATAGTTTATTCTTTTGTACGGGCAAAACGGGATTACGCCCCTGTAAAGCCAATCCCCCTTTGTTCTACGATGAATAACGTAAGATCAGGAAGTTTGTTACACATCTCGCAATCCAATATTGAGCATCTCCCTTATGCAAATGATAACCCATGCGGAGGTTGCGCGACCCTAGGCATTTGTATTAATTTCAAGCACCCCCAAGTGAGCAGAAAGAAGATGCAGTTCGCCGGACCCATGCTGCCGGCGCAACTACAGAGTATATCGTGGGTTAAATCATTAAGCCAAGTTATCCTATTCACGAAAGACTATCTGCAAAAGGAGGACGCCATGAAACTCAGCACTTTGTTTGTGATCAGTGCGATCATAGCCGTGCTTTTCGGACTCGTATTTATGCTCATCCCGGCTCAACTGCTATCTTTATACGCAGTCGAATTAAACACCAATGGTATATTTCTGGCGAGATTATTGGGCGCAGCGCTCTTCGGATACGGGATCATCGCCTGGTTGGTCCGTGACTCAGCTTATTCATCAGTCCGGTCGATTGTCCTGGCATTCGCAGTCAGCGATCTGATCGCCTTCGTCATCGCTCTATATTATCAACTGCAAGGGATTGCTAACGCTCTGGGCTGGACAACCGTCGCCATCTACCTGCTGCTGGGTGTGGGGTTCGGCTATTTCTACGTGAGACCGCCGGATTAACCCCCTGTATTTTCGTATCACTGAACTGTAATAACCAGACCGCGATCCTGTCGTTTACGGTTCCAATATCCACATCGAGCGGGTGAAAGGATCCTTCCGCCTGGCATACCTGTCTATCGACCCGCAGCCGGTGCCTTCGGAGTGCACGATGAGATCGCCGCCCATTACGGCACCGACCTGAGCATCCACGCGCCGCGAGCCGCCGCGCCGATTCCTGCCCGGTGAGGCGGTCTATTCGCGATTGTATCGCTCAACAATCTGGCTAGCTCGGGCGGCTGCCGCTCATGCGGACGGGGTACTCGGCGTGGCCGGGGGTGGTCTCGACCTGGGTGTATTCTTTCAGGTTTATCTCATTAAATCTTTTCAAATTGCCTGCCAGGCGGGAGAGCGCAGCCTTTGCTGCCTCCAGCGCTCCAATGGACTGGTGGTGACCGGTCGTATTGCCAGACCCGGCATCAGGATGTTTCATCGTGCGGCGCATAAACGCCTCCTTGTATGGAATCAAAAGCCCCTGCGCCGGCAGGGCGCAGGGGCAGGATTAACCAACCGCCTGAAATCAATCAGGCTGCCTGTTCCCCGCGCTGGTACTGCCCGCGACAATGGGTGGTATAAATGGTCCAGGTTCTTCAGAAATCTTTTTATGCATCAATGTTTTTCCAAGCGGCGGGATTCTACACCCGGGAGCAGGGTTCTGTCAAGCCACCATCTGTGCTGCTATTGAATATTTACTTGTGCTCATATAGAATGAGATGAGGATTATGGTTAGGGTTGACTATGGATTCAGGCACGAGTAAATCAGGATGCCGCAAGCCGGCTTCGATCGCAGTGATCGGGCTGGTCCTGGCGTGTGTGATTGTTATCGGCCTCGGGCTGTGTGTCCTTACGATCCTACCACAGATGGCTTTTTTCGGCAGTGGTGAAGAAGCAGCTCCTATGGAGCCTGCGCCCTCTTCAATTCCCCTCACCTCGGGCAGCACCCCAACCATACCCAGCGAGACTGAGGAAACTGCGTCTGCTCAGGAGGAGGCTGTTGAGAGCAGTGAAGATACAGCCATCACAGCCGATACCCAGGTCGCTGAGTTCAACCTCAGTTATCCGATCTGGATGCGCCCGGGCACGAGTGATGCTGTCCTGTTCACGGTCATCATCCCGGCCGAGTTCGCGGCCCTGGAGGTTGAAGAATTCAGCCGTACAGATATCGAACCACAATCCGTGCCTGCCATTGGTGCGCTCGGCTCCGATCAAGGCACCATTTACATCGATGGCAGGATCAGAGTGGAGCTTGACTCGCTGACCTTCCAGGTGCAGCCAGAATATCCGGCATTACAATCCGTCGACCTGACTCCGAACACGCCGACCTACTGGGCCTGGTCGCTGCTGGCACCGGTCGAGGAAGGTTTCCACCGGATCAATGTCAAGGTTTATCTGGACGAGACATCAGATAACCCAAGCTGGTTTGGCACTTACCAGGTTGAGATCGTTCTGCCTACCCCCACCCCGGTTCCAACACCACGACCCACGATTCCCCCCACCCCCACCCAAACTGTCAGCCAGCGCATTGGTGACCAGCTCATTGATAATTTCGGCGATATCCTGGCTGCCCTGATCCCGACGCTCATTGCCATCGCCGCGGCGCTGGGCGGGTTTGTGGTCAAACCCTTCAGGCGCAGGGGCAGGATCAGTGAATTAGAAAGCTCGCTGGATACAGCAGAGACTGAACAAGAAGTTGCCAACCTGACAT
>JAQBDA010000349.1:0-2890 GCA_032124675.1 Chloroflexota bacterium
GGCAACCCGTGATGCCGAGCTAGCTGAGAATAGGCCGCCTATCAGTTCGCATCCGCCTCTCCAGCGGATGCGGGCCAACACACCAAATACTCGCTGAAAGGGCAAGCAATGCAACTAAGGTATCTGTTCATCGTGACAGCAATCATTGAGGCAGGGACTGGTTTGGCGCTGGGCCTCTCACCGTCGACGCCGGTTGCGATTCTGGTTGGTGCTTCGCTCGATAGCCCCGCCGGGTTAGTCCTAGCTCGCGTGGCAGGAGCCGGGCTCTTCTCCCTCGGTGTCGCCTGCTGGTCTGCGCGCGAGGACGTACAGAGCCGCGCTGCAAGAGGGTTGGTTTCGGCCCTGTTGTTCTACAACGTTGCCGCCGTCGGAGTCTTCGTGTATGCGG
This sequence comes from Chloroflexota bacterium, assembly GCA_032124675.1. Classification (GTDB taxonomy): domain Bacteria; phylum Chloroflexota; class Anaerolineae; order Anaerolineales; family UBA4823; genus JAQBDA01. Next base: position 389 of record JAQBDA010000349.1, read on the forward strand.
GCATGGGCTTGGAATTGACCGGCATCGGTCTCTGGCCGGCAGTTCTGCTTCACACAGCGTTGGCAGTATGGTGCCTGGTGTGCCTTCGTAGCACGCGGGCGATGGACAGAATGGTTTAGAAAAAACGTCTATTCTCTACCGGGAGGTCCAATCTGGATCGGTTGCGACTAATTGTTCCAGTGCCTTCAACTGATGCAGAAGCACGGTAGCTTGCTGGTAGACACGGGAAGGGAACGTTCGTCCCGGATAAGGAATGGGCTTTGGAGAGTCGTCGCTTTTCAGTTGTGCGTGAAGATAGGCAAGATCCGAGACCAGGAGGGTCGCCAAATCATAGACGTCGCTTGGGTCCAACTGCCGAGAACGACCTGCCTTATGCGCGGCAGGCAGATCAAGATGAAGCACCGGAACCTTGGACTGTTGTGCAATCTTTTCCAGAATGGCATAGCATTCAACCAAGCGGAGGAACACATCAGCAGGCTCCTTGCCCCTTTCTAAGGGGGAAGGTTTTATAACGATGTTTGATTGAGGGAAACGGGACAGCAATCGTTTGGCGTACTGACTGGCCAGAAGCACCTGTTGCGATACATCACTTGGTGAGAAGTGTCGCTCCGGCAGCAGGTTGAGCTGGCGATTGGCTTGCACAATCGCGCGTCCGGTTTCTGTCAGACTTGTCGAGGAATCTTCGGGGCGCTCCGAAACAATTTCCTTCAGACCTAATTCCTCTTTGATGGCCAGAATACGAAGGTAGCTCGCGTTCACTATTTTCCAGACATGAAAAGGCGCAAGAGCGGAAAGCGAGATGGGATCAGGGGGAATTCCTGTGCTCCCGGTGAGTTCGAGAGCGAGACGGTCGGCTTTATGAAAGAGGGTCAGAGCCTGGAAATAGGCTTCATGGGAGTGGACATTGGTGACAATGGAATCAGACTGGCTTGCCATCGGTTTTCCCATTTCAAACCGGATCAATTCCAGGGTATCCCGAAGCATCTGAACCCGGGCCAGGACATCCGCAGGAGTGATCCCTTCGAGAGAAATGGAATGTCCGCTTACGGGGTTGGGTTCGTTCAGGCCTCCTCCGTTTGAAGCCAACACCGCTCCCAGTCCTACCACGAAGAAGAACCCCATACTAAATATGCCGGTTCTTATTGTGTGAATCATTCTCGCCACCATTCCTATCCCTTCTTGCATCATGCAGATTTTCACCGGGCATTCAACTAGCAAATGTTTTTTCTATTGCGATTGGTCCATGGCCTTTTTCGCTTCTTCAGGGGTCACGGCACCTTCCTGGATCAAGGTCTGAAGAGCACCCTGAAACGCATGAGAGGCCGTCTTGCGGATTCCCCGGACCCGTAAGACCGGAGGGTATAAACGAAGAAGGTCAGGATTATTGATCTCAATGGTAAATGTTTCGCTTTCACCGTATGGGGGAAGCTCTGCCTGGCCATCAACGGGAACGCGAAAATACGGTTTCCCATCCTCCGTATACCCATCGATCCCCTGAATATCGAGGCTGGTTGTCATATCACGGAGCCGTGCCATTTCTTGAATCTTGTCCACGACGAGGATCAGAGAGTCGGCTTCGATGGGATCGCCGGTCTGATTTTTCACTCGAACCAGATACCGGACATCGCCTCGAGAGGAAAGCCTTCCCCCTGAAAATAATTCGCCTCCACCCGTAGAACTTGCCCCAGAATCATAGTTAAGCAATGGAATGACCCCGCCTGTCAGATCGACGAGTTCGTCATTCGAAGAATCCCCATAGGCTCCTTCACTGGCCCCTCCATAGCCAACAAGTAAAAGCAGAAGACATGCTCGGCCCAGACAAGAAAGGTTTTTCCTATCCAGGAATTGAATAATCATTGGGTTATCTTACAAGGAAGGTGGTGAAGTCGCAAAGGCAGCATAAAACGGCACAAACAACTGTTCCCACCTTATGCTTGCTTCTGTTCACAAATCAAGCTTCCAGTTCATTGGTGCCTTCAACATTATTTTTTCACTTCATGTTCTCAAAAGCCTACAAAGACATTCCCGTCAACCAACGCTTAATAGGGCACAAACAGGCGTAAGGCATTTGGCATAAAGATTGATTATGTTTGGAAAGCTTGCTAAAAGACTTGAGAGTTAAACTCCCTCAACAAGCCAAAAAATGAAGAAAAGGCTGGGAAGCACCTCCTTCAACCAATTCACCAGATTCACTGACAATCCTAACTCCATATTCGGGGAACGGTACAGGTTCACGGAGCTGGCATACCTGACTGGCATAAGCACCCGGCTCTTGACCCAGAACGAATCAGCACCCGCTGCCCCAGGTGGCGCCAGCGGGAGTCAACACGACAGTCTTGCTAGGCTCAAGAAACTCAAGGATGAATCATTAATTACTGCCGAAGACTGTCAAAGGAAAGGGGAAAAAGATCTTGCTCGATCAGCTCTGACTTAGGGTCTCGGTATAACCGCCATATTCTAATTTGAGGTCTACATGAAAAAAAATCTGATCCCCCTGCTAGC
>JAQBDA010000350.1:0-7019 GCA_032124675.1 Chloroflexota bacterium
GTTTGGGCGGGCAACGCCCGCCCAAACACCCCCTCTCTCCTTACCAACTGCATAAGTCCTAAATTGAATAAAATTGGATAAGCGGGTGGGTGCTTCACCCTCTTATCATTTATCGAAGCCTTGAGAGGCTTCGGATCACGAAGATAATCTATATAATATGTACAATAACTTGACAAAATGTATATATTTTGATAAACTTTAGGATATTTGATGAATTTATGAAACCAATCAGAAGAATCCAGCATCTAATTAACTGTCGGAACATCTCCCTCTCACACGCGCAGAATGGATACAGTTGGAAATTACGCAGCTTGAGCACACGAGTGTTATGTTCCGGGAAATTACGATAAGGAGTATGAAATGAATAACGGTAAAAATTATGGAAATAAAGTTTACTCAGCCAGGGAGCTGTTCGAATTGGATGAAATGGAGCGCCCTGAGCGGGTTGGAAACCAGCAGCTGGCTGCGGCTATGGTAGCCGAGCCGCCTCACCAGACAGACGCTGCCATCGAAAGCGCAGTGTGGGATATATTGAATAATTTAGGCGAAGACCCGGGGCGAGACGGGCTGCTGAACACCCCCAAACGGGTGCGCAAGATGTATCGCGAGCTGCTTTCCGGTTATGAAACCGATCCGGATGAGCTGATCAATAATGCCATCTTCGATGTGGATTATGATGAGATGGTTCTGGTAAAAGATATCGAGATGCAGAGCCTGTGCGAGCACCACCTGCTGCCTTTTGTCGGCAAGGCGCACGTTGCTTACCTGCCGGATGGTAAGGTGCTCGGGTTATCCAAGATCCCGCGCATCGTGGATATGTTTTCCCGCCGGCTGCAGGTGCAGGAACGGCTGACCACTGAAGTAGCCGACTTCCTCGAGCAAGCCATCCAGCCGCGCGGTGTGGCAGTGGTCCTGGAAGCTGCTCATATGTGCGCTACCATGCGGGGTGTCAAGAAAGCCGATGCGCGTATGGTCACCCAGACCCTGCGGGGTGAGTTCAAGACCGACCGTCAGCTGCGCCAGGAGTTCATGGGGTACATCAACCGCCGATCCACCCAGGAGCTTTATTAGGCGCTGACCAGAAGGACAGGCCTTTCACTCCATTTGGAATGTGAGGGCGGAGGCTCAATCTGGGCAGATATGAATCTAAATCCTAAAGGTCTATCAGATCCTTAGGATTTTGGAGCGAATAGGGAGAATGAACCATGAGGAAGAAACTAGACGATAGCGAAATACAGCAGCTGTTGATTGAGCTGCAAGGCTGGCAGGTGCAGGATGGAATGCTGGTGAGAACTTTTATCCTGCCGTCGTTCGCCCATGCGGTGCTGATGGTCGGGGCGATTGGGCAGCTTGCTGAGGCAGCCGACCACCATCCGGACCTGAATATATTTGGGTATAAAAAGCTGACGGTTACTCTTGTGACTCACAGCGCGGGCGGATTGACAGAGAAAGATTTCTCGCTGGCAAAACAGATCCAGGAACTGCCCCAACGGCAGACCAAGGCCTAATAAAACTTCCCGCAAGCTATGTTTGGAATCCAGCTTCCGGGAAGTTTACCCAAATATGACGGAGTATGTTGATGTATGATTTAAGAGGCCAGGTCGCCTTGGTGACAGGCGCCAGCGGCAATCTTGGGCAGGCGGTAATGAGAGCATTTCACGCTGCCGGAGCCAAGGTTGCAGCAGTGGACTATGCGACCGGCAAGATGGCGACACTGTTTCCAGAGCTGCTGGGTTCCACCACGGACTACCTGGCAGAAGGGATCGATGTAACCGATCCGCAGGCTGTTGAGAGCGTGGTGCAGGATATTCTGGAGCGCTGCGACAGGATCGACATCCTGGTCAACACGGTTGGGGGCTACCGGGCGGGCACGCCGGTGCATGAGACGACTCTAGAGACCTGGGATTATATGATGAACCTCAATGCCCGCTCGGCATTTATCGTCAGCAGGGCAGTGGTTCCCCATATGCTGGAACAGGGCGGGGGCAGGATTATCAACATCGCTTCCTCGGCGGCTTTGAAAGGCGCTGCCGACAGCGCGGCTTATTCCGCAGCCAAGAGTGCTGTGACACGGCTGACTGAGAGTATGTCAGCCGAGTACAAACGCCAGGGGATCAATGTAAACGCAATCATCCCTGGGACGATCGATACACCCCAGAACCGGGAGGCGATGCCTGATACCGATTACAGCCATTGGGTCACGCCTCAGGCGCTGGCACGTGTGATCCTGTTCCTGGCATCTCAGGACGCGGCACCTATCCACGGCGTGCTGCTCCCGATCTACGGTACAAAATAAACTCATTCTGGGAAAATATTCCTGGGATATTGAACACATGGCTTGCAGTTTTTTTCTGCAAGTCATGTGTCGATTGATATATCCGTGCTGCTCCGTGAAAATCCCTGTCCAATACTCCACCTATGCCAAAATGGTGGTAAGAAATGCTTACGGAATGTCGCCAGTCAGGCGTGGGTAGTAATATGCCAGGATATCCAGAGCAGGCTTGCCGTTCACCGAGGCTGATTTATCCTGCAGGGCAGCCGGTGGGTAGTAGCCGCGGCTGATGAAGCCGTCGATCCAGGTGCGGGAGTTAGCTACCGAGAGCAAGGCGCGGTAGATGTCTGCCTGTTCCTGCAGGTCGAGCGGGATGCCGGGGAAGTCAGGGGCAGGCTGCTCCAGGGCTTCCAGCGGCAGGCAGCCTCCTGCCGGGTCGGGCAGGCAGGCCGTGCCGGCGCCATCCGCCGAGGCGTACGCCGGAGCCAGGATGAGCGGCTTATCGAAGCGCAGTCTGAGCGGCAGCAAGGCAGCATCCGCCAGGCGGGCCGCTTCGATTTCCATCTCCTCCTGGGTGGCATCCGGGCGGCTGGTGAGCGGCTCGGAGAACAGCAGGTAGATGCCATCCACGCTGTCCAGGAAGGATGGAGCACCTATCACCGCCTGGGAGAATGGCATTGCCCACCAGATCTGCCCGTCGTAGCGGGCGCGCACCTGGGCGATGATCTCTCGCCAGCGTGATTCGGAGTCAGCAGGCACGCCTGAGGGAGACCCATCCGCCAGGCGTCCACCCGGTATCGCCGGTTCCAACCAGCTGCCACCGATGACAAGCGCCTGGGCATCGCTGCGGGCAGCCAGGTCTGCATGGTGGAGTATAAACTTGCTGTACTGGTCGAACCACACCACCCACCAGGGGAAGTCGCGTTTTGCTTCAGCCCACCACTGGTAGGTGGGCTGGTCGAAGTCTGGGGTAGGGAATATGCCGATATTTTGCCCGCGTTGGCGTCCCTCGGCGATGAAATCGGTCAGATCGAACCAGAAGGCATCCCTCCCGGCGACGATCTCCAGGATCGGGGGCGAGCTGCGTGTATAAGACCATGTCGGCGCCAATACCGTCCAGTTCCCGCCAGCCAACTGCACGCCGTCCATGATATTGGCTTTCAGCGGCGTCCAGGACGGATGGTAGCGCGCCTGCCATTCAACACCAGCGACATAATCCGGCCCGCGCGTGGCGACTTCTACCCCAGGCGGCTGGGCCGACGAGGAGGCCGGGTCATACCAGGCCCAGGAAGCGACATCGACTCTCACTTCCTGGTATTCCGGAGTTGTAGGGACTTCATAGCCTTCCGAAAATGGACCGCTGGTCTGGGCATCGTCAGCCGCGCTGCACTGGGCGTTGCGGCACACCCGGTAGCCAAGCGTGTTGATGATCTCCAGCGGGCTGTTGAGCACATATACCCAGCGGTTCTCGGATAGCTTCCACAATGGCAGGGGCTCTGTCCAGCCGTACAGCGGGTTGAACTGGATCGAGACCTGGTCTCCAGGGGGTGTCGATTCTGAGACGTTTACGTCGAACGCCAGCGATCCGGTCTCAGAGGTGGACCAGCTTGCCAGGGTGTCGGAGATCACCGCGCCCTCATCCGGTACGATCAGCTGGCGCAGAGAGCTGCCGGGGAGCACCTCTGCGTTCCAGAAGCCATCTCCCATAGTATATAAATAACGGATGTCAGCTCCGGCAGGCAGCATCAGGCTGATCGTATAGCGGTTGCCGGGCAGAGGGGAGAGCTGCGGCATACGGGATGCCAGGCTGCTGAAACCTCCGGATAGATCGGCAAAAGTGTTGCCCAGCTGGTACAGGCTGCCAGCCAGGCGTACCGGCACAGCCGGCGTGGTGTTCTCCGGTGCGCTCATTTCGAAGACCACCTCGACCAGTTTGGCAGGGTTGAGGCTGAAGTCGGCGAATGTGGTCGAGTCGGGTGCCACCAGCGCGCCTTGTTGGAAAGTGCGGTAGCTGCCATCCAGCGCATAGCCTACCAGGTTGTGGGTCCCCGGCGGCAGCCCTTCGATGATGAACGTGCCATCCGAGCGGGTCAGCGCCTGGGAGCCTCCTGAGGCAATGAGCAGGTTTGGGATGGGCTGTTTGGTGCGGGAATCGATGGTTGTCCCCATGATCCTGCCTGACGGGCCGTCGAAGCTGGTATCTGTCCAGCGGCTGACAACATCCTGGACAGCACCGGGTCCCTGCACGTTGAACAGACGGTAGCGTACCTGGCGGCCGTCGGAAGTGTGCTCTTCGACCGGAGCTTCGGACGTCTGGCGGGAGTAGCGGTATTTCACCACCGAGCCAAGGGGGAACTGCAGGCTGGTTGTGAAAATGCGCCCATCCTGCGGCTCCATCGGGTTCGCCTGGGCGCTGAGCGCCAGCCCGGTAACCTCTTCCAGTATGTTGATAAATACCGGCTGTCCGGGTGGCGTATTCTCGGGCACTTCCACCTGGAAGGAGATCTCGGCGTATTCTATTGGGAGGGTTTCATCCTGCTCGGGCTCGCTGCTCTGCTCAGTAGCTGTTTCCACAGTTGGTGTAGGCGCAGTGTCGGGAAGGGCTGTGGAGCAGGCTGCCAGGGAGATAAGAAGCACCAAAGACAGAAAAGATTGGGCCAGGGTTATACAGCGGGTATGGGTTGGTCTCACACGGTCACCCCCGATTGGATGATTTGCAGCAGCAGCTCAAGGTTTGGTACCCTGGCAGCTGGTAGGCGGATTTTGGCTTTATTCTCGAGCGCGATCACCAGCATTCCGGCTTGAACGGTAATTGAATCGATCTGCGACCAGGGGATCGAGCGGTTTTTACCAGCATGGTCTTGCACCAGCAGCTCATCCTGGCGGATGGAAAGCGGTCCGAAATACAGCGTCTTGCCTTCCTTGAACGCCTGACGCATACCGGGCAGCAGGCGGGGGTATAAGTTGGCTTTGATGCGGGTCAGCAGCTCGGGCAGGCCATCCAACGAGTTATCCAGTTTGACCGGTGGGTCTACAGTAGGGTATATCACTGCCTGGTGTTGTGTGCGCAGCGCGGTTCCGAACAGGCGGGTCTGCACCGCGCCGGTGCTTACGCCCGATAGATCTGCCCAGGCGTACTGTTTCCGGCCGGACTGCCTGATGCGCAAACCGTACTTATGTACAGCTACATGGCGCAGGCCGCGCACCAATCCGATCACGATAACCAGGCATAGGACCAGGAACGCCAGACCGGAGAGCAGATACCAGGGACGGCTCCAATACTGGACCGCCACGGGACCGTACTTTGCGGCCGCATACTGAGCCCGGTACAACCCGTAGAACAGTGGCGCCAGCACCGCCAGCACGCCTAAGACCAGAACGGCTTTGGAGCTGCGTCTGGAAAAGGGCTGGCTGCGGTAGTCAGCGACCAGGGGACCGAGAGATTTAGGGCTTGGAGGCATGGTTCAATCTATACCCAATTTTATCAAGAGCCATGGCAAACCGCAGCGAGTATATTAATTTGTCGTATTAGCATGAATGGCGGTTTGCTTATGCAATTCGCTAATAATCGCAACATAATTCAATGAATATATTTCAGCGAATTGCCATGCAATTCCTGTGCCAGGGAGCCAGTGGGTATAATCTCTGCCTGTTTTCGCAGCCTGCGCCAGAAATAATCAACTCGGCTGATCACACAGGTCTGAAATGCAGGATATCTTCGATGCTGCCCTGGCGTTCATTTGCCGGTTTGAACACTGCCTCTACCGGCATGCCGATGGTGATATCCTGCGGGTCGACTCCATCCAGCAGGTGCACCAGACCGCCATCGCCTATGCGGATCATCGCCACGATGCGTGGATGTTCCAGCAGGCTGCCATCATAACCGGCATAGAGCAGGGTGAAGGTGTGCACCTCGCCCTGTGTACCTGCGTCCTCCCACTCATCCAGTTCGGACAGGCACCTCTCACAAAAGATGCGCCCTGGCACATAAGTGAAATCGCAGCTCGGGCAGTAGCTGCCCAGGATGCGCCCTTCATCCTTTAATGCACGGAAGAAACGCTCTCCCGCCACACCATAGGTATAGCGGCTGGTTACCGGCAGGTCTCCCTGCCAGACCGCCGGGGAATCATGGTCACGGTTCAGCAGGCTCATTTCGGCTCCTCCTGGTCTGGGATGGGTTTGAAATAGCGTATATCGGTGATCGCTCCCTGGCGCTCTTCGACCGGCTTCCAAACTGCCTGGACGCGCATTCCGATGTGCACTGCCTGGGGGTCGACCTCGCCAAGCATGTGCATGATGCCGTGCATGGGGGAGGCGCCGTCGATCTCGATTACCGCCGGTATCTCCGGGTCGCTGATGCGCTGCACATCCCAGGTGACGTAGCACAATGAGAAAGTGTTCACCGTGCCGGTATCCTGTAAGGGCACAAAATGCTGCATGGGTCTGTAGCACCACTCGCAGACCGTACGCGGCGGGATGACCGTCTTGCGGCAGGTGGCGCAATATGCGCCCAGGAGGGAGCCCTTTTTCAGAGCAGCCAGATAGCTCCCAATTGCCGCGCCGGTATCCCAGGCGAAATCGCCTTTGAGCTGGTCGTGGTTGTACAGCACATTACCCTGCGTGAAGTCATCCTCGCTCAGCGCCGTGCCGGGAAAATTCTTTATCTTCGAAGTCATATAAACCTCCATCTCACCACCAAGTCGATGCAGAGCATCGCCGGAGAGCACTGAGAGATATTAAAATATCT
>JAQBDA010000351.1:0-3249 GCA_032124675.1 Chloroflexota bacterium
TCTGGCAGTTTTAGAACGACAATCGACATGGCAAGCTCCTGGCGATGGTTGTGTGAGAACTACCATCTTAATCGGAGCTTGCTCTTTTTGTCAAAACCCACCGCCTTTGTTACAGACACCCGGTGTGACCGGTGATGGATACGTGTACTGAAGCGCCTTTGCATTCAAGCTTGGGAACTTGTTCACGCCGGGCGGTGTAATTAAGATAGGAATTAGGAGATCGGGAATTTAGGTGATTAGGAGAAGAGCTGTATGAGTAACAGTACACAACTTCGTACAGATAGTATTAGATGGTTCATTGCGACAATAGCGTGGAAAAGAATACTTTTGCTCTGGTTATTGGTGCTGCTGCTGTCTGGCTGCGCTGGGATCAGCAGCCAGGCGTCCGGTCCGCTGGAGACCAGCAAGGTATCCGATGAAGGGAAAAAGACGCAATTGGAAAGCACCGGGGTCTCAAAGTCTTGCCCGGTGACCCGTCAGCCTGAACTGGCGTTCATCCCCCCTGAGCCATACAAAGCCGGATCACCGGTTGAGGAGCTGTTCTGGTACGGCAGCCCTGCCCTGTGGACGCTGCTGCCTTACGATGGCGCATGGCGAGAGCTGCCGTACAACGAGGAGAGCGGCTATACGAACAAGGTGTTATTTTGGAGGGATGGCTACGACCCAGCGTTCGAACCGCAGCCAGAACTTACCTTGCGTGGTGTGCGACTGGATGGCAGCGGCGAGTCCTTCACAACCAGCGAAACCACCCATGCCATGGCCGCGGATATCGGCTCGGCGATGCTGGTTGGCGTGGATATCCCCGCCCCCGGCTGCTGGCAGTTCACTGCCAGCTACAAGGGTGAAGATTTGAGCTTCACTTTACTCGTGCAGCCGTAAGCGATATCTGCGGTAAGGGAATATCTGGCACTACATGGTCAGTCAAAAGTATGATAGTGGACCTATCGCAAGCAATACTGGTATCAGCATATCACTCCGAGCCAGGCTCTTTGTGAGCCACGCTCTTTGTGAGCCACGCTCTTTGTGAACCACGCTCTTTGTGGCGAGGAATCCCTGGCCCCTGGGCGGTATCTCCGTAGAAATTGGGTAACCCTGGTGATGCCAATATGGATTCCTCCCCTTCGCTGCGCTCCGGTTCGCAATGACATGTGGGTGAAGATCTTAATAACTTGGCCCTAAAGCATCAAGCTTAAGCATGTGAAACTACTCCACCACACCGCCGTTGGCAAAGAACATCTGACCGCCATCCGCGAACAGGTCCAGCCTGAGCTGGGCACCTTCGATGGTGTAGATTGCAGCCGCACCCAGATTAGCGAGGAACGCCTCCGACCGTGATTCTTCTCCACAGAACGCCTTGGTGATGGCTCCCAAAGCGATCGTAATGCTGCTGCCATCCGTTGTGTAGCTGCCGCTGCCGGTGTTGCAGTCCGCCTGGAAGCTCAGGCTGCCATCCGTCTTAAAGATCACCCAGTAGCTCTCCGGGTTAGGCACCTCGTAAGCCGAGAGCGGGTCGCTGAAGCGAGTCCACTGCCACTGGATGTTCTCCAGAGGGGAAGCCTCCTGCGGTGGCGCTGCAGTGGCGGAGGGGGCCTCGGCGGTGGTCTGGTAATTGAGCGATGCCACCAGCCCGTCCAGGGTGTCCAGATTGGGCTCCCAATCCGCCGGATTCATAGCGTTCAGTGTCTGAGCACGATCCTGGACGTAGGCAGCCGGGCCCTGGTTGAAGCGGCTCATCTCCTGCGCGGCCACATCCGCGGCGCTGTTCGGGAGCACGGAGGTGCTCACCGGGTAGAAGAACGAGAAAAATTGCACCCCATCCTGGCTGTAGCCCTGGAAGATATAGAACAGACCCTGGTTGGTCACCGGGTTCGGGTCCTGGTTGAAGCGCCCGACGAAGCGCACACCGTAGCCTTGATCGAAGCTCAGGTATTTACCCTGCACAGCCAGGTCGTTGAAACCGGCAACCCGTTCCGGCGGCAGGACCGGCATGCCCGAAGTCGGCAGCGGGAGCGTCTGCTGGGGTAGATAGATATCCAGCAGCCCCATGGTATTTTTAACCCCGTCATCGCCGGCTGCCTGCCACTTATCCAGGTAGGCCTGCTTGGGGATCAGGTAGAAGATCGGGTCATTGGGCTGGACATCTGCCGGGCTGGTCACGCCGAAATTGATCTGGATATGCTGGGGCAGACCGGTCGGGCCGGGCGGCTGGGTATTATCGTAGGGAGTTGCCTGCACCAGGTTCGGCTGGTAGCTGTACGGCAGGTCGAAAATGTTGATCGATACGCTCGCCGGGTCTATCCCGGTGGTGTTGCCCAGGTAAACGGGCGTCTTGGAAACCACTTCGACTAGCTCGTAGCGCAGCGAAGAGCCGTCTGCCGGGGGATTCACCACCTGGTAGACGTTGACGCGCAGCTCGTAGATGAAGCCCGGCTCCCACTGGAAGCCTTCGATCGTAGCGTAGAAGAGCTGCCACTCGCCATCAGGCGAGTCCTTCACCTGGTAGCATTCCTGTGGACCGGCTCCCTCGCAGGGGACTTTCTCCGGTCCGACAAACATCCTGATTTCTTCCGGGGGTGCTTCCGGCACCTCCGCTATACCGCCGATCTGGAAGCGCATCTCACCGGCGCCATCCATCAGGGTGAACACCAATTTGCCATCCAGCATGCCGAATGAATCCACCTGCCCGAGCAGGCGCATGAACTGGTCGACCAGCGATTCGGGCGGGCACATCGCCAGAGTGAGCGCCATCGGCCCGAACTCGATCTGATTTCCGCTCACAGTATAACTGCCGCTGCCGCTGTTGCAGTCGGCTTTGATGCCGAGCGTGCCATCCTCGAAGAATGTCAGCGTATAGTTCTCCGGATCGGGCACCACCGACTGGCTGGCGGGCTGGTTTACGATCAGTTCCACCCACTGCCAGGTGATATTGGTGATCTCGCCCACCGGCACATCCTGCGGTCCGGCCGGAGGGGGCTGGGTGGGAACTGCGGTATCCGGCGGCTGGGTTGCCTGCGGCGGTTCGGGGGTCGACGTTGCCTGGGTGCTGCACGCCGTCAGGGCTGCGCCCAATAAGAGCAGGATCAGGGGGATTGTGATTTGTCTGGGGTTCACAGATTTCGTCTCCAATTATGTTATTGTATTTCTGGTCTCGGGGAAAATATTACCACAAGCAGAACACGGCCGCTTCCAGCGAAACGACCGTGATCCGAACGGAGTTCGGAATTCACCAGCAGCGATCTTGGCATTGGA
>JAQBDA010000352.1:0-5172 GCA_032124675.1 Chloroflexota bacterium
CCAATCCTGGTCGTTCAAGTATTCGGAGCCGGATTGTGGGTTGCAGAAGTTATGCTCTTGGATGGTGATCAGGCTGCCTGAGCTGCTGGCGGTACTGGTGCTGTTGTCGTTTTCCCATTTATCCGGAGCAGAGCAGATAACCGATGGGATGCTGACCTTAGCTTCGGCCGCGCTGGGATACGCCTCCTGGTTGTCCAGCTTATCCACACCGCGCAGGCGAAAGCCATAGCTGTGCCCTCTATCGACCACGACCCAGACTTCCTGCAGTCCCGGGTCGATATCGTCATCCCAATCCTGCCAGGCTCCGGAATCCACCTGCATCTGCAGCTCGTAATGGTCGATGCCAGCCAGGTTGTCGCTCCCGGACCACTGTACCTGCACCGCCGTGCTCTCCTGGGAGGCAGGCAGGCTCTTGAGAAATGTTACCGGTGGTGTGCGGTCGATTGCCAGGCCCCAGATGGCAGACCCGCTGGAGCTGCCTGCCCAGTCATACGCCCTGGTGTAGAAGGCGATATCGCGCTGGTCGGGGATCACACTGGCGTCGAAGTTATAGCTCCAGCCGTCGCCACCGTCCCAGTCTGAGCCTAAATACACCCAGGTGCCATTCAGCCAGTCGCCGGAATGCCAGTAGAAATCCACATGGCTGGTCCCGGAAGGTATTCCGGGGGTCTGCGGTGAATCTGGGGCGTCAACGGTGATAGAAGTCACCCCATCAGGCAGGAAGGTGCCTCCCGGGGGGTAGGTGATCGCTGCGCTCGGCTGTGTGGTGCCGGAGACCAGGCTCATGGTGTAGTCGTAAGTCGTTCCGCCGGCGGAAGGATGGTTCCAGGCGCGCAGCTTTATATAATACGTGCCCGGTCGCAGTATGCGATAGCTGATGAACGAGTCGGTGCGCGTGCCGGTGGCCTGGTCGTCATTGGACGCCAGGATGGAAGTGCCGTCTCCATCGAGCAGGTCCAAGTAGGTATCCAGATCGGAGCCGGTAAATTGGGCCTGGGTGGAAATCCCAATCTGGTCCCCGGCATTGGCGGTAAATTTAACCATATCCACATCGCCGCCCGGGCATATCACCCCATCGGTGCTGCTGTTGAGATTCATCACGGCAGCAGTGCCGGGTGTATCGTCTGGCTCCCCGGGATCCACGCATAACGGTGGGGCCAGGTTGTTGACAGTAAAGTCATCGATGAACCAGCCCTTGAAGCCGTTCAGTACTGAATCCAACGTTTCAAACTGGAAGCGCACGCGGATCGTCTTGCCGCGATAAGGAGTCAGGTCGATGGATGGGCTCTGCAGCCATATGTTCGGCGGGTCATCCGATAGCAGCAGCACATCCTGGAACGGCCCCCCGTCGGCTGAGATCTGAACCCAGCGGCGGTCCCAGTTCAGACCATCTGATTCGGTCTCGTAGAGATACCAAAAACGCAGGCTATTGCTCCCGCTGGCCGGGATGCTGAGGGGAGGCGAGGTCAGGCTGCCCGCGTTGGGAGAGCCGGTATCGTAATTCCCGGGTGGGTCCTTGGGTTCGTAGTTCCAGCTGATAGCACCCCCAGAAGTATGGTTCTGTGCCAGGGTCTGGTCCCAATCGCGCTTGCTCCAGCCGTTCGACCCGTTCTCCATATTATCGGAGAAGGGCAGGCTGCGCGGCGTGGTTGTAATCGATTTGACCTGGATGCTCAGCGAGCGTAATTCGCTCCAGCCGCTCTCGCCGCTCGAGTTGCGCGCTTTTACCTGCCAGGTATGCGAGCCTGCGGACAGCGGACCAGAATGGTAAGCCGTATTTGATTGCCAGCTTTTTTCCACACCATCCAGCTTAACTTTGAACTCCGTCCCCGCTCCGGAATCTTCCCAGACCAGCACGACTGTATCGTCAGAGGTGAGAGCAGCTTCGCCATTTGCCGGCCAGCGCAGAACCGGTGTGGATGGAGGCGAGGACTTGGGGCTCACCCTCATCGAAGAGACCATATTGGCGCCGATGCGGTTATCCGCCAGGCTGCTGTCGTTCTGCGCGAGTGTTGTGCCGCGTCCGCTCAGGTCAGTGTTGTCAAATAGTGTGGCAAATACGTTGGCGCCGACCAGAATCGAGGCGGCATTGTTAGCTCCCAGAGCACCCAGGGCAGACGCTCCGGTGTGATCTCCAGCTCCCAGCGTGATGCATTTCCCGCTGTAGTCGGTTCCGGCGAACAGGGCGACCTGGTCCGCAGTAGGCGTGCACGCTGGAGGCGGAACGCCGCAGTTGTGCTGCTTCAACAGGTGGCGCAGACCGGGCAGACCGCTGGCGGGATTGCCATCCAGGTCAATCAGCTCCAGCCTCAAGCTGACCGGTCCGTCCGGCACACCACTGCTGCACAAGTCCCAGGTGTAGCTGAAAGGAGAGGCGCTGAAGTTAGGTCCGACTGACTCCCAGGCGCCATCGTAGTAGGCTTTGATGCGCACGCTGCTCAGCCCGGTATCATCCGTCGCCCAGCCGGAGATGTTGAGCGTTCCGTTCTGCAGGGTCAGCCCGCTGGGTGGAGAGGTCAGGTCGCCGCGCGGTGGGTTAGGAGCGCCGTGGACGGTGTTGCCGGAAACATAGGTTGAGCGGAACACCTGGCATACATCTCCAGCCCAGTCGCAGTAGGGCAGATCAGCTTGGACACGCGGGCGACCGCCGTTGATATCAACGTCACCGAAAATGACATCGACCGACGTACCCCAATAGCCCTGCCAGTACGGCTCTTGCTCGACCTGGAAATGCAGGTGGTGGCCGGTGCTTTGCCCGGTGTTATCCGCCACTCCTATGCGCTGTCCCTGGGCGACGGGCGTCCCGATCGATTTCAGACCTGCCGGGATGCTGTTCTGCGCCAGGTGCAGGTAGAGCTGGTAGGTGGCCGGTAGGGTGGTGGTGTCCTGCAGCACAATGAAGTTAACATCGCTGTGATCGTTGTTTGGCACCGAGTCCTTGAATGCCCATACCGTCCCGGCTTTGGCGGCGTGGATATCGTACATCGTCTGGGAGATGAAGAAGTCGAATGAATAATGGGCGTTCCCACTAGGGAATGACCCGTCATGAGCCACGCTGTGCGATAGCCAGACTGTCTTGCCCTCCGCCCAGGGCAGCAGGTATCCTGAGTAGACCTGGGCGGCTGCCTGGGGATCGAACCTTTCGCTCTCGATGCTGATCAGCTGCTGCTGGAGCTCACCTGACAGGGCATCGCTGGGTACAGCCGCCAGCATGGTCCCCCATCCAGGGTCTGATGGCAAGGTGACAACCCAACGCTCACCGTCCCAGGTCGCCAGAGCAATTCCTGGCTCGGTGGGCACAGCCTCCCCGGTCTGCGGGTTCACCGGCACCAGCCAGGCGGAGGCATGCACCCCGTCTTCTGAAATGGTCACGTTTTCCACACGTATATCGAATAACGGGACCTGGTATGTCGCCTCCAGGTTTACCCGAGCTGCCTGGTAGATGGCATTTTCTAACATGGATTGGGCTTCCGCTTTCATCTCCGGCGGTGGCGGTTGGGTTGGCTGGTTGACCAGCCAACCTGGCACCAGGCAGATGAACAATACGGCCGTGATCAACATTCGCTTCATATACTTCTCCACTGGTAATCTATACCCGTGTACGTGCAATTATCGCGCCAGCTGCACGCTGCCGGGCACAGATAACAGGGTTGTCAGGTGTAGTCGATGAGCAGCCCATCCCTCATCTCCCACACCCGGCTGGCGAAGCGCTCGATAAAGTAGCGGTCATGCACAACAGCCAGGATTGTACCGTCAAAGCTGGTTAGCGCCTGCTCGAAGCGCTCACGCGAAGGGATATCCAGATGGTTGATCGGCTCGTCCAGCAGCAGGAAGTTGCAGCTCTGCGCCACCAGAGTGGCTAACATCAGCCGCGAGCGCTCCCCAGAGCTTAATTGCTCGACAGGGCGCAGCGCATCATCACCGCTGAACAGGAAGAAATGCAGGAAAGAGCGCGCCTCGGTCTCGTTGAAGGGAGCTAATCCCTGCACTGACTCCACCGCGTTCAGCCCCCAATCTAGAAGCTCCTGTTCCTGAGCCATATAGCCAAGCTTCAGGCCTGCACCCAGACGCAGGCTGCCGGCAGCAGGTTCGAGCAGCCCGGCAATCGTTCGCAGCAGGGTGGTTTTCCCACACCCGTTCGGTCCGGTCAGCGCGACTCGCTCCCCGAGGCGGATACTCCCGCGTAACCCCACAGCCAGTGCCGGATGCTCCGGATAGCCGAGTGATAGCTCATCCAGGGTAAGCACATCCTGCCCGAGGTGATCCGGTCCGCCGAATTCCAGCTTCATCTGCCAGCCTTGCAGCGGCTTGTCCACCCGCTCGTCCGAGCCCAGGAGGCGGTCGAGCTTCTTCTGGCGAGATTTCGCCTTTTTAGCGACCTTCTTGGCGATCCGCCGCACGCCTGGCTGGCGGGAGGTTGTGCTCATCTCTACCAGCAAAGACTGTTGTTTCGTGCACTGGATGTCCTGCCGCATGCGCCTGATCTCACCCAGCAGCAGAACCGCCGGGTTATCGATCAGGATGAGTGCCAGCCTCAGACGGCTCTTCTGCCCGCCGCTCAGCTCGCGTATCGGGGTTTGTGGGGAAGCCTGCTCCAGGCCCAGGGCGGCAAGAATGTTCTTCTGCCTCACTGCCTGGTTTGGATCGTGGGTTTCGATGCGGCTCAGAACCCGATCGTATGCAGACTGCAGCGCTTGATCTTCAGGGTTCAGTGACAGTTCCTCGGCATACTTCAATAGCTGGACATCGAGCCTGGTGGGATCACCGAGCACCTCTTCAATCACTATGGCGATTGTGCGAGCCGGGTCGATATCAAACGATTGGGGCAGGTACCCTACCCGCAGGCTGGAAGGACTGAGTGAGATGTGCCCCGAATCAGGCAGTTCCAGACCTGCCAGGGTCTTGACCAGCGTGGTCTTTCCGCACCCATTCGGCCCAACCAGACCGGTACATTCTCCCGGGTTCAGGCTGAAGGTGACATCCTGTAATATGGGGTTTACGCTGTACGACTTTGAGATCCCGTGAGCGGTGAGCATTCTGCCATCCAGTACACGATCCCGGAATTATACCATCCGGTATATACGGCCCACACCCCACAAACTAACAGCATTTGAGTACACCTGGAGCAGGGCAGCAGGGAGGCAGGTTGTCCCCTGAATTGGTATAATGGGC
>JAQBDA010000353.1:0-12880 GCA_032124675.1 Chloroflexota bacterium
CACTCGGGTCAATGGCCAACTGCGTATCGTCTCGAAGCCACCTTTGGTCGTGCCGATTGAAGACCTCCTGCCAGCTGCGGAGCAAGATCAGTTCGAGGAGACAATGCGCAGGCTTATCCGCAGTTACCGCTCTAGCCTGCAACCAGATCGCCGGCGCCTGCTGGAGAGCTTCCATTATGTTCATATTGCCCGTAAGGTCGTCGGCGTTGGCAGCGTTGGGACGCGCACCTGGATCTTGCTCCTGTTGGGACGCAACAACCGCGATCCCCTTTTCCTTCAGGTCAAGGAAGCCCAGGCCTCGGTTTTAGAGCCCTACCTGTCGAAGAGCGTTTATGCTGAGAACGGCAAGCGTGTGGTTGAGGGGCAATGGTTGATGCAGGCGGCAAGCGATATCTTCCTGGGCTGGGAAAGGGTGCCGGTTGGACTGGATGAAAAACCGCACGATTTTTACATCCGGCAGCTATGGGACTGGAAAATCTCAGTAGATGTCGAGCAGATGAAGCCCGGCGAGATGATGATTTACGGGAAAATGTGCGCCTGGACGTTGGCGCGTGCCCACGCCCGCTCTGGTGACCGCATCGCCATAGGCGCTTACCTGGGGAAGGGTGAAGCCATCGATATGGCACTGGCTGAGTTTGCAGCTGCATACGCGGACCAGAATGAGCGCGATTACCAGGCGCTTGTGGCTGCCGTGAAGAATAACAGGATCAATGCTGAGACCGGAATATAAATTTAACGAGGGAGAGACAATGACCACCGAAGCACAGCCTAAAAGCGCTGGGTTCGTTCCGAATATAGTTTCGGGGTTGGCCACCGGTCTGTTCAGCATTCCGGAGGGCATGGCCTACGCTCAGCTGGCCGGGGTAAATCCGATCTATGGCATGTATTCTGGCATCGTCGCCACAGTCGTGTCATCGCTCAGCACCGGCACAATCCTGATGATGAGCACACTGACCAGCGCCATCGCCCTGGCGACCGCCAGTGTCTTACAAAAATGGAGACCCTCCGCGTAGTGATTTGATCCCTATACTGTTTACAGGTGAATACAATCTTTGAACATACAATCGAAAGGAGAATTTCATGGCTATCAAGACTTACCCAGAAGGAACCCCGTTCACCGGCGTCATCGGACGCACCACCGAGGAGTCCTCGCCGGCCTGGCCGGAGGCGCTACGCCCCCTGGAGGGCGCGCCTAACGTGCTCTTCTTCGTGCTGGATGATGTCGGTTACGGGCAGTTGTCGAGCTTCGGCGGGCTGGTGGAGACACCGGTGCTGGACAGTCTGGCCGCCAACGGCCTGCGCTACACCAACATGCACACCACCGCCTTATGCTCGCCGTCGCGCGGCTGCATCCTGACCGGGCGCAATCACCACTCGATCGGCTTGGCCTCGATCACCGAGACCTCCACCGGCTACCCCGGTTACAACGGCATCCTGCCCTTCGACAGGGGTATGCTCAGCGAGATGCTGCTGCAGAAAGGCTACAATACCTTCTGTGTTGGTAAGTGGCATTTATCACCGCCCGAACATGAGACGGCAGCCGGACCCTACGACCGCTGGCCGCTCGGCCGCGGTTTTGAACGCTACTATGGCTTCCTGGGCGGTGATACCAACCAGTGGTATCCGGAACTGGTCTACGATAACCACGCGGTCGAGGCCCACAAGACACCGGAGGAAGGCTACCACCTGAGCATCGATCTGGCCGACAAGGCTATAGAGTTCATCCAGGATGCGCACGTCAACGCGCCAGACAAGCCTTTCTTCCTATATTACGCCACCGGCGCCGGCCACGCCCCACACCATGTTCCCGCCGAATGGGCGGACAAGTACAAGGGCACGTTCGACATGGGCTGGGACAAGTACCGCGAGATCGTCCACCAACGCCAGCTCGAGATGGAGGTCATCCCAGCGGGTACTGAATTATCGGCGCATGACCCAGATGTACCGGTTTGGGATACCCTATCGGCCGACGCTAAACGACTGTATGCCCGCATGATGGAAGTCTATGCCGGCTTCGTCAGCTTTACCGATCACCACTTTGGGCGCATCCTCGACTTCCTGACAGAGATCGGCGAGCTGGACAACACCCTGGTCATGGTGATCTCCGATAACGGTGCCAGTTCCGAGGGCGGCCCGGTGGGCTCGCTCAACGAGATGTGCTTCTTCAACAATGTCAAGGAATCTATTGAGGACAACATCAAGCAGATCGACAAGCTGGGCGGTGTGGAGGTTTTCAATCACTACGCCTGGGGCTGGACCAATGCGGGCAACACGCCGTTCCGCCGCTGGAAGCGCGAGACCTACCGTGGCGGCACCACCGACCCGTGCATCGTGTCGTGGCCCAAGGGCATCCAGGGCTACGGCGAGATGCGGCAGCACTATGCCCACATCATCGACTTCGTCCCGACGGTATTGGAAGCCCTGGGTACCGAGGCGCCGAAGAGCATTCGCGGCGTGAGCCAGGCACCGATCGAAGGGATCAGTTTTGCCCACACCTTTAACCAGGCTGAAGCACCGAGTAACCACCATACTCAATACTTCGAGATGTTTGGTCACCGCTCGATCTATCACGACGGCTGGCGGGCGGTCTGCCCCTGGCCGGGCACCAGCTTCACCGAGGCCGCCCAGAAGGGCCGCCAGTTCGGAACTCCCATTGATAACCAGGTGCTCGTGGATATCGATACCCACGACTGGGAGCTGTACCACATAGACGAGGACTATTCTGAATGCCACAACCTGGCTTCCGAGCATCGCGACAAGCTGATCGAAATGATCGGCCGCTGGTGGGCCGAAGCGGGCAAGTACCAGGTATTGCCCATCGACGGCAGCGCCCTCCAGCGCATGAACGTGGAGCGCCCGACGATCGCCAGACCGAGGAATAAATATGTCTACTATCAGGGTGGGTCTGGAATTCCGTTTTCCGCCGCGCCTAAGTCCTACAACCGGCCCTGGAGCATCACGGCTGAGGTTGTGATGCCACCGGGCGGCGCCGAGGGAGTGCTGCTGGCTCATGGCGGTCGCACCGGCGGTTACACCTTGTTTGTCAAGAACCAGAGGCTCTACTTCCTGTATAACTTACTCAACCGTGAGAAGTACTGGTTGAAATCCAACGAGACGGTTCCAGAGGGTGAGGTCGAGCTGCGCTATGAGTTCGAGCCGACCGGCAAGCCCGACCCGGCCGAGGGGAACGGCGTGCCAGCCCGCGGCCAGCTCTACATCAACCGCAAGCTGGTGGCTAGCATCGACATGCCCAACTCGGTCCTGAACATGTACGGGACGGAGGGTCTGTCCTGCGGTTATGACGGCGGCTCTCCCATAGCAGCGGAAGAGTACACCGATGAGTTCCGCTTCAGCGGGAAAATCCAGCGTGTCACGGTGGATTTATCCGGTGAGCTGATCCCGGATAGTGAAGCCGATATGAAGATCGCTATGATGAGGCAGTAAATTTAGGTTAGCGGAATGGATTATACGGAGCATTGCTCCGTATAATCCATTCAATGATCTGACCTGTCATGAAAATGAGTTGATATTTTGCTAAAGAATCGCTCTCTGTCGCTCTCGATGGTCGTGCTGGTCTTGCTGGCCATCCTGCTGATGCAAAGCTCGATCTCGTACAGCACGACTTTCGGTAGGTTGGATAGCCTCACCACTGACACGCGACGCGGGCTGGCCACCGGCTGGCTCGTCTTCTCCATCTGGTATTGGATCATCGACCCTCCGAGAGTCGAAGAGACTCAACGTGTGGATGAGCCCTGGGATTTTCTGTTTCCCCAGAGGGCTGACAGCCTGCCGTTCTACGAATCCTGGCTCCCACGGTACACGGACTACCTTTACCTTGCCTTCACGACCAGCTTCGCTTTCAGCCCAACGGACGTCCTACCGCTCACAAGACGCGCCAAGATGCTGATGCTGCTGCAGTCCGCAGTTTCGATCATTACCCTGACCGGCATTGCCGGCAGCGCCATCAATATCTTAGCTGGGGCTAACTGATATAAACCAACAATCAACCGCGTTTAACAACGCCGCGCATGGCGGCGAGCAGCACATGATATTTGAAAATGGTGGCACCACCTTGAAGTGATATGATAGGAAAGCCACCCACAGTTGGTAATAACCTGTCAAGACTCATACGAGAGGAGCGCTGTCCTTGACCTGGTCGGTGAAGATCATATATACAAGACTGTCCACAACGCTGTGACCGCATACCTGGACGAGAATCCCAGCCTCCCACGAACTACATAAACCCTACGTCGGTCAGCCGCTAACCAAGGAGATTGCGAAATGCCCAGAAAAATCCATGTCATCGTCAACCCGGCCTCAGGCAAACCTCAGCCTGTCTTATCCACCCTGAACCACGCCTTCCGTGAGGCGGGCGTGGAATGGGAGCTATCGATCACCAAAGAGAGCGGGGATGCGCATAGATTTGCAAAGGCAGCTGTTGAGGCGGGCGTCGATGCGGTCGGGGCTTATGGTGGGGATGGGACTGTTATGGAGGTCGCCCATGCGCTAAGAGGCAGCGAGGTTCCCCTGGCCATCCTACCGGGCGGCACGGCCAACCTGATGTCAGTAGAGTTAGGCATCCCCAAGGACCTGGGCCAGGCTGCCGCCCTCGCGGCGGATGAGAAGAGCGTTGTCAGGCAGGTGGACATGGGCAAAGCGGGCGAGCGCTACTTCATCTTGCGTGTCGGCACAGGATTCGCCGGCGAGCAGATCAAGCACGCCAGCCGCGAGATGAAGGACCGTTGGGGGATCATGGCCTACTCGATCGCAAAATTGAAAGCCCTCCAAACGGTAGAATCAGCTCACTACCGCATTGTCGTCGATGGCGTCGAGCACGTCATGGAAGGCTTGAACTGCCTGGTCGACAACGCGGGCAATCTCGGTATGCCGGGTATATCGGCATCGAAGAAAATCAGCGTCAGCGACGGGCTGCTGGACGTATTATTTATGAAAGATGCCAGCATCAGCACCTTCGTCGCTATCGGTTCCAGCATTACCGATCGAGGACCCAGGCCGGATTCTCTCATGCACTGGCAGGCGCGCCATATTACCATCGAGGCCGACCCGCCTCACCCCGTGCAGGGGGATGGCGAGCTGTGGGGTGAGACCCCGGTGACGATAGAGGTGGTCCCCAATGCGGTGGGTGTGCTGGTCAGTCAGGTATCGTAATACCCATACGGGTGCGGATAGATCGTGCTGATGTTTGGTGCGTCCGTCATGTACAGCACATAGACTCCCCTGCCCGGGCGCTGGCTCAAGTCCGGCTGGCTGAGTGTGGTGGATTTGCCGTGGTAATCCTGCCCATTCAGCTGGTAGCGGTATACGATTGTCCAGGGGTAGCGCCCGTTGATCTGTATGTGGAAGTTCTGCTGCACGCTGACGATGCTGCCCAGCACCGAGCGCCCATCCCGGAGGGTGTCGGCGATCTTCTGAGCTTCGCGATAGCGCCAGACCAGCAAAGCAGCACCCCCGATGAGGAACAAGGTCCCCATCCCGGCAAAGGGTATCCCCACGAAGGCGGTTATGATTGCCAGCGTTAAACCAAACCCCAGGGCAGTAAAGATCACGCCCAGCAGTGCGAAAACGAACCCGGTGATCCCCCAACCATCGCTGAGCAGCAGCCGCCAGATGTAATTGCGCGGCACTTCTCGCGGGGCTGGTGGGGGGACAAGGATATGGTCTTCGGGAGCTTCCACGGGCGTTGCTGCCGGCAGGGGCATGGAACCGCCGCAGTTCGTGCAGTTGGATTGGAAGGACAGGTAGCTGGTTCCGCACCACGGACAGGTGATCATACATCACTCCTTACACAGTTTCATAGTCATTGCGAGGAACGTAGTGACGAAGCAATCCCATGTAACGATCAAATTCGTATGCAATATCAATCGAGTATCATATCAGGTTGGTCTAAATACCCCTGGAACTTCTCGTAATACCTGCCCACGTGCAGGCCGTCCATCAGGGCGTGATGCACCTGCACGCTGAATGGCATCAGGGTGCGGTCGCCCTGCCCGAAGAACCTACCCCAGGCGAACCTGGGCACGGAATCGATCGGGTGCAGGTGGATAGGGTGCATGAAGCTGGTGAACGAAACCCAAGGGATGGTGGTCATGAACAGCAGGTTATCAGCATCCGGGCCATCTTCAAGCGTGGGGTGCTCCTTGACATTAGATATCCGCCTACCTGCCTCGTCTGCGAAGACCCGGAACACGGTAGTATAGGGGATGGTGCAGAAGCTGAACAGATCATCCGGCGTGAGCACCGTGTGGGAAGGGTGGACGACTTCGTGCTCCACCACTACCTCACCGTGTATGCGCAGCCGGAACCCGGGGGTCTCGTTGGCCGTCCGGGCGATCAGGTACACAATCGCAATGGTTGGTGATATGCCATGCTCCTTGACATAAGGCAAGAATGCGGTCAGATCAACATTGGCACACAGGTTGAAGTGCGGATAGTCGAGAGATTTGTACATTTCGAACTGTACGCGTCTGGGCCAGGTCTGCAGATCTATGGTGCGCATGATTAACCCTCCCACATAAAAATATTGACCGGTATATCTAATTATACGGGGAATCTCGGTAGGCTGTGCCGAATGTCAAGTATTAATACCTGAAATGCTATCAATGGATAATATCACTTGACAGAGTGTCTCAATGTAAATATTTGTTAACTTGCATTGTGATTCCAGTTGCATTATACTTACCTGGCAGTCAAGAGCGGGTGCATAGAGATTTCAACGTCAGGCTGCGTTATTCCGATCAATTTCAACTGAAAGGAGGCCCATATCTAATTTATTGATTCTGTTGGTTGTATCTCTATCACTTAATGGAACTTCTTTAACTTGGAGGAAATAGAACATGGGACGTAAAAAGCTATTTTGGATTGCGGTGATCGTAGCTGTCGCTGCATTGAGCTTGAGCATTGCTGCTCTGGCTGCAGCCACCCAAGCGGAAATCATCGCCAAGTGTGAGGGACTTTACAGTACAGTTTTCGGCGTGCCCAATAGCGAACCGTTTGGACCTTGCCAGTGGGATATGGCAATCATAAATGCCGGCACTGAAAGCTACGCTGTCGCTACCGGGAAGGGTGTCACGGTGGGCGTGATCGATAGCGGTGTTGACTTCACCCATCCCGACATCGCACCCAACCTGGATGTGGACCTTTCATGCTCGTTCATTTTCGATGACACGCCTACTGCTGATCCAGCCGAAGTTGCCAACGGCGATTGCTCCAACAAGGGTGCCGTGCAAGACTTAAACGGACATGGGAGCCACGTCGCCTCGAACATTGCCGCCCCCATCAACGGTATTGGCATCGCCGGCGTTGCTCCTGAAGCGACCATTGTCGGTCTGAAGGCCTGCACTGAGGTAGGCTACTGCTTCGCTGATTCGGTAGCCGCGGCTTTGCGCTACGCAGGTGACAAGGGGCTCGACATAGTCAACCTGAGCCTGTACGCCGACCCCTACCTCTACTACTGTAAAAATGAAAAAGAGCAGAAGGCCATCCTCAAGGAGCTGGAGGCCGCTGCCCGCTATGCCCAGCAGAAAGGCGTACTGATCGTAGCCGCGGCTGGCAACGAACAGGCCGACCTGCAGCACCCAGGGATCGACGATACCAGCCCCGACTGGCCCCCAGGCGCAGCAGAGATCCGTGATGTGGGGAACAACTGCCGCGTGGCTCCAGCCGAACTGCCTGGTGTGCTGACCGTCTCCTCTACCGGACCTGTTGGCTACCCCGGCTACGACCTGTGGATCGCCGATTACTCCAGCGTGGGCATGTCGCGCGTGGATGTAGCTGCACCGGGTGGTGATTACTTCCGAGCGACTGATACCCGACAAGATGCGGTGCTGGGAGCACTCTCGAGCACCAGCGATCCCGACAACGGCATCTGGGACTTCTATGACTTCCTGGAGGTAAATGGCGGCCCTCGATTTGATGGTCTCACCGTCCTGGCAGATGGCGGATACCGCTATGGCTACCTGAATGGGACCTCGATGGCATCCCCGCACGCGGCTGGGGTAGCTGCTCTTGTCAAGCAGATGCACCCCAAATGGAGCCCTGGTGCGGTTAAAGCCGCAGTGCAGCGCTCTGCACAGCAGCTTCCCTGCCCGCCAAGCTATCTCGCTAATGACCCCCGGCACTGCTACGGGAACAACGGCCGCACCTCATTCTTCGGTCACGGTCTGGTCGATGCTGCTGCTGCAGCTGGCCAGTAAATCGACCTTACGCCCAAGCATCTTGCTGGTCGTGTAGTATTAGCAGAATATCACCCATAGCTGTGTCAAAAATGCCTGGCGTCACACGACGCCAGGCATTTTGGTTGAATCAATATTGATAGTACTAGACCGCGACCCTGGCAGCATATCACCACAAATCAGATTAGCGAACCTACAGAGGGGTATAGTTGTGCAGCCAGCCCACCACCGCCTCCACCAGCTCCTGGCGGCAGAGGCTGAAGGCATGATCTCCGCCCGCCAGCCTGCGCCAGGTGATGCCTGGCAGTTTCTCCACCAACGGGGTGTAATGGGTGGGCGGGAAGAGCTCATCCCGGTCGCCGCTGACCAGCAGGATATCTCGACCGGCCAGCCCCTCCACCATCGACTCTACCGGAGGCAAGGCGTACCACTGCTCCCGCAGCACTTGCCCGCTTGTGCCGTGCAGCATATCAGCCCAGCCATCGAAGATAGTTTGCACCAGATCGGTGGTGCCGGGGTCGACCAGCGGGCAGATCGAGACCAGCCTCTTGAAGCGCGGGTCGCGCGAGCCTGCGGCGAGTGCCGCATAGCCGCCCATGCTGCTGCCCACCAGCACCAGCTCTCCGCCATCCACGGCTTCCTGGCTGAGCACCCATTGCGCGGCGGCAAACACGTCGTCCGCCAGGTTGTTAAAGGAGTAGTCCCCCTGCGAGCCCCAGCACCCACGGTAGTGGAAGTACAGGCAGTTCCAGCCTGCATCACGCAGGGCATAGGCGATATCCAAGTTCTGCTCCACACCCGGCACACCGTGCAGAAGGATGGCGGTCGGGCGCCGCGTCTCACCTCCGGCGCGGTAGAAACCGCCCAGCATCTTGCAGCCGTGCGAGTAAAAGACTACGTCATCTAAACCGGCGGAGATTAGCGGACTCACAATGCCCCGGTGTTCCACACATCTGCCTGGGGGTCCCAGAACGGGGCTTCCAGCCCGATCCCGGCGAAGATGCCGGCCATCTCGTCCGCCGATGGACGGCGTGACTCGGCTGTCAGGCGGTTCCCATACCAGGTCACCGCCAGGTGCCAGAGCTGCTCCAGGTTGACCAGTGGGCGTACGGGGATGCCATTCGCCTGGCACCAGGCTCTCACCGTCTCTTCCGACCGGAAGAGCAGCATCGTCGCTCAGGTGTAGATGATATCCTGCCACCAGCGCGCCGCCGGAACGGCGAAATGGATCACACAGTCCTGCGGGACCGGCTGACCATCGCGCACTTCCAGAAACAGCGGCTCCTCGCTGAACCCATCGGAAGACTCCACCAGCGCGTCGGCGCGCAGCGCGGCCGGGATGCCGAGGGCGTCCCAGACGCAGTTGGCGTAATACAGTTTACCCCCTACCCGCACCGGAAAGGGTGTCTTCACCCCGGAGAAGGGCGGTGCCATGCGAATATGCAGCGGGTCACCCGGTTCGGGCACTAACAGGCGCACCTGGTGCAGCCGCTCGAAAGCTGCCAGCACCTCTTCGAGCGGGGCGTCCAGCGCTTGAGCCACGCCCACCGCGCCGGGGACCCGAGCCTGCTCGGCGATAGTAGCGTAGATATTCAGCTTGACAGTGGTGTCGAAATCCATGCTGATCTAGTGTACTGATTATATTCCTGCCTGTCAATCCAGTCGACTTTTCGGGTGGGATATTAATTTTGATGTAAAGCTCTGGCAAAAGTTGGTGCGAAATCCGGTTCCAAAGTCAGCTCGATATGTGCCACACGCCTTGCAATCCGAATAGTGATTTCTATTGGACCTCAGGGATTGGCTGGTTCTGGGCGGAAGAAATGTTCGTACTTAAAGACCTCTCCCGGCTCGATCACGACAAATTCATGGTCCCAGGGACCATAAATCATTTTTTTGACCAGCGCGTTGGAACCCTCTATTTCTTCGTAGCGCAATCCAAAGCGCTTGGCGGTTCGGCGGGCATATTCTCGGTAGCGGTCTAACTCATACTGCCCGGTATTGATCAGTGCCAATCGCTTGTAATTGGCCAGCATCAATTTCATGATTCGCTCAGCGCGTTCCTGCCCATAGCGTTGGATCATGCGTCCGTGCTCTGCAAAGGGTGTATCGCCTACTTCAATCCAACCCTTGGTCAGGTAATAAGTGCCTGGTTCGAGCCGGCACTGGCTGGTGTATGCCGAGCGCGAGCCGAGGAAGATGGCGATGCAATCATCCACTCTGGGAACTACTAACTGGCAGCCATTGGCCTGCAGGCCGATCACGGCTTGTGAGCATAACCCGTAGCCCAGGATAACGGTTTCGTATTGTCCGTTTACTGCATCAACAGCTTCCTGCAGGGTCCTGCGCAGCTGTTCGGGGTTGACGTGCAGGCCGAAGTCAAAGATCTGGTGCTGCATGCCCTCAGGCAGCAGCGGCAGCATTTCTTCTATGACTGTGGCGCAGGCCATCACGAGCGTATGTGAATAATCCATAATAGATCCTACCTGTAATTACTCGATTTTGATTTTACCCTTGCGAAATGCGGTTGTGTAGCCCCGACAAAACCGATCGTGTCCCAGGATCAGTTCGGTGGCGTAGAGTGTATTGACCAATCCCTGCTCCATTGGATTGATAATCGCCGCGTCCAGCCCGGCTGCCAAGAGCTGGGCCAGGAAGGCCTGGTTGATCAGGCTGCGTGCTGGCAGCCCAAAGGAGATATTGCTCAGGCCAATGCTGAATTTTACTTCAGGGTATTCGCATCGCAAAGTGCGCATGGTCTCAATGGCTGTCAGCGCTCCTTCAGTCTTAGTGCTGATTGCCATGGCCAACGGGTCAATATAAACCTGCTCATCCTGCAAGCCCGCCTGGCGAGTATGCTCAATCAGGCGGCGAGCGATTCCCAGGCGTCCGGCGACATCCGCGGGAATGCCCTGGTCATCCAATAACAGGGCAATAACAGGGCAGCTGCGAGCTGCCGCCAATGGGAGTATGCCCTCCAGCCGCCGTTTCTCGCCGCTAATCGAATTGACCATGGGAGTTTTGCGTACGCATACCAAACCGGCTTTCAGCGCTGCCGGGTTGGCGCTGTCCAGGCACAGCGGTACATCGGCCACTGCCTGCACGGTTTCAACCAGCCAGACCAGGTCATCCACCTCGCTCCCGGCCCCTGTGCCAGCGTTTACATCCAGGTAATCAGCTCCGGCCTCAGCCTGCCGGCGGGCCAGGTCTTGAATGTAAGCCGCATCCTTGCCCATGATCGCAGCCGCGGTTCTCTTTAGTGTGCCGTTGAGTTTTTCCCCGATAATTAACATCAAACTCCTCAATCAAGGTGCAACCCGAGCCAAAGGTAGAGAGCATGGCTCGCTCTCCGCCTTTGGCTTTGTATTCCAGTAACCAGGAGAGAACCAGTGGCTGCTCAGGGTCAGGTGTAAACCCCGTAGGTTCTGCCAGCCTCAAGCATCGCCTGTATATTTTCTGGTTGTGAGTCAACCGGCGCCTCGCAGCCTGTGCTCAGGATAAAACCACCGCCATCGCCTACTTCCTCGCACAGCCGGCGGACATAAGCAGTGACTTCGGCCGGCGTACCCAGCTTCAACAGTGCTGCAGGGACATCCCCCATCAGGCACATATGCCCATTTAGCACTTGTTTGGCTTTAAAGATGTCGGTTGCGCTATCTAATTCCAGGACGCAGGTCCCCTTAGGCAGGTCTTTGAAGAACTCCAGCACCGGCCCCCAATCTGAGTCAAAATGGAACAGTGGTGTAATTCCGGCCTCCAGCAAAGCCATGGAAATTTGCTTGATCCCCGGCCAGGCAAACTTTTCGAACATCTTGGGCGAGATAAACGTGCCCGAACCGCGCGTGGCGCCGATGAAATTGGTTTGAAAGCCCCATTTGGTCGCCTGTCGAACGCCCATTTGCCCGCCGATGGCAGATTCAATCAACCCCGGCGTGATGGCCTCCATAGCCGCCAACACTTTCTCCGGGCGGCGGTAAAGATCCAAGCTGAACTCATTGAGCGACCGCCCCATAGAAAAGAAATCGATGGGCGGCGAAATTGCCACACCGGTGAAGGTCGGCACACCCATCGCTTCCCAGATAAGGGTATCCTTGACCGTCTGGCCAAAGAATTCATCCATCAACTCTGGGAACTGGCTCGGATGCCAGTGTGGGCGGATACGCGGACAGAGCCGGGCGCTCAGCGCCTGGTAGCCATTCTCGATGGCAAAATCATAATCTTCGATCTCGATAATCGGAACTTCATCGAACTGCCAGATCGAGTCCGGAGGCAGTTCCCGGCCTGGAATTTTCAACCGCATTGGCAGGGTCAGCGCGAAGGCGAAATCGGTTACCGCGGTCGAAGCGAAGACCATATCCCAGCCGCCGAACTCCTTAAAGACCTCAATCGCCAAATCGCGCTCCAAATCCCGGTCGTTGATAAATTGATCGATTCTGACGCCTTTGTAACGGGCGTGAAAGAATCCCAACATAGGGATGATGGGTATATGGTCGGTCTTTTGGCAGCGAATTGCTGCCTGAATACGTTCAATAGCTGTAATCTCAGCCATCGTACTACCCTCCAATCCAACCGTTGCACAACGCCACCGCAGCCTGGGCATCTGCGCCCAGGGCGTCCGCCCCAACATAGGCCCGCACCTGCTCGGTGACCGGCCCGCCCCCCACCATCACCCTTACTTTGCCGCGCAGCCC
>JAQBDA010000354.1:0-8888 GCA_032124675.1 Chloroflexota bacterium
GACGGGGGTGTTTTGGCGGGCAGCGACCGCCCAAACACCCCAAATTTCCCAGAAAAGCGTAAATTATAAATAATAGGAAGAGAAGGAGTGAACTTTGCGCAGTGAAGGCGAACAAAGGGATTTATTATCGGAAGCAGCTGAAGAGATTGCCGATTTCGAGAGCAACCCACGTACATGGCTGACCTGGATTACTTTCCTGATGGAAAAATTGGAAAACGAATCAGTGAGCGTAAATCCAGTGTACCAAGAAACTTATCAGGAACTGCTCTATGCACTTAGCGCAGCCATACGTAACAGATTGAAATCCGGCGGCTGGTAGCCCAGGAGGTCGATCATTTAGATGAGCGAATGGTATAAGAAACCTCTGTCACAAGTCCTGGAAGATTTGGGAACCAACGAAAGACATGGTCTGGCTCAAGGAGAGGCAGCCCGCCGTCTCTCAGAGAGCGGACCCAATGAGCTTACCGGTCAGGAGGGACGCAGCCCGTGGAGCATCCTTTGGGAGCAGCTTTCCGGGATAATGATCATCATCCTGTTCGTGGCAGCACTGATCTCCCTATTCCTGGGGGATTACTATGACGCGGCAGCGATCATCTTGATCATCATCCTCAACGCGGCACTCGGATTCCGGCAGGAATACCGGGCTGAACGGTCGATGGCTGCCCTGAAGAAGCTGGCAGTGCCGATGGTCAAGGTGCGGAGAGATGAGCTGGTCCACGAGGTGCCTTCTGCCGAGCTGGTGCCCGGCGATATCGTATTGCTGGAAACAGGCAATCTGGTGCCCGCAGATGGGCGAGTGCTGAAGAGCGTGAACCTGAGAATTGAAGAGGCGGCATTAACCGGCGAGTCGGTGGCGATCGAGAAAGAATCGGAGCTGGTTTATGAGAGCGACAGGACGCTCGGTGACCGGCGGAATATGGTGTACATGGGCACGATCATCACCTATGGGCGGGGTGAGGTGGTGATCACCGACACCGGGATGGGTACAGAGCTGGGTCATATCGCCACAATGATCCAATCGGTAGTCGAGGAGGCAACACCCCTGCAGCAGCGGCTGGACCAGGTGGGCAAAGTGCTGGCTGTGGTTGCGATTGCGATTGTAACGGTCATCTTCGTCCTGGGCTTGCTGCGTGGTGAAAACCTGGAAGAGATGTTCCTGACCGCGGTCAGCCTGGCGGTTGCTGCAGTCCCGGAGGCGATGCCGGCGGTTGCCACCATCGCGCTGGCGATCGGTGCCCAGAGGATGCTGGCGCGCAAAGCATTAATTCGCAAGCTGCCGGCAGTCGAGACCCTCGGGTCGGTGAGCGTGATCTGCTCGGACAAAACAGGAACGCTGACAAAAAATCAGATGTCGGTAACCGTGCTGGATATCGCCAACCACCGCCTGGACCTTGTGCAGAGCGAAAATGGAGAGTTGGAAATCGAGCAGGTGGAGGGTGAGAAACCCGTGCGCGGGACGCAGCCTACGATTGACCTGCTGCTGATCGCCGGGGCGCTGTGCAACGATGCCATTATCCAGATCGAGCATGGGGAGGATGAACGCTTCGAGACGGTAGGCGACCCGACAGAGACGGCACTCGTTATGGCGGCGGCGCGCATGGGCATGCTCAAATACGATCTGGAGACAGCATTCCCCCGCATCAACGAAGTGCCTTTCGATTCCACACGCAAGCGGATGACCACCGTGCACCGGACGCCGCGCTCACCAGATGACCTGCCACCCAGCCTGCTGCCGCTCTGGGAACGCCGCCTGCAGGATGAGCCAGCTCCTTACCTGGCGTGTACCAAAGGTGCGCTGGATGGTTTGGTGCGCATCTCCAACCAGGTGCTGGTTGAAGGCAGCCTGGTAAGCCTGGATGATACCTGGCGCGAGCGGGTATTGGCTGCTCATGACAGCATGGCACAGAACGGAATGCGTATCCTGGCCGTCGCTGTACGTTTGATGGACAGCATCCCGGAAACAGTCACTGAAGAGACTCTCGAAAGCGATCTGATCCTGGTTGGTCTGGTGGGGATGATCGACCCACCCCGACCGGAGGTGAAGAGCGCAGTGGAAAGCTGCCAATTGGCGGGGATCAGGACGGTGATGATCACCGGCGACCATCCGCTCACCGCTCGGCATATCGCCAGCCAGCTGGGTATCTCACGGGACGGGAAGTACATTATCGGGAGCGACCTGGACCGAATGACTCCAGAAGAACTATCCCAGGCGGCGCTGGATTTCAACGTATTTGCCCGTGTATCGCCTGAGCACAAGCTGAAGCTTGTTACAGCTTTGCAAGATAGAGGCTTCATCGCAGCGATGACAGGTGATGGAGTGAACGATGCTCCAGCGTTGAAAAAGTCGGACATCGGTGTGGCGATGGGCATCACCGGAACAGATGTGTCTAAAGAAGCCTCCGATATGGTGCTGCAGGATGACAACTTCGCTACGATCGTATCTGCTGTCGAAGAAGGGCGGGTGATATTCGATAATATCCGAAAATTCATCCGCTACCTGTTAAGCTGCAATTCTGCCGAGATCGCTGTCATGCTAGTAGGCCCGCTGCTGGGCATGCCGCTGCCCCTTCTGCCGCTGCAGATCCTATGGATGAACCTGGTCACAGATGGGCTGCCGGCTCTGGCGCTGGGCATGGAACCCGCCGAACCGGGGGTGATGAGCAGACCGCCGAATCCAAAATCCGCCAATATCTTCGATCGACTGATGGTGCGGGACATCCTGTGGATGGGTGTGCTGATGGCGGTCATATCGCTGGGAATCGGCTACTATTATTGGAGCAGGGGCAGCGTAGTGTGGCAGACGATGACTTTCACCACCCTGACCCTGTCGCAGATGGCAGCCGCCCTGGCTGCCCGCTCGGACCACGAATCTCTGTTCCGGATCGGCTTTTTCTCCAACATCCAGATGGTGCGTGCCATCAGTGCGACGTTTATCCTGCAGCTGGTGGTCATCTACGTGCCGATCTTCCAAGGAGCGCTCACAACAGTCAGCATGACTGCTACCGATCTTTTGATAGCCGTCCTCGCCAGCCTGGTCGTGCTTTTTTTGGCTGAGGTGGTAAAATGGTTCATCAGGCGGAACCAGCCGGTCGCAATTAATTGAAGATAGAGAAAGGGTCTAACCAATATGATCAAATTCCCCCTCAACCCGGACACCCGGGCAGAACTGCTCGACAGAATGCAGGCTTATGTAACCTCAGTGGTAATCGACCCATCGCAGGGCACAGTGCAGAATTTTGTCATGCGAGATACAGGGGACCAGCAGTGGCTGGTACCGCTGAAATATGTGATCGATGCGGATGACGAGTTGGTACGTCTAAGGCTGACTTCCGAGGAGTTCAACAAACTGCAAGCATTCGATGCCAGCCAGTATCTCCCTGGTAAGGACAAGGAAAATGACTTCTTCAAAGCAGGTGATTCTGGAGAGCATGAGATATATTTCGTCCCGATCTGGGTGAAGGTGGAGTCATCCCTCTGGAGAAAGACCTGGCATTGATCCGCGGCGCATTTGTCGAGGCCAGTGATGGCTTTATCGGGACGATCAAGGAGATCGGTATCGATCCGAAAAGCGGCGCTGCAGTCGAGATCGTGATCCATACTGAGGGGCGCGACAAGCACGAGTACTCACTTCCCATCTCATCAATAGACAAGGTGCAGGTTGACTCGGTCTTTTTGAAGATGAGTAAGGAAGAGTTCGAATCGCTGCCATCTGTGCCGGTTAAGTACACCCGCTCCGGCAAGATCCGCTATAACATGCTGGCGGTTGTCTTCGAATCTGAATCGGGCGCGAAAGAGGGCTACGAGGAATGGAAGCAGGTGTGGTCCAAACAGACCACACGGTTTATCCACAGTGCTGCAATCCTGGTGCAGCATTCAGACGGTGAATACTCTTTCTCGGAGACAGCGGATATCGATAAGCGGCACGGCAGATTGTTTGGTGCAGTGACGGGTGGTCTGGTTGGACTGGTGGGGGGACCGGTCGGGATGGTCATCGGGGCGCTGGCTGGAGCGGGGGTAGGCGGCTTCACGGCTGATAAGATCGACCGTGGTCTTTCGAACCACTTCCTGGAAACTTTCGCAAAGAACCTCACCCCCGGTACGTCTGCTTTGATCGTTCTGATGGACAGCAACGGGGTGCCTCACCTGGAGGCTTCCCTCGGTCACCTAGGCGGCATAATGGTGCAGGAAGAGCTGACCGACGAGATGCTCGAAAAACACAGCCAGGAGACTGCAGATGAATAATCCTGCAAATCCACTGGCGAGATTTTTCGGGGTACTGATCAAGGGGCAGACATACCTGAACCTGCTCTACTTGCTGCTGGCATTCCCATTGGGGCTGGCTTATCTCATCTTCTTTATTGTAGGCATATCCCTCGGTTTGCCGCTAACCATCATCCTGGTCGGTTTACTCATCCTGGCATTCGTCGGTCTGGGCTGGTGGGTGTTTGCGACTTTCGAAAGATTCCTGGCGATTTGGTTGCTGCGTATAGATATCCCTCCCATGAGCAAGCCGGGACCGAAACCCGAGGGTATCTGGGAAACCTTTACGAGCCTGCTCAGCAACCCGGTAACCTGGAAGAGCCTGGTCTACCTGCTGCTGAAGTCCATTTTCGGTGTATTCGCACTGATTGCCCTGGTGACATTGGGCGGTATAAGCCTGGCATTGCTGCTCTCACCGCTGATGTTCTGGTGGAACCCCGTTACGGTAGAGCTATTCGGGCAGACCAACTGGGCGATCGACAGCCTGTTCGAAGCTGGGATTGCACTGGTAATCGGTTTATTCTTCGCTATCATCTCCCTGCATATCCTGAACTACCTGGCGTACGTGTACGGGCTGTTTGCGCGGACGATGCTGGGCAACCAGCGACCGGTGCTGGCAGATTATTCACAGGAGGGGCTGTTGGAGAATGCGGAGCATGTCGCCAGACCGTATGAGATCGATGCGGGAGATGTGTCCCCGGCGGGAGATGTGTCCCCGGCGGGAGATGAACCTCCGAGCCCGGAAATAATTGAAGAAGATATACCCGGCTCACCTGTGGAGTCCGAGTCAGACGCTGACACAGGAGTATCTGCCTCGGCTGATAACGACTGATATCGAATCTACGGAATAAGGGCTGCCCCGATAGGTCATTCAATAAATATCGTACAGACCCGGCGGATCATCGCACGCTTAGAGCGGATGTCCGCCGATTCATATTGGGCACACCAGGCAAGCGGAGTGCGGGGGGCGTTACTGCGGAATTTAGAGCGGCTAGAGGATAACAATCGGCCGGTTGATCCGGCATGCTGTACACAGGTTGGTTTGCAGCTGGAGAAACTGGTGCAGCAAGGTTATACCCTGCTGGAGAATGCGGCCAGGGAATTTGACCGCCGGAGGTGAGCATGAAAGGTCTCGATCCTGAGATCGCCAGTCTGGACCAGGCCAGCGCACTGATTGGGCTGCCCCCTGCGCAGCAGAGCGGGCAAGTCTCCATCGAGCAGGCGCTTCAAACACGCCGTTCCGTGCGCAGCTACTGTTATGAGCCTCTCTCACTGGAGCAGGCTGCACAGCTCTTATGGGCAGCCCAGGGAGTGAGCCATAAGTCAGGGCAGCGCACTGCCCCCTCTGCTGGGGCACTATACCCGCTTGAAGTCTACCTGATTGCAGGAAATGTCAGTGGATTAGCGGCTGGGGTATACCATTACCAGCCCGATAGTCATTCGCTGCAGATGGCAGCTGCAGGTGATAAGCGCGTTGAAGTGGCAGAAGCCGCTCTCCACCAGGGGTGGGTGGCGCAAGCACCTGCCATGATCGTAATTGCAGCAGTAAATACCCGCACAATTGTCAAGTATGGTGACCGTACCATCCGCTATGTGAACATGGAAGTGGGGGCAGCGGCGGAGAATATATACCTGCAGGCAGCAGCCCTTGAGCTGGGGACGGTATTTGTGGGGGCATTCTACGAACTGAAGGTGCAGAGCGCCCTCGAATTAGCGGAGGGGGAGATTCCGCTGGGGATCATGCCGGTCGGCAGAATAGGTTAGCGGGTCAGGAGGATACACGCTGCTGCCGGGTGCAAAAATACCATCGACAAAACTATACGAAACATGTACACACCCTTGACAAACTTATACAAATAGTATACAATCTCCTCCGATATAACAACGAAGAGGAGATTATGGCAGTTTATTTAGCTTTCAAAGAAATTTTGCGCAACCGTGGGCGATACCTGCTGTTCAGTATGGTGATCGCCTTGATTACAACTCTGGTGCTATTCATCGCTGCACTGGCAGGCGGTCTGGCGACAGCCAACCGGCAGTTCATTGACCTGTTAGACGCCGATCTGCTGGTCTATCAGGAAAACGTGGATCTGCAGGCAACTTCCAGCCGTCTTGGCAGGAGTGATCTGCGCAGGGTGCGCCGGGTTGATGGGGTGGCGGAGGCTGGCCCGATTGGTTTCAGCACAGCCAGCATCGTATTCACCGATGGTCGTGAGCCGGTGGATGTCTCTCTCATCGGCGTAGAGCCAGGCAAGCCTGGCGATCCAGCTCTGCTCAGCGGCAGCGGTCTGCGAAGTAAGAGAGATGCCCAGGTCATCATTGATGATGAGCTGGCAGCAGAACGCAGCTTAAAACTTGGCGATGAGATCCTGATCAAATCCATCCAGGGCACTGACGAGGAATTCTATAAGCTGGAGATAGTCGGAATCACTGAACGAAGGCAGTATTTTTTCCAGCCATCGATCATCGTTCCGCTGGATAAATGGAATGAAATTCGCCCGCAGGCTGCGGCTGGCGTCGGTAGCCAGGAGCTGATCTACAATCTTGTGGCGGTAAAGCTGGGCAATCCAGAAGCCAGTGAAGAGATGGTTTCCCTGCTGGCAGCACAGGTGGATGGGATCGAAGCTGTCAACAAGCAGGAAGCGATCCTGGCTATCCCCGGCTACACAGCCCAGCAAAGCACGCTCAATACCCAGCAAGGTTTCACCCTGCTGATCGGCGTTCTGGTGCTGGGTGGTTTCTTCCAGATCCAGACCCTGCAGAAAGTACCTCAAATTGGGATGCTGAAGGCGATTGGCAGCACCAACCGCAGTGTAGCCAGCGCGGCATTGATCCAGATCGTGATGGTAACCGTGCTTGGGGTCCTGATCGGCAGTATGGGTACCTATGGTCTATATCTGGGTTTACCGGGGAACATCCCGATCATTTTCAGCGGTACCTCGGTGGTCACTGCGATCGTGCTGCTGCTCTTCATCGGACCGCTCGGAGGGCTGGTATCTATCCGGCTGGCGCTGAAGATCGATCCACTGACAGCTATTGGTGGGTAAATTATTCTGCTGAGTGCTAATTACGCAACGAAAATACAGTCATCATATTTATAAGCAATCATATACAGGAATTATGGAGTATTAGTAATGACGACAGCATTGAAGACCGAGCAAGTATTGAAGGTTTACGGGAATGATGAGGCGGCGGTTTACGCGGTAGATACCGTCAATATCGAGATCATGCAGGGCGAATTTGTAGCCCTGGTAGGACCTAGCGGCTCCGGGAAGACCACACTCCTGGCGATGCTGGCAGCGCTGCTTTCGCCTACCTCCGGACAGTTGTGGATCGGAGGAGATGAGCTCAGCGAGATGAATGAAAAGCAGCGTGCAAGGTTCAGGCGCGAAAATATTGGCTTCACGTTCCAGGCCAACAACCTGGTGCCGTACCTGACGGCACTTGAAAATGTCGAACTGATGCTGCGCCTGAACGGAAAACTAGACAAGACGGGACGCGGTAGAGCAAGAGAACTGTTGGTGCGACTGGGATTGGAGGACCGCCTTAACAACCTGCCCAAGCAGCTATCGGGAGGCCAGCAGCAACGAGTGGCCATCGCAAGGGCTCTTGTGCACCGCCCGGATGTCGTGTTGGCTGATGAGCCCACCGCCAGCCTGGATACCGAACGCGCCTACCAGGTGGTGGATACTTTCGCCAGCTTGATCCACGAACAGAATCGGGCAGGTATCATGGTCACACACGACCTGCGCATGACAAAATATGTGGATAAGGTGATCCAGATGATCGATGGGAAAGTCACGCGTGTCCTGACGAAGCCAGAACAGATAGAAATTCTGGCGAGCACCAGCAATTTCGAAATGGCTGAAAGCATGGCAGGCGCTGAGAAGCTGCACGCTTTTTTCAACGCTCCTGTTGAACTCGTAGATGAACTCTATTCGATTATTGAATAACAGTTATTCTGAAATCATCTGTGTTAAAATCTAATCTGTACGAACAGATACGAGCTGCAAACCCAGATCCCTTAGTTTTGCAATCAACCCATACAGTTCGGCATGGTCACGCACCTGACCCTTCAGTAAAGTCTCTCCACCGG
Organism: Chloroflexota bacterium; assembly: GCA_032124675.1. GTDB lineage: Bacteria > Chloroflexota > Anaerolineae > Anaerolineales > UBA4823 > JAQBDA01. The sequence continues at coordinate 8,357 of JAQBDA010000354.1, forward strand.
TGAGGTAGGTAATATCCAGGCCTTCGAACCATTCTGACCAGTGCTCGTCAATCAGTCCTTTGATGGTTATCTCTATGCATTGCATTATGGATCTCTGTGGCACTGAGGGAGTGTACTATTTGGCAAGATTCTCGAACCCTTACCAATAACCTGTCAGGCTTGCTCTGCTTTGCCGAAGAGCTGTCTCTTGTCAAACCAAGGCTTAAGGATCAGATAAGCACCCAAGATGATCAAGAGCAGCGTCCCGCCAATCTCTTGATAGCCGAGAATTTGGGCGATCCCGCTCAGCAAGGAGACGATTCCCAGGAATGTGGTGAAGCCGCTCATCCTTATCTTGTAGAAATAACGGGCTGCATTCAAGCCGAGCATGATCAATCCCACCCCAATTGACCAGTAGCCCTTATTGACCAGCTCATGTGGAACCAGCATGAACCCTCCGAGCATGACCAGGAAGAAGCCCCAACCGATCGCTTCCAGTCGCTTATTCAAAGCCGACTTACTCTCGTCGATGACGATCACTGGGATTTCCTGC
>JAQBDA010000355.1:0-8877 GCA_032124675.1 Chloroflexota bacterium
CATGGCGGCTTGGAAATCGAGACGGGAGAGGGTGCCATCCCGAACCCGATGCCACAAGCCGAAAAACAGTTTGACTTGAGCCAACAGCAGACGACCAATGGTCTTAGACTGACCACCTCGCTCGACAAGCGCCTGGAAATCGCGCTTCAAATGCGCCCAACAGGCTTGCCTTTTGGCTGGATCCAGCCAGTTGTAAGCGCTGTAGCGATCCGACCCCACAATCCCATCAAAATCCTCGCCCAACAATTGTGCGGCACCTGCCGCTCCGCGGGTTTGGAACAAACGAAAGACGGTCACAGATGGCGTACTGCATACCCACAGCCAGAAGTTGCGGCTCAACTCATGCCAACTGGTCTCGTCCAGGTTCACAGCCGCTTGCTGTTGAACATGTTCTTGGGCTGTGTGCACTGCTTTTTCCAACGCCTGGCTCACGCAGCGTTCCTGAGCCGGAATACTTCCCAGACTAATTTCGACGTGAAAGATACTTTGCAACATTTCGGCGATGTCCCGTTGGCTGACCCCGAAACGCCCACCCAAATACCCGATCAAAGCTTGCAGGCGTTCCCCAAAACTACCCCTGGGCATCTCCGCCGGCCAATCGGCTCGGTTGCGGGTGCCGCAAACACAACAACTCAAGGTGTGTCGTTGGTATTCAACCATCTCTGGCTCAATTCGGGGCAGCTCACTCACCTGATGGCGCTCCGGATGCGGGTCCGCTCCCAGCAACAAAGCACCACACTCGCAGCAGGCAGTCGGCTTACTCACCACCACTCGGCTCACTTCCTCCGGCGGCTTCAGTTTCCGACCTCTGCCATGATGCCCTTTTTTACCGCCCTTTTTCTGCCCACTCACTTCTCGCTTAGGATATCTGCGGCTTTGCGGTGCATCCGAGGAGGGCGGTTTGGAAGAGTTGCGCGAATTCTTGTTGACCCGCTCGCTCAGTTTTTCCAGTTCTGCTCGCAACTCCGCGATTTGCTGTTTGAGCATCAGGTTCTCCTGCCACAGCGCAAGCAAAACCACTTGCACAGACCGCGGCGTGCGCTCCCAATCTTCTTCGGGTATGGACAATTCGGGCGGCAGTTTCAAAGTCCCAGTTTACTTCCAATCAGCCATTTTCCCAACTGCTTTTCCTCACCTATTTTCAGACTCTTTGGCACTTGTCAAGATCGGTTTTTACCCAACTGAACGGATACACAAATTAAAGACATCTTGATTGATAATCTAGAACCTGATTCCCAATATCCTTCACGCACTATATCAATGTCTTATGGACGCGCTGGACTTCCGTTTGGAAGTCGTGTTTGGGTCCATTTCTCTACAATTTCCTCACAAGGATAATTTGCTGCCAACTGCTCATCGATATCGATCCCCAGGCCAGGTTGATCACTGGGGTATAAATAACCATTGCGAACATAGGGCAAACCTGGAAACATTTCATATTCAAGTTCTGATGGGCAATACCATTCTTGAATGCCAAAGTTCGGAGCCCACAGGTCAAGATGTAGATTTGCCGCATGTCCAACCGGCGATGTGTCTTGTGGACCGTGCCATGCGGTGCGAATACCGAACATATTGGCGAAGATAGCCACATTACGTGCAGGCGTTATCCCCCCCATCTGGCTGATATGCATTCGCATAAAATCAATTAAGCGTCCAGAAATAAGTCGCTGCCATTCGTGCGGATTGTTAAATAACTCGCCCATTGCAAGTGGGGTCGCACACTGTTGTCTAATTGTCTTGAACCAGTCAATATCTTCCGGTGCCAGGGCATCTTCTAAAAAGAACAACTTATATGGTTCAACATCCTTGGCAAATTGCACTGCATCTATTGGATGTAGCCGCTCATGAATATCGTGAATCAATTCGATCTCCTCCCCAAGTTGAACGCGGACATACTCAATCATTTTGAGCATGTTTCGGCTGTAGGCGCGGGGATCGAAATAATTACCTTCGGGTGAGTTCTCCGGCTTGTCTTGGTCGATTTTTTGCCCACCATAACCCCCCATCTGAATACGAATGTACCGGTACCCTAACTCCATGAATTGACGTACATTCGCCACAACTTCTTGGGGGTCGTTACCATCCGCATGAACGTATGCAGCAGCAGCTTCACGAGTTTTGCCACCCAGGAGTTGATAAACGGGCATACCAGCGCGTTTTCCCTTGATATCCCATAAGGCTTGATCAATACCGGAGATTGCATTGTTGAGAACCGGTCCATTCCGCCAGTAGCCATGTACCATAGCCATCTGCCAGATTTCCTCGATTCGATCAACGTCACGCCCAATGAGAAATGGTTTCAGATGTCTTTCAATTGCAGCTTGGACAGCATAGATTCTTTGGGTGAAGGTAGCGCAACCAAGGCCGTACAAACCGGGTTCTGAGGTAATTACCTTTACAATAACTAAGCGTGCTGGACCTGGTTGGGTAAGAATCGTTTTGACATTTTGAATACGGATTACGGGTGACATCATTCACTCAATGCATAACTGGGACAAATCATGCACATCTATCAAAACGCGCCTAATTGATAAATGATAGTCTGCCCAATATCATAATAAAACGAAAAGGAAGCTTAGCATTCCGTGATTGGGGGCACTCTGCCTCCAATCACGGATCTTTGCGTTTGAATGGCAAGCGACTATCTCATCAATTGAGAATACCTGCCTGCTCCATCATTATTTATCCTTTGACCGCTCCCGCCGTCATACCAGAGACGATGTAGCGCTGCAGTACAAGGAAAATAATTACCATTGGCAGAGTCATGATCAAGACCCCAGCTGCCAACGTAGGCCAGTCGCTGCCATACACACCTTGAAACACGATCATACCGCGCGTGATGGGGTAATAATCTTGATTAGTCAGGTATATTGTTGGAAGGATCAGCTCATTCCAAATGCCAATCGCATGCAATACTGCCACCGTGGCGATAGCCGGCCGAATCAACGGGAGGAGAACCGAGATTACGAAGCGAAAATACCCACTCCCGTCTATTGCTGCCGCCTCGTCTAATTCTATCGGAACCGTCTTTATATAGTTCACCAAGATCACAATCCCAATGGGGTTAACGGTGAATAACAGAATATATCCTAAGGGATTGTTATACAAGCCCAGAGCTAACATCATTTGAAATTGAGGGATCAAAGCCGGAGGCAGAAACAAGGCGATAATGAAAAGGGTTAAGATATAGTTCCCACCTCGAATATAACCGCGCGCGACTGGGAAGGCAACAAATACGGCGGTAATTGTATAGATCGCAGTGGCCGATATGGTGTAGATCAGGGTGTTGGTCAAGTAGCGAGGAAAGTTAGCTCTTGTCCAGGCTTCACTGAAGTTATCAAAATTCAAGCTCGGTACCAGAGAAGTTGCATCTTTCATAAAATCCGGCAGCGTCTTGAAAGCTGTGTTGATCAACATAAGCAAAGGCCCCGCATAAATAATCGCAAAGATCAGCAGCATCGCATAGGAAGCGATACGCCCCCAATCGACCGGTGGGCGGGTTTTCATCGTAGTGTTCATCCTAAAATCCTCTCCTCTCTGCGACGCAGAATATTTTGGGTCGTTATGCCCAGAACGAGCACCAGCAGGAACAGAACAATTGATGCAGCTGCAGCATATCCCTGCCGGAAGGCGCTGGTTACACTCCCAGAGGTTTGGCCAAAGCCTTGTGCATATATCAAATATCCCAGGACTTGGGTCCCGTTCCGGTAGCCGATCAGAACCAGGAATAACTGCCAGGCTTGGAGTGAACCGATGATATTCAATAGGATATTGGTGTTTACGCTCGGGGTAAGCAAAGGCCAGGTGACATTGGAAAAGACTTGCCAGCTGCTGGCGCCATCGATGCGAGCAGCCTCGTAGAGATCATCAGGGATGGTTTGCAAACCTGCCAGGAAGATGACCATCGTGAAGCCCATATTGGCCCAAATCTGAACAAAGATGATCCAGGCGAAGGCTTCATTTGGTTGTCCCCCAAGAAATTCAGAACTTGTCCCGAAGAATTCCAGTATGCGTGCCATCGGGCCACCCAAGGGGTAAAGGAAGAGCGACCAGATCAATCCCTGGATGACTGCACCTAAGATCACCGGCAGGAAGAACAATGTGCGGAAAATAGAAGTGCCTCTTAATCGCTGGTTGACGAGGACTGCCACGAGTAAACCCAGTCCAAACTGGATGGTGGTTACAAAGAAACAGAACACTAATGTCCGGCCAAGCGCAGCGTAGTTATCCTGCGAAGCCCGACCCAGAAAAAGGAATTCCCGGTAGTTCTCCAACCCAATCCAGTTGACAGGCGCGCCGCGGATGCCAGTCGCGTCCGTAAATGAGAACACGCTGGTTGCCACGGAAGGCCCCAAAGCAATGAGCAGGTAAAGTAAAAGCCCCGGAAGAAGGAAGAAATAAGGAATATACCTTCCCCACCCACTACCGAAGTGATAACCCGTCGTCATAATAGGCCTCCTTATTATCGAGAGATGAGTAGGCTTCTCGCATAACGACGAGAAGCCTACGGGGACAGCAGACTATGAATTATTGGTTGGCATCCAAGCCGGACTGCAGGTCGGCTTGAACTTTATTGGCCAGTTCCTGAGGATCATCAAATTCACCGAATGGTTTGTAGTAAGAAGCATAGGGGTTAGCATACTGACCGGCACCCTTTGGTCCGACCCAGTACTGCTCATAACCAACCTTGAAATTTCCAAGGTAGGGTGCGACTTCCTGGCCGATCTGGGTATCCAAAGTGGCTCCCGGCTGGGTAGGAAAGAAGCCTACCGCATTGACCCATTCCTGGTAGCTTGCTGGATCAGAAAATTCAGATAAGTACAGGAGGGCGGTCTCTGTATTGGGGGATTTGGCTGCAATCGCCCAACCCTGATCGTACTTTCCAAATAGATACTTATTGTCTTCGGCGATGTCGCTACCCGGGAAGGGGATATAACCCCACTCAAAGGCCGGCTCAGCCTCTTCGATTGCCGCCGCATACCAGGTACCACCAGAGAACATCGCTACCGCGCCGGACGCAAAGCGTCCCGGAGCAGCATCGCCGGCAATCCCGCTGGCACCTGCTTCCATCATATCCTGAGCGTAAACCTTCATCTTTTCCCACATTTCCATCGACTTGGCATCGTCCCACTTGATCGAGCCGTTCCAGAGACCCTCAACCAGGGCAGCCTGGTCAGGATAGATCGAGCCGATCAAACCATAGGCGCCCACACAGATAGGCCAGCCGTCCTTGCCACCGGCGGTCATGCAGGGGATATCGGCGGCCGCGAAAGTCTCACAGGCTGCGACCAACTCACTCCATGTGGTGGGGACATCTACATTATTTTGAGCGAACAGGTCCTTGTTGTAGTAGATACCGCTGTAGGATACGGTCCCACCATTGATCTGATATACCTTGCCATCGTATGTACCAGCGTCTTCGATTGAAGCTGGATAGTAATTAGCCAAAAACGGCTGGTCAGAAAGATCCAGCAAATAACCAGCCTCAATCAATGTCTGCCAGTTCGGCGGATCAGCATTCTTCATATAGGGCCGGGCAGCGTTGGCAAAGCCGAACATATCGACAACATCTACATCATTGGCAGTCAAACGGGTCTGGGTGACTGTGCTGAGATCATTGGCGTTTACTACCGACATATCGACTGTTACGTTGGGATATTTCTCCTGAAACTTTTGATTAAAAGCTTCCATATATTCCACCATAGGTGGATTCTGGTGTACCAGGACTCTCAGGGTCACCTTCTCATCAGCAGCAGGTGCACCGCCTTCTGCAGGTGCCTGGGTGTCAGCCGGGGCAGGTGTGGCGGAGCTTGCGCATGCGCTCAGTACTAGGCTCAAAAGCACTAGAAGTAACACAACGGGCAAGATTATCTTTCGCATCTCGAATTCTCTCCTTTATTATAGGTTGTCATTTCGCAGGTTAATACAAAGCTGAAAGTGGCGGGGAGTACACGGATATATATTGAGTTCACCTCCTTACCTCGCAATCCACTGCCAGAATGCGACATATGGGTTATTTATCCAGTGCATAGAGAATTGCCAGATTCTCTCATTGTGAAAACGCTTCCATGTATCAATGGGCAACCGGCTAATATAAATGAAAGCGCTTTCATTTATATTAGCATGATTTTTGTCCTGTGTCAATAGATTGGGTGAACATTAATGTTTCTTCGCAGTATTTCACTCCTTCAATCAACCACAAAGGGGCAAAGTGGCAATTGACTGAAAGCGTTTTCAGTATATAATATCCATAGAGATTGAGGTCGAAATGGAACTTGCTAAAAACATAACCATACAAGATATCGCTGAACGAGCCAACGTTTCCATCAGCACCGTCTCGCGGGTGATCAATAGTACTGCTCCGGTAGCCCCGGAAACCCGCGAAAAAGTATTGGGGGTAATTGCTGAGCTTAACTATAAACCCAACCTCTTTGCTCAAGGTCTGGCAGGCGGTCACTCCAGGACCATTGGTGTGCTCACTCAACTCATCGGCAGCCCGTTCTATGATGTCATTCTACGGGGAATCCTGAAAGGCATTGATGGTAGCGGTTATTCTCCACTCTTCGCCGACGGCGGTTGGGATGCAGAAAAAGATCTGATCGCCTTGAATATGTTCATACAGCGCCAGGTGGATGGCTTGATTTTATTGAACGGGCATGCTCCTGAAGAGATATTGATCGAAATTGCCAGCCAAATCCCAATGATCATCGTTGGAAGGGATATTCCAGACTTAAAGGAGCAATGCCTGCCCTTTGATGATTTTAATGCTGCCCAGACTGCAACCCAATATCTTATCCAATCAGGACACCAGCGGATTGCTCACATTACAGGACTAAAAAACCACCAGGATGCCATAGAAAGACAGGATGGCCATTTAATGGCCCTTAGAGAATCCGGGATTGAACCAAACCCAGATTTGATTATCGAGGGGGATTTCACCGAACCGTCTGGTGTGATGGCTGTCGAAATGCTGCTGATGCGCGGCCATATTTTCAGCGCCATATTTGCTGCCAACGACCAGATGGCTTACGGCGCCAGGTTAGCGTTATACCGGCGAGGGCTGCGTGTGCCTGACGACGTGTCTCTTGTAGGATTTGACGACCAAGCCCCCTCAGCTTATATGATACCTCCCTTGACATCCGTTCGGCGCCCACCATTAGAGATCGGAGAAGCGGTTGGTCAGGCGTTAGTTCAATTATTACAAGGGAAATCTGTCACTCTTCCGAAATTCCAATCAAAGCTGATCATCCGAGAGTCGGTTATCAGACGCTTATAAACTATATAACCTTTGGTGCCGGTTACACAGGCTGAACCGAGCCAGCGAGAAGTGCACGCTGCCGTCATCGTCCACCTGGATCCCGTCCCATTGGACCAGCAGATTAAACATCGCCATAGTGTAAGCCAGCCGGCTCTCAAAATAGGCCCAGACCCGATGCATCACTTTCTTGAAATGGCACACCAGCGTCAGCATAGACAGCACCGTTTCGACGATCATGCGGGTGTTCCATTCGCCCTGCCGGCAAAGGCGCAGGTTCTCCGGTTGCCAATCTGTTTTGGCAAAGCCTTCGTCACTGAACAGGACCATGCGCTCGGCATTGCGCTCGGCCAGGTCCTGGAAGGCACTGCCGTCGTAGACGTTGGCGGTGTCGACGTCCCAATCCACGACCAGCCCGAGATGATTGAGGACGTAGGCCAGCTTGCCGCCAACGATCCAGCGCCGGTTCGAGAGCCCTTTCTTGCCGATCTGCTGCTCACTGCGACCTTCGCGGCGCGGATGGAGCAGCTCGATGCCGTACGAGTCGATCAGGCCGATCAAGGAAGGCTCAGCCATAAAGCACTGGGTCCAGTGTCGATGGGTAATGAACAGCCGAAACAAACGCGTGCGACAGGGCAGTTGCGGGAACAGCACCTGATAGTCGCGCTCGAGCCAGCGATAGATGGCCCGATTCCCAACGCCTTTGAGCGAAAACAGAATGGCAATCGTGACCACTTCGCTGGGATACAGGCTGGCCTGAGTGTGTTTTTGCGCCTCGGGCATCCGATCATCCACGCGGCAAAACAGGTCGATGATAAAATCTTCGGTAGTCATGACTACACGCTCCTTGGGTCTCGCCGACTTTTGGAGAAGTGTATCTCATGACTTTTCTAAACTAGCACCATTGGTTATATATTCCATCCATTCTGAATGGCGATAATCACAGACCGACTGTGGTCTGTAAACTCCACTTCGGAAAAGATTGCGCCGAGTGCAGCTACGAAAACCATAACAAAACCCAGTTTCAAGTATGCAATACCCTATTATGGAGACGAATGTCGTCTGCGCACGAAGATCACCAATCAATTAAACTTACCGTTATTTGACCACCTGCCACGAAAACAGACGGTCAGGTCATTCATGCTGTCCAAGATCTCCATTATGTCCGTGGAGAACATGCCAGTAACAGTTTTCATCCAATCACTCCAATATTTCCATCGCCATTGTCCTACTTACCAAGAACACTTAAAAATAACAAATTCCTATACCCCTTGCTGACCAGTCAACGAATAATGTCTTACATACTGACTAGACAGGAAGGGGTTTTCAAGCGCCCCTGGCGGGATTCGAACCCACAACCTACTGCTTAGAAGAGATAGGATGGGTATTTAATATGAGAAAAACCATCATCCAATGCGGATAATACTTCAAATCATCCTGACTGGTTCGAAAACCACGCCTGTTTTCGGGTCTTAATCTCCATTAAGTCAATCATTTCCTATGATTATTAACACCATCGTCCTACGATTGTCCTACTATGTCATCCATTGTGTCAGCAGCTACTCGCCCCAGCAGGTTAATATTTGGGGTGCCGAGCTCGGTTTAGTAAATCACCTGTATTT